>JAZSDS010000011.1:0-14660 GCA_045531275.1 Faecousia sp.
CGCTGAGCGGGTAGCTTGTTCAGTCTACCACACAACCTTAGGCTTGTCAAGAACTTTTTTACTTTTCTCTACATTTTTCTTTCGGTCCGTGGCATGCTTTTGCGCCCCCTGCCGGAAGCGCTCGCTTATAATAACAAACACCTTTTTATTTGTCAAGGATTATTTTTCATTTTTCATCATTTTTTCGCAAAAAATTATCCCGACACGCTCCAGTCCCGGAGTTCGGGCAAATCGCCGTGGACATCCAGGTATTTTGCCGCATCCTTAACACCACCCTTTGCCTGACAAACACACACCTTAACAGAGGGCTTCAGATAATCCCGCAGGGCGTCAACATGCTCCAGGGCATCCTCTGATACCAAAAGATACTCTGCCGTATCCAGATACACCACCGCAGGCGTTGTCTTAATTAGATTCCGCAGCGCTAAAGCCACATTCTCCCCCTTGCCCTTGTCCTCCGTATCTGTTTCCAGAACCACACTGTCACCATCCACATAAACCGCCACCGCCTCGATAGGCAGGAGCTTAGCCACATCTACTCTTTCCAGCGGGGCCAGAAAGAGCAGCGCCAGTATTATCACATACAACACTTTCCTCAACGCTGGTTCCTCCGATCCTCAACCCCCAGCTTCGCGCTGCGAAATTTACTCTTCTCAAGTCTTCTTCTCAGGAATCTTCCTGTGTGGGACAAGTAATTGATGCCAAGGCATTGCAGCCCTGACAGGTGGATCAACAAAATCAGCGCACCTGCAGCTGTTCCATATAACCCTGCAAGGGACGACAGCACGGCTATTCCGAAACGCCAGACACGCAAGGCGTTTGCCAAATCTCTGTTTGGCAGCACAAATCCACAAACCCCTGCAATGGAAACCATGATCAGCGCCACCGGTGAAATCAGGCCGGCTTCCACCGCAGCTGTACCAACCACAATACCGCCGATAACAGAAACTGACTGACCGATGGCTTGTGGTAAATGGATACCGGATTCCTGCAGCAGCTCAAAGGCTACCAAAAGCCCCAGCACTTCCGCTGCCGTAGTAAACGGAACAGACTGCTTACTTTCAATAATAGACAGTAGCAGTGGCAGCGGGATGATCGCCTGGTGGAACGTTGCCAAGGCAATGTAGATTCCGGGGAGCAGCAATCCCGCTACCAGCGCCAGATACCGCAGAATCCGGACTGCCGACGCTCCAATATAATCTCTTCCTCTGTCCTCCGGGCTTTCCATCAGATACATCAGATCCGCCGGCGCAAGATACCCCAAAGGAAGGCCGTCTATCAGCAGCCCCACCCTACCATCCAGAATTCCCTGGCAAAAGCGGTCCGGTCGTTCGGTGTACTGCATCAGCGGGAACGCCGTGGCTCGGGAACCGGTTACATACTCCTCCACAGCAGAAGGGCTTAACAGCCCATCAATGTCAATCTCTGCAAGGCGTTCCTTCATTTTAGTAACCAAATCTACATTGGTGATCCCCCCCAACCAGACTACGCTCACATTGGTAAGAGAACGCCTGCCCACCTGGGTCTCATAGATTTTCAGATCCGGAGAGCGCAGGTGCCGCCGGACATAGCTGGTGTTGGAGCGTACAGTCTCTACGAAGGCATCCTTAGCGCCCTTGACCGTGTTTTCCACCTCAGGCGCAGAGGGACCCCGCTTATCAGGCGTCTTGACCTCAAATCCAATGGCCCCTACCCCCGGAAACAGAACAACACAGAACCCGTTGACCAACAAAAAGGTGATCTTGTCCAGGCTGTCACAGGGCACTGCCACACTATTATAAATCATTCCGCTTATGGAGCGCTGGTATAACCCTTCCATAGTGTCCGCCGTAAGATGCTGGGTTATGGGTTTAAAAATGTAATCAGATGCTGTCCCAGCCGCAATCAGTCCGTCAATGGCATAGGCATAAATCGTAAACTCGCCGCAGCGTAGCTCTCTGCGGATAAAATCCGCCGCATCCCGAAAAACGCCGATCACATTGGCGTCCGTCATTTCCCCAATATTGGATTTTTCTGGCATACTCTCACCTCCGCAGTAGTATACCCGGAAAAATCTTCTTTATGTGGGTTTGCTTTTCTTATATTATAATGGTATAATACCGCCAAAGAGGTGATTCCCATGATCTATACCCATTTGACAAACGAGGCAATGAAGATTGCCTATGCCGCCCACCACGGGCAGGTGGACAAAGGCGGTATTCCTTATATCTTCCACCCTATTCATCTTGCCGAGCAAATGGAGGATGAGTACACCACCTGTGTTGCATTGCTTCACGATGTTGTAGAGGATACCTGTGTAACCTTAGAGGAACTTTCTAAAAGCTTCCCTAAAGAGATCGTTGACGCAATCGATGCGATGACCCACCGGGAAAACGAGCCCTACTTAGAATATGTTGCAAGGGTTAAGCTTAACCCTATTGCCAAAGCAGTGAAACTAGCGGATCTGCGGCACAATTCTGACGAAGGCCGGTTAGAAAACGCAAGCGAAGCCACCCTTGCCTACTTCCGGGAGAAGTACCGGAAGGCATTTGAAATCTTGAAATAAGGAGCATACTGTATGTCTCATGTGATAGCCGCCGTATCCACAGGCAACCAAATCAGCGCCATTGGTATTCTGCGCCTGTCCGGTGACGGCTGCGCAGATGTGTGCAACAAGGTCTTCACCTTAAACAGCGGCATCCCCCTGCAGGATGCACCAAACCGCAAGCTGATGCTGGGTACGCTGCATGACAAAGAGGGTCGTATCATCGACTCCTGCATGGCGGTATATACCCGGGGACCCCACAGCTATACCGGCGAGGACACCGTAGAGATCCAGTGCCACGGATCTCCTGCTGTTCTGGCGGCAGGATTAGAGGCGCTTTTTCTGTCCGGGGCAAAGCCGGCGCTTCGGGGTGAATTTACCAAGCGTGCCTTTATGAACGGACAATTGCAGCTGACTCAGGCTGAGGCTGTGATTGATCTCATTGAAGCAGAAACTGCTGATGCGGCGGCAAATGCTGCCGGACAGGTTGAGGGTGTATTGCAAAAAAAGCTGTCTCCTGTTTACAGCAACCTAACAGACCTATGCAGCCACTTCCATGCTGTGCTGGATTATCCCGATGAGGACATCGCGGATTTTGGACTGGAGAACTACAAAAGCACACTGAAGCAGGACGCAAAACTGCTGTATGCATTGCTGGAAAGCTACGGACAGGGTCGCATTCTGAAACACGGCGTATCTGCCGCAATTGTCGGCAAGCCCAACGTAGGAAAATCCAGTCTCCTTAACGCACTGGCAGGCTATGAGCGGGTCATCGTTACCGAGGTGGCCGGAACCACACGGGATACCGTGGAGGAAACCGTTATGCTGGGCAGCACCCGCCTCCGTCTCATCGACACCGCCGGCATTCGGGATACAGAGGATAAGATCGAGGCTATGGGCGTAGAACGCTCCAGAAGAGCTGTAGAAGAAGCCGACCTGGTAATTTTCGTATGTGACGGCTCTGCTCCCTTAACTCAGGAGGATCAAGAAGCAATAGAACTCTGTGTTGACAAGCAAAACGCCATCGCCCTCATCAACAAGTCGGACCTGGGCAGCGCCGTGCAGCCCAGCGACCTTCCGTTTATGACCATCATTCATATTTGCGCCAAGACCGGAGACGGACTGGAACAGCTTGCGGATGTGGTAGACCAGATGTTCGCCTGCAACAGCCCCTGCGACGGATCTATACTGACCAACCCACGGCAATTTGATGCCATCCGGCGGGCATACGAAGCTCTGCTCTGCGCACTGCAGGGACTGGAATTGGGTGCAACCCCCGATGCTGTGCTGACGGATGTGGAAGAAGCCATGGCTTCGATAGGCGAGGTAACAGGCGCTACTATTCGGGAGGACATTACCGCAAGAATTTTTGAGCGATTTTGCGTAGGAAAGTGAGAAGCAATGATCTATTTAGACAATTCCGCCACCACAAAGCCCTGCCGGGAGGCTGTGGAGGCTATGACTGAGGCTTTGACCACAGGGTGGGCTAACCCCAGTGCGCTATACGGCTTCGGCATTGATGCTGCCCGGGCATTGCGCACCGCCAGAACAAAGGTAGCCGCAGCACTGGGTGCTGAGCCTGACAGAGTATTCTTTACCTCCGGCGGCACAGAGGCTGATAACTGGGCTATATTGGGCGCAGCTAAGCGGTTTGGCAAGAAGAACAAGCATATTGTATCTACCGCTATAGAGCACCACGCAGTCTTAAATACCCTAAAGGAACTGGAAGCTCAAGGGTTTACAGTCACCTACCTGCAGCCTGACAATCTGGGTCAAATCACCGCAGAGGCACTAAAGGCAGCCTTGTGCAAGGACACATGCCTCGTCTCCATCATGATGGTGAATAACGAGGTAGGCTCCGTTATGCCTATCCAGCAGATGGCAAAGCTGACCCATAAGCTGTGTCCCGATGCGATATTCCACACCGATGCTGTGCAGGGATTTTTAAAGGTGCCCTTTCAGGCAAAAACACTAGGCGCCGACTTAATAACAATATCTTCCCATAAGGTCCACGGACCCAAGGGTGCCGGCGCATTGTATATCAGTCCCCGGCTAAAATCTTTTCCTGCCCTGCTTCATGGAGGCGGCCAGGAAAACAACTTCCGTAGCGGAACCGAAGCTACCCCCGCAATTTTAGGTTTTGCAGCAGCCTGCGGAGCAATACATGCCACGCTGCAGGAAGATCTGCAACGGGAAACCGGGCTTTTGAAAGACCTGCTGGGGAAGGTGTCCCAGCTGAATGGCATTAAAATTAACGGAGCACATCAAGCCCCCCATATCCTTTCCCTGGCCGTTCCCGGCATCCCAACCCAAAACATTATCAACATTTTGCAAGACGCGGGCATCTGCGTCTCCGCAGGCTCCGCCTGCGCCAAGGGACACCGCAGCCATACACTTACTGCCATGGGCCTTGCTCCGGAGATTATGGACAGCTCTTTCCGGGTTTCCATCTCCCGCCAGACAACACAAGAGGAATTGGACGCTTTGCTCACAGTCCTGCAAAGGGATATTCTCCCAAGAGCGAAATAAGTGGTATATAACGATAAGAATCCCTCGCCGAACTCGGCGAGGGATTATCACATCTATTCATTATGAAATAGCGATCTCATAAAAGCTATAAATTCGTACGCTGTCGGTTTTTCCCCTTCGCAAGGTATAAGCTTCCACCTTGCTTGAACAAGTGGATCCTCGCAGCTCCTGGCCTCATCAATCGCTGCGTCAATTTCTTTAACGATCTCGTCTAATGTTACTCCCTTTTCCTTTGCAAGCATCTGCAACACGATTTTTGTTTTCATAATATCCATACCAAACACTCTCTTTCTCGTTCTATTGTATTAGATGTCTGACAAGACTTGTTAGAACTTATATTTTAAGTCTATATTATCTACACTATAAATGTCAAGAATAATAAATCGACACATTTCGACAAACGGACACATACCGAGGTGCAGATATGGAAAAATATGGAACGATTCGCATAAAACTGGACGAACTGATCAAGAAGAACGGCATAAGCAAAAACAAACTTAGCCACCGGGCAGAGATGCAACGATACCAAATCAACAACTATTGCAATAACAAAATCACACGACTGGATACCGATGTTCTAGCCCGGATCTGTACTGTTTTTGACTGCAAGATTAGCGATCTGCTGGAATTCGTACCCCCTGAAGAATAATAATTGCCCTCGCCGAATTCGGCGAGGGCTTCTGTCTATAAATTTATTAGTATGCGACGCCCCAGTAGATCATCTTCTTTGCAGGCTTTCCGCAAATGGGGCAGGTGTCTCCCAGGTTCTCCTGGTCGAAGGGCATGCAGCGGGAGGACATGCCAGCCTCTTCCTTCATCTTCAGCTCGCAGTCCAGCTCGCCGCACCACATGGTTTTGATAAAGCCGCCGTTCTTCTCCTGCAATTCCTTGGCTTCTTCCAGAGAATGGGCCTCATAAATATGATCGGTCAGGTTCTTCTTGGCCTTTTCGTACATGCCACTATGGACAAGCTCCAGCTGTTCAGCAACAGCCTTCTCAAGGTCTGTCAGCGCAACTACTGTCTTCTCGCCATCATTACGGCGGACCAGCACACACTGACCGTTCTCCAGATCACGGGGACCGCACTCAACACGCAGAGGTACGCCCTTCATTTCGTACTCGGCGCACTTCCAGCCCATGGAATTGTCGGAATCATCCAGCTTTACGCGGAAGCCAGCCGCAACCAGACGACTCTTCAGCTCATTGGCAGCCTCCAGGACACCGGGCTTATGCTGTGCAATGGGCAGCACCACCACCTGAACAGGGGCAACCTTAGGCGGCAAAACCAAGCCGTTGTTATCGCCGTGGGTCATGATAATACCACCGATGAGACGGGTAGATACACCCCAAGAGGTCTGGTGGGGATTAACCTTCTGGTTATTCTTATCTGTAAAGGTAATATCGAACGCTTTGGCAAAGCCGTCGCCGAAATAGTGGGAAGTGCCTGCCTGGAGCGCCTTGCGGTCATGCATCATACACTCGATGGTATAGGTAGCCTCGGCGCCGTTGAACTTCTCCTTATCGGTCTTCTGACCGCGGGTAACAGGCATAGCCAGCACATTTTCGCAGAAGTCAGCATAGACATTCAGCATACGCTCAGTCTCTTCCTTTGCTTCCTCAGCGGTTGCGTGCATGGTGTGGCCTTCCTGCCACAGGAACTCACGGTGGCGCAGGAAGGGACGGCTTGTCTTCTCCCAACGCAGAACGCTGCACCACTGGTTCAGCATCATAGGCAGATCCCGGTGGGACTGGATAGAATTCTTGAAATATTCACAGAACAAAGTCTCGGAGGTAGGCCGAATGCAGTAACGCTCCTCCAGCTTTTCGCTGCCGCCGTAGGTGACCCAGGCGCACTCAGGAGCAAAGCCCTCCACATGATCCTTTTCCTTTTGCAGCAGGCTTTCGGGGATCAGCATGGGCATATAGACATTTTCCGCACCGGTCTTCTTGAATTCCGCATCCATCAGCCGCTGGATATTTTCCCAGATGGCATATCCATAGGGGCGGTAAATAAAGATGCCCTTAATGGAAGAGTAGTCGATCAACTGTGCCTTTTTGCACACGTCTGTAAACCACTGAGCAAAGTCTACCTCCATATCGGTGATCTCTGTAACCTTCTTTTCTTTTGCCATAGTTTTTCATCCTCTCAAAAAACCATTTTATTACCTAACATTGTATCACATGTGTCAAGTGTTTCATAGGATGGCGTGAAGCTTTTTAATTTTTTAGGAGGCCCCCATGAGTGAGGTTACACTGCTTCTTGAGCCTGCTGTGGCTCTTTTTTATACCAGGATCGCAGTTGCATCCGGGAAGTCCCTGGAAACAGTGCTGAACGATGCTTTATTCAAGCTAGCCGCTGAGCTTTCTCTGGAAGCCCTTCGGAGAAAGGATAATGCATAAATTTTTGTAAAAGGCGTTGTATTTCACCGGAAGATTTGCCATACTGACTGAAGAATTGTGCTGCGGAGGTAGTATCGTGAAATCTATTCGAGAGATATAAAAAAGGCAAAGGTCCTTCCTCTTCCCACACCATGGGGCCGGAGAGGGCTACCCGACATTTTAAGGCGGAATATCAGTTACGATAGGTGTGTCGCGCCATGCACGAAACCGGCATTAATCTAAACCGCCGTTTCCGCGAAACAAGCGAAGGCGGCCTTGCCAAAATTTACGCCCGCAGAAAATAAGAAAGGAATCTGTACATCATGAAATTAGGTATCGGAACCCGGTGCCGACATTTCATAGCTTGTTGTTCTCCCATAAGTTCTCATAAATCCCCATATCCTAACGGTTGTTCAAATTGTACAGTTTACAAAGCTTCGTACTTTTTTCTAAGGCTCAATGCCACCGTGGTGTAAAAACGGTGCAAAACCGAAATGAAGTTACCGGGAAAATGCCATTGCGCCATACCCTATCACAACACCCCGCCTTGTTCTAAGGCGGGGTGTTTGCTATTGCCTGTATATCGGCTATTTAATAGAGTATCTCAAGGATCTGCGACACATTCTTTTTCCCAAATGATACCTTGTCATCGTTTATGACCATACATGGTACGCTCATCACATTGTACTGGTTTTTGAGTTGTTCAAAATGCCGGATATCATACACATGGGCCGTTACGTTAGGATTCTCAGCAGCGATCCGCTGTGCCGCCACTACCAAATCCGGGCACATGGTGCAGGACAATGTGACCAGGACTTTGATGTCTGTGGGTTTTGTGATGGCTGCAATTTTTTGTTTGATATCCTCATCAATAGGCTGTCCCGGTCCGGCAGCATTGTACAGTCCCAATACAAAGGAAGTAAACTCATGGCCGCTGGGAACACCGTGAAAAGCCAGACCCGTTGGTGTGCCATCTGCCTGACACACCTCCACGCAGGGGGCAAATGCTGTATCTGCTTGTCTATCAACTACATCTATTTCCAGTTTATCAGATAGTGCGTTAAGGGCTGAAATAAACTGCTCCAGTTCCTCAGAAACCGGACGGCTGTCCAAATAGAGCTTCAGCAGAAGCGGTCTTTCCATTCGGGCGAATACGGTATCTAACTGTTGTCGCATTTCTGCCGTGAACAGTTCGCCGGATTCCGCTTCTTTCTGCGTATCGACCGTAACCGTTGTTCCACCCTGCTTTGAAACAGGGGTGTCGGCACGCAGACCGGTCTTTCGGTGTACTGCAGCTACATACTTCTCCAGTTCTGTTGCGGCCAATGCACCGTCGCTGGTGGCTGTCACTACCTGCCGCAAGGGCTTAATGCACACATCACCTGCCGCATAAACACCCTCTGCGCTGGTCTTTTGAGATGCATCGGTGACGATATATCCCTGCTCATTCAGTTCTACAACACCCTTGACCGCTCCCGTTGCCGGAGCATATCCGGCAAACACAAAGACACCGAAGGATTCCTCGCTCCTATACTCCGTCACCTCTCCGGTGTCGGTGTTTTTATACCGGGCGTAGGTCAATCCGTTTTCTCCGGATACTTCCTCCATTACCGTATTGGTCAGCACGGTGATCTTCTCGTGATTCTTCGCTTGATCGGCAACAGATGCGGCGCAGGAAAAGTCGTTCTTGCGAATAAGAATCGTCACATGTCGAGCAAATTTTGTCAGAAACACGCTTTCCTCCGCTGCCGCATAGCCACCACCAACCACAAAAATTTCTTTTCCTGCAAAGAATTCTCCGTCGCAGGTGGCGCAGTAGGCAACGCCCCGGCCCTTGTGTTCTTCCTCCCCTTTGAAGCCGACTGTTCTCGGGTGGGCACCGGTGGCCAGCAGGATACCAAAGCAGCGGTAGTCTCCCCTGCTGGTATGCACTGTCTTGATATCCCCAGCAAGGTCAAAGCCGGTAGCTTCTGCCAACAGAAATTCCGCACCAAAGCTTTCTGCCTGCTGCTGGATGGTATCCGTCAGGGTCTTGCCGCTGGTCTTGGCAATGCCGGGGTAGTTTACCACCTCATGGGTAATGGCGATCTGCCCGCCAAACTGTTCCTTTTCCAAAACCAGCACCCGGTATTTTGCCCGGGAAAGGTACAGCGCGGCGGTCAGCCCTGCAGGGCCGCCGCCGACAATAATAACATCATATAGTTTTTTCATATTTCCCCCTACATCGACCGGAAATATTGCGTTACCGAGCGGCATCCAAAGGTGTAACGAATATTGGCCAGCCGAGCACGAATCAGCTGTCGCCTTGCCGACTTAAAGCTGACCCACCAGATCCAAACTGGGTTTCAATGTTTCGCTGCCTGGCTTCCAGTTGGCAGGACACACCTGATCGCCGTGGGCGTGGACAAACTGGCAAGCCTGAACCTTGCGCAGAAGTTCCTCTGCGTTTCTTCCCACATTACCGGCAGTTACTTCATAGCCTACGATCTTGCCCTCGGGATTGATAATAAAAGTACCACGCTCAGCAAGGCCGTCTGCTTCGATCAGCACCTCAAAATCCTTGGAGATGCTGTGTGTGGGGTCTGCAAGCATGGGATAGTTGATCTTCTTGATTCTCTCGGATGCATCGTGCCATGCCTTGTGGACAAAATGGGTATCGGTGGATACAGAGTAGACCTCGCAGCCGATGGCACGGAACTGCTCGTACTTATCTGCCAGATCTTCCAGTTCAGTAGGACACACAAAGGTGAAGTCCGCAGGATAGAAGAAAAAGACGCTCCACTTGCCAAGAATGTCTTCCTTACTTACAAACTTAAAGTCATTTTCGTGATAGGCATAGGTGCGAAAATCGGAAATTTCCTTGTTGATCATAGACATACTTACTTCCTCCATAAATCGTGTTGATTACAAAATGCGTACACCGCCCGGACTTCATCCCCATCGCAGATAGAAAACTTTGCTTTTGGCTTATCGTCCGGGTCCAGGTGGGCATACTGAATGCCGTGCTCTGTTTCCAAGCACACCCACTCGATATAGTGTTCCCCTGTCATGGGATGCTCTACAGAGCCCACCGTTACATGGACAGTATTACCCTCAACCGCATATACCGGGATATGTTTTTCACCGGATGCTTCCGTCGTGCCCGGAATCAGCTCCTGCATTGCTTCTCCGCAGCAGTATACCGGAACTCCCTTATCACGGATCATAGCCACGATATTGCCGCAATGCCGGCAAACCAAAAATTTTTGCTTCATATTCGATCCCTCCTACAAGAAAGTGTGTCCAGACAAGCACAAATAATGCAAAAAAGTCTGGACATACTAGCTGCAAAAGGATGTGAACAGATGGTATATAAACGGGGATTTATTCCATACGCATTAGCTGCTCTTTTGATCGGTCTGGTAGGCGGTTTTTCTACGGTTTTAGGCCCTGCCTTTGTGCAGGATATTGGCATTGCCTATAATAACACCACATGGACAGCCCTTGCCCAGGCAATGTCCACCGCCGCCTGCGCGCCCATTCTTGGCAAAGTCGGCGATGTGATCGGGCGCAGAAAAACTTTGCTCCTGGGCGTTGCAGTATTTACTTTGGGAAATGTGTTTTCTGCCCTGGCAAACTCCCTTGTGTTTATGCTGGTCGCCCGGTTTATCGTAGGTATTGGTACGGCAGCAATGGGTCCCGTGATCCTTGCCTATATTGCAACGGAATTTCCCCAGGATAAAATTGCGAAGGGCTTTTCCTTGTATATGCTGATTTCCAGCGCATCGGTGATCATCGGACCAACCATTGGCGGACTGATCGTTTCTTCTTACGGATGGCGGACCATGCTGTGGGTATGTGTAGCCATTTGCGCTGCTGTTTTTGCCGGCTGCGTCCTGACTTCCCGCAATCAGGTGTCCACGGGAAAGCCACTGCAGAACTTTGATGTTGCCGGGGCTGTTTTGATTCTGATCTTCTTTAGCCTGCTGCTGTGCGTTCCCTCTTTTGGGCAGAACATTGGTTGGACATCTACACCGTTTCTTGTTGTACTGATTCTTGCAATCGTTAGTCTGATTGGACTTATCCTGGCAGAAAGAAAAAGCACCCATCCCATTTTGTCCGGAAGCTTTATGGGGCGCAGTGCTTTTATTCTAAGTGTAATTGCATTGTTTCTCACCCAGGGATTGATGCAGGCCAATATGACAAACACCATTGTCTTCGTGAACTACACCCAACCAAATAATGCCGTCATTTCCGGCTATGCGATTTCTGTGATGTATGTGGGCATGTCTCTGGGTGCAGTTGTTTTGGGTCCTCTGGCGGATAAGTTTGACCCGAAACGAATCCTCGTAGGATCATTCCTATTGACAGGAATCGGATGTGGGATTCTGCTGCTGTTCACAGAGATTACTTCTGTCTTTTTGCTGATGGCATCCCTCGGCGTCCTTGGCTTTGGTCTAGGCGGAAATGGCACTATTTTTATGAAAGTCGTTCTGTCCGGATTGACACCTCAGGAGGCAGGCGCAGGCACGGGAACCTACGGTCTGTTCCGCGACCTGGCAGCACCTTTCGGTGTGGCAGTGTTTGTCCCGTTATTTACCAATCAGATCACAGGAAGAATCGCAGCAGGCACAGCAGAACCCGCGGCAGCAGTTGCCTCCATTCATTTCCTGGCAATAGCAGAAATTCTCTGCGTTGCATTGGGTATCGCCGCGGTAGCCTTCCTTCCAAAACGCAAGACAGCAAAGGAGAATTAATATGCGGTTAAAAGATAAGGTAATTTTGGTAACGGCCTCTACCCGGGGAATTGGCCTTGCCATTGTGAAAAAATGCGCCGAAGAAGGTGCCCAGGTCTATATGGCCGCCCGGGATATGGACCGGGCGCAGGAAATCGCAAACACGCTGGACGGTGTAAAATGTGTGTACAACGATGCTACCAAACCGGAAACTTTCTCTTCCATGGTGGAGGATGTAGTTCAGGATGCAGGCAGCATCAATGTGCTGGTCAACAACTTCGGCACATCCGATCCCGGTAAGGATTTGGATTTTGCCAATACAGATCCGCAGGTGTTCTTGCACACAGTAAATCTAAACCTGAGAAGCGTTTTTATGGCAAGTCAGGGTGCAATCAAGCACATGGCAAAGCAACGCGGCAGTATTATCAACATTTCCTCTGTGGGCGGTCTTGTGCCGGACATTTCACAGGTTGCTTATGGTACCAGCAAAGCTGCTATCAACTACCTGACCAAACTGATTGCCGTGCAGGAAGCGAAACACCAGATCCGGTGCAATGCTGTCCTTCCCGGTATGACCGCGACGGAAGCCGTGGAAAAACATCTGTCTGATGATTTCCGGAATCTATTTCTGCGTCATATCCCGCTAGGACGCATTGGTCTACCAGAAGAAATTGCGGAAGCGGTCTGCTATTTCGCCAGCGACTATTCAGCCTATACCACCGGACAGATCCTCACTGTTTCCGGGGGCTTTGGTCTGGCAACCCCTGTCTATGGCGATCTCGCACAAAAAACAATTCGTCGTTAAACAGTCTATAATCAAATCACAACACGCCTCGCCTTATATAAAAAGGCGGGGCGTGTTGCAGTTCAGCAGGTTTGTATATAAGAATATATCTCCAGCTGTCCCATATATAATCTCCAATGTAAATACACCATGTAGTTATTGCATATTTTATTTTTTTGTGGTAGAATTAGGCAGGAATTATGTGTAATGGTGTAGAATTGGTGTAAATGATTCTATACTGTCATCAAATAGCATTGTAAACAAAGGAGTTTTTAAATATATGAAATTAGGTATCGTGGGACTTCCCAATGTAGGCAAGTCTACGCTGTTTAACGCCATCACCAACGCCGGTGTTCCTGCCGACAACTACGCGTTTTGCACCATCGACCCCAATGTTGGTGTAGTATCTGTGCCCGACGAGCGACTGGACTGGCTGGCAGAATTGCACAACCCCAAGAAGCTCACCCCTGCAGTCATTGAATTTGTGGACATTGCAGGCCTTGTAAAGGGCGCGTCCAAGGGTGAAGGTCTTGGCAACAAGTTTCTGAGCAACATCCGCACCACCGACGCAATCGTCCATGTAGTCCGGTGCTTTGAGGACTCTAACGTGACCCATGTGGAAGGCAGCACCGATCCCCTGCGGGACATTGATATCATCAACCTGGAGCTGGTAATGGCCGATATTGAAATGGTGGAACGGCGCATTGACAAAGCGCAGAAGGCCATGAAGGGCGGCGACAAAAAGCACGCCCGGGAAGCAGAGCTGTTTACCGAACTGCTGCAACATCTGAATCAGGGCAAGCTTGCCCGTACCTTTGACGGCACTGACGATGATATGGCCCTGATCGCCACCTCAGATCTGCTGACCCTTAAGAAGACCATCTATGTTGGTAATCTGGCAGAAAGCGAAATTAACGAGCCGGAAAACAACCGGCACTTCATGGCCGTGAAGGCTCTGGCAGATGAGGAAGGCAGTCAGCTGATCCCCATTTGCGCCAAGCTGGAGGCTGACATTGCCGAGCTGGATGATCCTGAAGAAAAGGCAATGTTTATGGAAGAACTGGGTGTCAACGAATCAGGCTTGGACAAGCTGATCAAAAGCTCCTATGCACTGCTGGGTCTCATCTCCTTCCTGACTGCCGGCAGTGACGAATGCCGGGCATGGACCATCAAAAACGGCACCAAGGCACCCCAGGCCGCCGGCAAGATCCACACAGATTTTGAGCGTGGCTTCATTCGGGCTGAGGTCATCGCCTTTGAGGACATGACGGCCTGCGGAACCATGGCAAACGCCAAGGCCAAAGGACTTGTCCGTAGCGAAGGCAAGGAATATGTGATGAAGGACGGCGACATCGTCAATTTCCTTTTCAATGTATAATCACACAGTTTATCCCCATCTGCAATGCGCAGATGGGGATCTTTTACACATCGGCATCCTTTTGCGCCGGAGAGTCCAAAAGACCACCGCTTTCCGTAAACCGGGAGCCGTGACAGGGACAATCCCAGCTATGCTCCTGGGGATTCCAACGCAATGCGCAGCCCATATGGGGACAAAGTCGGATCGTAGCCATGTCGTTCTGTGAGCCAAGGAGTTGCAACCTAGAGTTGTCTTCCTAAGACCGCTTGGCCTCCGACTTCCACCGCTTTCCGTAAACCGGGAGCCGTGACAGGGACAATCCCAGCTATGCTCCTGGGGATTCCAACGCAATGCGCAGCCCATATGGGGACA
>JAZSDS010000064.1:0-2866 GCA_045531275.1 Faecousia sp.
TCTCGCGGAACAACTCCTGGTCATCTACAATCAAAACCTTAATCACTTACTTACTCCCCCTTTCTGTTTCTGACAGGCAAGCGTACAACAATAAAGAAGCCTGTATAACCGTCTTCTGCATCCCGGCTCAGATTTCCGTAGCTAAGCGTGCCACCCAGCATTTCCAGGCGTTCTCTCATGTGGCGCAATCCGAAGCCTTCCTCCAGTTCTCCACAGCCTGTACCGTTATCCCGCATGAAGACAGCAACCACATCCTCGTTCCGGGTGATCCTTACGTCAATGCGGTCGGCCTTGCCGTGGCGTACCGCGTTGGTAAGTCCCTCCTGCACAACACGGTACAGGGCATCCTCTTCATCCGTATCCAGTTTCAAATCGCTGGCTTCCTGGGAGTAGGAAATTTGTGCGGATGTGGTGAGACGGAAATTCTCCACCAATCCCTTCAGTGCTTCCTCCAGGGTGAACCGTTCCAGCGTGTCGGGGCGCAGGGCCTTAATGGACCGACGCACGTCCGTCAATCCGTCCCGTGCGGATTGGGCAACCACTTCCATCCGTTTTTTGGCCTCTTCCGGCGCCACATCAAACAGCGCCAGTCCTGCATCGGTACCCATAATGATGCCGGTTAGGGTATGTCCCAACGTATCGTGAATTTCCCGGGCCAATCGGTTCCGTTCCCGCATCTCGGCCATGCGTTCCATGTTTTCCGCATAGTCCCGCAGCTGATCGTTTGCCTGATTCAGCTGTTCATTCAACTTACGAATGCGCTCGTTTTCATCTTTTTGGCTGGTAAACAGCAGGATCATGTACAGAACAAACAGCAAAATGTTCATGCAGACCATCAGGCTTTCCAGACCGGTAAACCAGCTCTGGGTCATAGGGTTGTAGAAATCGAGGTAGGCACCGAAGGGGATACCGTTTGTAAATTGCTGTACAATATCATACCGGCCAAAGGCAAACATCAGGCTGAGGATCACAATGATCGCCAACCGCATTTTCTTGCTGCGTATGTAATGAACCAGATCCGCAAGTACCAGCAGGGCCACACCATTATAATAAAAATTCACAGAGGCGATGATTCCTGCACACAGCACGACCTCCACGGCAAAAATCGTGACCCGAAAGGGAAAACGCTCAATGGGGCGAAAACGCTTAAAAAAGCTTACCCCACACAGCAAAGCATAGAGACTCAGGGACTGGACCGGCATCTGCCAGGGATACCGGGGGATCTGCCGTACGGTGTTCAGAAAATCATGGGCAACCAGGGTATCACAGATCCGAAAGGTGGTGGTTAGGCAGATCAGTGAATAGAATGCAAGGATTGAAAAATTCAGCGTAAACATCACTGAACTAATCGTTATCAGATTTCGTTCTGTTTTCATTACTGCCACCCATCTATTCCATATTGATCCACATTTTCTTTTGTCAGCAATTCAACTTCAACAATGACCTCATCCTGCTCACAGCCACCGTTTATGGCTGCATAAGCCTGCTTTACTGCTTCTTCGGCAACTTTGGAAGGAAATTGGGCGCAGGTGGCCGTGAGGAAGCCACTGCTGACCATAGCTTTACCCTCAGGAGAACCGTCGACACTGTACACCAGAAACCGTTCTGACAGGTCAGCGCCCTGAATGGCCGCAAGACCGCCGAAGGCACTGGGATCATTCAGTGCCATCAGCACATCGGCCTCGGGATATTGCTCCAGTAGCTGCTCCATCACCGGCATGGCATTTTCGATCTGCCCGTCAGATTCACCGGAACCCAGAATGACAAAACCTTCATGGCCTGCAATGGTGTCCTTAAATCCTTGGATGCGGTCTGCACCGGAGCGAGCAGTGATATGTTCCAGCAAAAGAATCTTGGCGCTGTCCCGGACAGACAACAGGTGCTGGGCGCACAGGACACCCGCCTGATAGTTGTCGGACAGAACCGAACAGGCCGCAAAATCGGCATCCTGTACCGGTGCATCTACCACAATGACCGGCACCCCTGCGGCAGCGGCGATCTGAAGCCCTTCTTTGGAAGTATCCCACTCTACCGGCGTCATGAAAATAGCGCAGACCCCTGCGTCTACCAATTCCTGAATTTCCTGATTTTGCCGATCCTGGTCCATGGCAGCATCCCGGGTGAGCACTACATCTCCATTCAGCTCCAGAAGAGCCTGAATCTGGGCATCCAGCATCTGGAAGTATGGATTGTTCATCGTCATATAGGTTGCGCCGAAAACCCGCTGTTTCCCGGTTTGTCTTGCCGAGGAGTCATGAGGGCTCCAGTAGAGCAAATAAACCGTGATTATCAGAGGTACAATAACCAAAATAATGGCTCCGAAGGAGGCGATTTTTCTGCGAAGGTCCTTCATGGTACGTCTCATCTCCCGAAGTAAAATCTTGCCTTTTTATTATTATACGAATTGCAAATTCTCTTGTCAATCTGCCTGCACCCCTTATGCCAGTACTGCAAAGAATGAAGCAACCCGGAAATCCTTTGGGATCTCCGGGCATCTTCCTTACATAGCTGCGAGTACCGCACTCTTCTCCGGAATGCTTGGAATACCGCCGGCTGTTTCCGTGGACAGGCTGGCTGCGGTGGACGCAAAGGCGCCGATATAGCACAGATCATCTGCTGTAAGTTTCTCAATGGGTTTGTTCAGCTCCAGCAGCCGGTAAATGGCGCTGCCGCCGAAGATGTCACCGGCACCGGTGGTATCCACAGGACTGACCTTGGGACTATTCACCTTGCATGCCGCATTCTCCGTCTTCAGCAGGCAACCCTTGGGTCCCAAGGTAACCATGGCCAGAGACACACCAAACTCCTTCAGCAGCTTATCTGCGCCATCTTCCGGAGTGCAGTTCCACAGGAATTCTACCTCGTC
>JAZSDS010000017.1:0-30097 GCA_045531275.1 Faecousia sp.
ATAGGTCTTTTCCGAGGGCAGCATACCGCCCATGATCTCCATATCCTCGGTGGCCTCGTCTTCCATAACATCCATGGCGTCGTCAAAGGTGACGATGCCCACCATCCGATTCTCCATGTCCACCACCGGCAGGGCCAGGAAGTTGTACTTGGAGAACATTTTTGCCACTTCTTCCTGGTCGGTGTGGGTGTTTACGGAGATCAGGTTTGTTAACATAATATCCTTAACAGGCGTCTCGTCGCTGCCGCAGAGCAACAGGTCCTTCACAGTCACCAGGCCCAGAAGCTTTCTGCCTGCGGTGACATAACAGGTGTAGATGGTCTCTTTGTCCACGCCCTGCCGGCGGATCCGCAGGATGCTTTCCTCCACGGTCATATCCGGCCGCAGGGACACATACTCTGTGGTCATAATAGAGCCGGCGGAATTTTCCGGGTAGCGCAGGATCTGGTTAATGGAATTGCGCATTTCCGGGGTGGCCTGCCGCAAAATCCGCTTTACCACATTGGCGGGCATTTCCTCCACCAGGTCTGCCGCGTCGTCCACATACAGCTCGTCCACGATCTGCTTCAGCTCGTTGTCGGAAAAGCTGCGGATCAGCAGCTCCTGCTCCTGGGGGTCCATTTCCACAAAGGTCTCGGCAGCCAGCTCCTTGGGCAGCAGCCGAAACAGCAGGGGAAGCTGTCCCCGGTCCAGGGTGGCAAACAGCGCCCCAATATCACTGGGGTTCATGGTTATCAAAATATCCCGGAGGGTGGTGAATTTTTTCTCCTCCAGCATTTTTGACAGGGCTTTTTCCAGAATTTCAAACCGTTCTGTCATAGGTGTTCCCTCCTTATTTTATTCCAAAAATAAGGCAAACACCGGGAAAAGGATCAGCGCCAGCCATGGCGCCTACTTCGGCCCGGTATATTGCCGCTACTGCCAGCGTCCATGGATGTCCCTCCTTTTCCTGATTGTATATTATTTAGTCGCATACTATATTGTATTCCCGGAAAAGGACCTTGTCAACCAAATACAAGTGGATCCCCCCGGGCTGTTGTGGCTTTGCAACAACAAAGAATGGGTAACCAAAGGAAGAATTTGGTAAATATGCCAGAAAAATTGCTTTGATTTTATCCAAAATGCCCCTTTTTTTCGTGAAGAAAATATGATATGTTATCCATGGGGAAACATGCCCCTGCCAAATTGTGAAAACCAATGAAACATCATTTTTATATAAGGAGCTGAGACCATGTATTTTCAGAAAAAACGCTGTATCGCCATGCTGCTGGCCGGAGGTCAGGGCAGTCGGCTGAAGGTCCTTACGGAGAACACCGCCAAGCCGGCGGTGCCCTTTGGCGGCAAATACAGAATTATAGATTTTCCCCTTTCCAACTGCGTCAATTCCGGCATCGATACAGTGGGTATCCTGACCCAGTATCAGCCGTTGGAGCTGAATGAGTACATCGGCAACGGACAACCCTGGGGTCTGAACAAATCCCAGGCCACTGCTCAGGTGCTGCCCCCCTACGAGCGCCATGACAAGAAAAGCGGCTGGTATAAGGGCACAGCCAACGCCATTTACCAGAACATCGCCTTTATCGAGCGGTATGACCCGGAGTATGTGGTGGTGCTGTCCGGCGACCATATTTACAAAATGGACTATGCGGAAATGGTGAGTTTCCATGAGCGCACCAAGGCTGCATGTACCATCGCTGTCCGGGATGTGCCTCTGGAGGAGGCCAGCCGTTTCGGCATTCTCAACACCAATCCCGACGGCTCTATTTATGAATTTGAGGAAAAGCCCAAGCAGCCCAAGTCCACCAACGCCTCCATGGGCATCTATGTGTTCAACTGGCAGATCCTGCGCCAGTTCCTCATCGCCGACGAGGAGGACCCCGCATCCTCCAACGACTTCGGCAAAAACATTATCCCCAACCTGCTGGCAGCGGGTCACAAGCTGATGGCCTACAGCTTTGACGGCTACTGGAAGGATGTGGGAACCATCGACTCCCTGTGGGAGGCAAATATGGAGCTTCTGGGCGCAGAGCCGGAATTCAACATCCGCGGGGATGAAAAATCCAAGATCTATGCCCGTAACAACGCCCTGCCTTCTTCCTACATAGACCAGGGAGCAAAGACGGTGAACTGTTTTATTGCCGAGGGCTCTGAGGTCTACGGCGCTGTCCGCCACAGCATTATCTCCACCGGCTGCACCGTCGGGAAGGGCGCTCTGGTGGAGGGCAGCGTGGTGATGCCTGGGGCAGTGATCCAGGAGGACGCCATCGTCCGCCACGCCATTCTGGGGGAGAACAGTGTGTTCTGCCGGGGCGCAGTGGTAGGCGGCGCCTATGGACCTAAGGAAAAGAAAAAAATCAGCGTTACCAGCAAAAATTCTGTCGTGGAAGCCAACACCGTGCTGCTGCCCGGTGAGATGCTGTAAGGAGGGGTGGCTATGAATGTGATCGGTATTATTTTCGCCAATGACGGCTCTGTAAAAGAACTGACTGCCAAGCGTACCATGGCCAGCCTGCCCTTTGGCGGCCGTTACCGCCAGGTGGACTTTGCTCTGTCCAACCTGTCCAGTGCAGGGATCCACAGAGTGGGCATCGTCACACGGCACAACTATCAGTCCTTAATGAACCATGTAGGCTCCGGCGAGGAATGGGGCCTTGAGATGGAAGAGGGCGGCCTGGAATATCTGACCCCCTTCTCCTCCTCTCCCAACTCCGCCTACCGGGGCAAGCTGGAGTCGCTGCACCAGGCAATGACCTTCCTGGATTACGGTCCGGAGGACGAGTATGTGGTGATGATCGACGCCACCATTCTCAGCAACATCGACATTTCCAAGGTGGTTGCCTCCCATATGGAAAGGGGCAAGGACATTACAGTGGTGACCAAGTCCGGCATTGCCGACGGCAACAAGCAGCTGGATCTGGCTATCAAGCTGGAGGGCAACGGGGATATTGCCGACATGGCGGTGGATTTTGCTGCCCCGGCGGATTACGAAGCCTCTATGGATATTTTTGTGATGAACAAAAAGTGGCTGGTTCAGCAGGTGAAGGAGCATATTGCCCACAACCGCTACCATATGGACCGGGATCTGGTGCTGGGTCTGTGGCAGAAAAAGGCCGCCACTGTGAATGTCTACCCCTTTGAAGGCCTTGCTATGTACAACGAATCCCTGCAGGAGTATTTTGCCAACAGCCTGGCGCTGATTGATAAGGAAGTGCGGCAGGATCTCTTTGGCGGCAACCACCCGGTTTACACCAAGGTCCGTGACCGGGTCCCCAGCTACTACGGCGAGGAAAGCGCCATTGAAAACTGCTCTGTTGCCGACGGCTGTATGCTGGGAGGTTCTGTGAAGAATTCTGTGCTGTTCCGTCAGGTCACGGTGTATCCAACAGCCCAGGTGGAAAGCTGCGTGATCATGAACGACACGGTGGTGGCTGAGGGCTGTGAGCTGAAGTATGTGATTTTGGACAAGGATGTGTATGTCCGGCCCGGCACAAAGCTCATGGGCACACCCAATAAGCCTGTTGTGATTCAAAGAGGAGAAGTTGTATGAAGATAGCCCTGCTTGCGTCTGAGGGCGCTCCCTACGCCAAGTCCGGCGGCCTGGGAGATGTAATGGAGGCCCTGCCGGCGGCACTGTCCCGGATCGAGGGCAATCAGGTTGCGCTGGTGCTGCCCTACTACAAAAAAATCAAGGAAAACCCTGCCTATGAAGTGGAGCAGGTGGCCCAGTTCTATGTGTCCCTGGGCTGGCGGCAGCAATACTGCGGCGTGATGAAGCTGAAGAACCGCCCTGACAGGGTCCAGGTTTATTTCCTGGACAATCAGTATTATTTCGGCGGCCGGGATGGCGCTATTTACGGAGATATGGACGACGGAGAGCGGTTTGCCTTCTTCTCCAAGGCATGTTTGGACAGCCTGGTAGCCCTGGAGTATATCCCCGATGTGATCCAGTGCAACGATTGGCAGACTGCCCTGGTGCCTACCTATTTGGCGTCTCAGTACCATCCCTTGTTCCCCGGCACCAAGTGCATGTTTACCATTCACAACGTGGAGTATCAGGGCTGGGCAGACAGCCGGTTCTTTGACGATGTGCTGGCTATGCCCTGGGAGTACCGGGCCTGCCTGGACCTGGGTGGCGCGGTGAATGTGATGAAGGGCGCTGTGGAGACAGCCCACCTTGTGACCACTGTGTCCGAGACCTACGCTAAGGAACTGATGTATCCCTACTATGCCCACGGCCTGGACCATGTGCTGGCAAACGCCGGCTGGAAGCTGACGGGCATCACCAACGGCATCGATGTGAACACCTTTAACCCGGAGACCGACAAGGCACTGCCTGCCCATTACAATGCCCAGAGCTTTGTGGAGGGAAAGGCAAGGTGCAAGGACCTGCTGCAACAGGAGGTGGGGCTGCCTCAGAAGCCGGATACGCCCCTGATGGTCATGGTGACCCGGCTTGCCGGTCACAAGGGCCTGGATCTTCTGTGCTATGTTGCCCGGCGGCTGCTGTGGGAGCAGGATTGCCAGCTTTTGATCCTTGGCACCGGCGAAGCCAAGTTTGAGGAATTTTTCCGCCAGCTCCAGGAGGAGTTCCCGGACCGGGTGGCGGCGAAAATCACCTTTGACTTAGCTCTGGCTGCCCGGATCTACGCCGGCGGCGATATTTATCTGATGCCCTCTAAGTCGGAGCCCTGCGGTTTGAGCCAGATGAACGCTATGCGGTACGGCACAGTGCCTGTGGTCCATGCCACCGGCGGCCTGAAGGATACCGTGCCTCCTGTGGACGAAAAGGGACAGGGTGGCCTGGGCTTTACCTTCCAGAGCTACAACGCCGACGATTTCTATGCCACCACCCAGCGGTGTCTGAAGCTGTACGCCCAGGACCGGGAGGGTTTCCGGGCCTTGCAGCGCAGGTGCATGGAGCAGGACTTCAGCTGGGACAAGCCGGCCCAGAAATATATGGAGCTGTTCCACAAAATGCGCCGGGAACTGTAACAAAGCCATATTCTGTGCACAGCGTGCAGTTTTGCAGGCTGTGCACACCCATATATAACACCCAGCAGGAGCAGGTTTATGCGGATTTTATTTGATTCCAAGAAAAAAATGTACAAAGAGCCCTTTGGCTGTCTGGTGCCGGAGCAGGAATGCGTTCTGCACATCCACATTCCTGTGGATGTGGCCACCACCGCCGTCAGCTGCGTTATCACCCGGGAGGACGGCAGCCCCTATGGACAGGTTCCCCTGGCGCTCCGGGAGCAGCGGGGGGCTTACCAGGTGTGGCGGGGAAGCTTTTCCTTTCCCCAGACCGGGCTGTTTTTTTACTATTTCTCCATTACGGGAAAAACCGGCACCTTCCGGCTGTTTAAGCAGGGAGACGACACCAATATGGAGGCCGGTGACTGCTGGCAGGTAAGCTGTGTGCCGGCGGATTTCACCACTCCGGACTGGGCCAAGGGAGCGGTGATCTATCAGGTGTTCCCGGACCGGTTTTATAAGGCCGGGGAATGTGACCTTTCCGGCAAGCTGGAGCCCTATGTGGTCCATGAAAGCTGGGAGGAAGAGGTGTTCTGGCAGCCCACCCCCGACGGACAGGTGCTCAACAACGATTTTTACGGCGGCAACTTCCGGGGCATTACGGAAAAGCTTCCCTACATTGCCTCCCTGGGGGCAACCATTCTCTATCTGAATCCCATCAGCAAAAGCTTTTCCAGCCACCGCTATGACACCGGCGACTACAAGACCCCGGACCCTATGCTGGGTACGGTGGAGGACTTTCAGGAGCTGTGCCGCCAGGCCCACGCCCTTGGTATCCGGGTGGTGCTGGACGGGGTCTATTCCCACACCGGCTCCAATAGCCTGTATTTTGACAAAGAAGGCACTTTCGGGGGCAAGGGGGCCTATTGCTCCAAGGAATCCCCCTACTATAGCTGGTATCAGTTCAAAAATTATCCCGATTCCTATAACAGCTGGTGGGGCTTTGACACCCTGCCAACCGTGAATAAAATGGACCCGGGCTTTGTGGAGTATGTGATCACCGGTGAGGATTCAGTGGTGGCCCACTGGCTCAGGCTGGGAGCTGATGGCTTCCGGCTGGATGTGGCGGATGAGCTGCCCAATGAATTTGTGGACCTGCTGAAAAAGCGGATCCGGCAGCTTAAGCCTGACGCGCTTTTAATGGGTGAGGTCTGGGAGGATGCCTCCAACAAAACTGCCTACGGCGTCCGCCGCCGGTACTTTGTGGACGGGGCTCTGGACAGCATTATGAACTATCCTTTCCGTACCGCTATTTTGAATTTTCTCACAGGGAAGGATGGAGGACAGGGCTTCCGGGATGGAGTCATGTCCGTCATTGAAAATTACCCAGCCCAGGTGCTTTCCTGCAACATGAACCTGCTGGGCACCCACGATACCCCCCGGATCCTTACCGCCCTGGTGGACGGCTTTAACGGAAGCCGGGAGGAAATGGCCAAAAGAAAGCTGACCCCTGTCCAGAAGAGCCGGGCAAAGGAGCTTTTGTTGATGGCAACGGTCCTCCAGTTCACTCTCCCCGGCAGCCCCAGTGTTTACTATGGGGATGAAGCGGGAATGGAGGGTGGCAAGGACCCCTTTAACCGGCGGACTTACCCCTGGGGCAAGGCCGACCCGGGGCTGCTTACCCATCACCGGCAGCTGGGACAGCTGCGCCGGCAGTTTGGGGCGTTGCGGACAGGCAATACGGAATTTTTCCAGGCAGCGGAAGGGAAGCTGGCCTTTAAGCGGCAGCAGGGGGAAACCACTGTCAGGATTTATGTAAACCGGTCTGAGGAAAATTGGGATGTGGATGCAGGAGCGCTGCTGTTGGGACATAACCTGCGGCATGTGGCGCCGGGCAAGGTGTGTCTGGCCCCTATGGGCTGGTGCATTACGGAGGATCTGTGATGGAACGGGAGACCTTTATCAGCGGCTACTGCCGCCAGGCAGACGGAAGCCGGACGGTTTCTGTGGAGGCTGAAGGCCCGGAACTGATCCAGGCAGACTGCCTGTTTGAAAGCTGCAGCTATGCCGCCGACTGCCCGGTTGCAAAGCGGATCAGAGAATTTTTGGAGCAAGGATAATAAACCCGGGGAAACTCTGCGGGACAATGTCACTGAATTAGTGTCATTATTTGCAGGAACCCCGGTTTTTCCTGTAAATAACAGCGATTTCTGCAAAAATAATATGGACAAAAGGGGTAAAAATGTGTATGATAACCCTGACTATTATAAGAGGTGATAATATGGCATTCTCCTTTTTCGGCGGAGTTCACCCCAAGGAAAATAAGTTCTATGCCGAGACACGGCCTGTGGAAACCTTTCCGGAGCCGGATGTGGTGGTTATCCCCATGTCGCAGCATATCGGCGCCCCTTGTCAGCCCCTGGTAAAGAAGGGGGACAGGGTGACCATGGGCCAGATGATCGGTGACGGTCAGGGGCTGTGTGTGCCTGTCCACGCTTCTGTCTCCGGTACGGTTAAGGCTGTGGAGCCCCGGCCCCACACCAGCGGCACCATGGTGATGAGCGTGGTCATTGAAAATGACCATCAGGACACGCTGTGTCCGGATATTTGCCCCAGGACCCAGGAGCAGGTAGACGCGCTGTCCGGGGAAGAAATGATGGAGATCGTCCGTCAGGCGGGCATCGCGGGTATGGGCGGCGCTGCCTTCCCCACCCATGTGAAGATCAGCTCCGGCCTGAGCAAGGTGGACACCATCATCGTGAACTGTTCCGAGTGCGAGCCCTACATAGTGGCTGACGACCGGCTTTGCCAGGAGCATCCTGCGGAGGTGATCTCCGGCCTGAAGCTGGTTATGGAGATGCTGAAGCTCCACAATGCCCACATCGCCATTGAGAACAACAAACCTGCTGCGGCAAAGGCCCTGCGGAGCCACATCGACAGCGACGACGGCATTTTCCTGGATGTGCTGCCTGCCAAGTACCCCCAGGGCGCGGAAAAGCAGCTGATAAAGGCCGTTACCGGCCGGGAGGTTCCCTCCGGCGGACTGCCCTCTGCCGTGGGCTGCGCTGTGTTTAACGCCGCCACCTGTAAGGCCATCCATGATGGGGTGTATCTGGGCATGCCCCTGATCCGCCGGATCGTTACTGTGTCCGGTGATATTCTGGCTGAGCCCAAGAACCTGCTGGTTCCCATCGGCACCAGCTTCCAGACACTCATTGATGCAGCCGGCTGCAAGGAGAATCCCTACAAGGTCCTCTCCGGCGGTCCTATGATGGGCGCTGCTCAGCACGATCTGAGCGTGTGTGTTATGAAGGGCGTTAACGCCATTACTGTTCTGGGCCAGAAGAACCGCTTCGGGGTGGAGGAGCCTGCCTGCATCCGCTGCGGCAAGTGCATCGACGCATGCCCCATGAAGCTGATGCCTGTAATGATGTATAACGCTGTGGACGGCGGCGATACCGAGGAAATGAAGGCCATCAACCTGCACGATTGCATTGAGTGTGGCTGCTGCGCCTATACCTGTCCTGCCGGCGTGCCTCTGGTACAGGCTTTCCGGATGGGCAAGCAGAAAATGCGGGAAGCAGCCGCTGCTGCGGCAAAGAGATAAGGAGGCAGAGAAATGAATTATACGCCTAAGCTAACCATTTCCAGCTCCCCTCACGCCCATAGCCCTGTCAGCACCAAAACCGTTATGCGGGATGTGCTCATCGCTTTGGTGCCTGCCCTGGCAGGAAGTGTATACTTCTTCGGCCTCCGGGCCCTGTTGGTGACGCTGGTAAGCGTTGCCGCTTCCGTGTTCTTTGAGTGGGCCTGGTGCAAGGTCCTGAAAAAGCCCAACAGGCTTTATGATATGTCTGCCATGGTCACCGGCGTGCTCATCGCCTTTGTGTGCCCGGTCACCATTCCTTACTGGTGTATCATTCTGGGCGATTTCTTCGCCATTATTGTAGTTAAGCAGCTTTTCGGCGGCATCGGCAAGAACTTTGTCAACCCCGCCCTGGCTGCCCGTGCCTTTATGTTTAGCTGGCCTGTGCTGATGAGCACCTGGGTGAAGGTGGGCTTTGAGAACGCAGCGGGAATCTTCTCCACTGCCGACGCTGTCACCGCCGCTACCCCCCTTGGCCCCATGCATCAGGGCATGATGCCTGAGGACAGCCTGCTGGATATGTTCCTTGGCAATGTAGGCGGCTGTATTGGCGAGACCTCCGCTCTGCTGCTGCTCATGGGCTTCGGGTATCTTTTGGTGCGGAAGGTCATTACTGCCCGGATCCCCCTGGCCTTTATGGGCACTGTGGCAGTGCTGGCGCTGCTATTCCCCCAGGGCAACGATCCTGTTGCCTGGTGTGTGGCGCAGCTTTGCACCGGCGGCTTGATGCTGGGCGCCATCTTCATGGCTACCGACTATGTTACAAGTCCTGTGACCCATGCCGGTCAGATCATTTTCGGCATCGGCTGCGGTGTTATCACCATTCTCATCCGCTACTTCGGCGGCTACAATGAGGGCGTCAGCTACGCCATCCTGGTGATGAACTGCTGTGTGGTGCTTTTAGACCGTGTGGGCCATCCCAAGCGCTTCGGCACCGGCAAGAAGGAGGCAGCAAAATGAAAACACAGAATACGGCGCTGTATATTCTGCGCCTGTCCATGACGCTGCTGCTCATTACCGCTGTGGTGGCTGCGGCCCTGGCCGGTGTGAACGCCATTACAGCCCCTGCCATCCAGGCCATTAACGAGGAAAAGACCCAGAAGGCCATTGAGGCGGTGCTTCCCGGCGGCGGTGAGCTGCTGGAAGGCTTCACCGATGAGACCGGTATTGTAAAGGCAGTGTATGCCTCCGAAACCGGCTATGCGGTGCAGGTCACTCCCGGCGGTTTCGGCGGCGAGATCAACATGATGGTGGGCGTCGATAAGGCCGGCAAGGTGCTGAATATTTCCATCATCTCCCATGCCGAGACCCCCAGCCTGGGCGCTGTGGCGGCGGCAGACTCTGCCGCAGGCCGGTCCTTCCGGGGACAATACACCGGTCAGACCGGTGAGCTGGCAGTGTCCAAGGATGGGGGAGCCATCGATGCCATTACCAGCGCCACCATTACCTCCCGCGCTGTTACTGCAGGTGTTAACGCCGCGCTGCAGTGCGTTGCGGGCATGGGTTAAGAAAGGAGGCCCTTATGAAAATCAAAGAACAGTTCAAGGAGGGTCTTCTGACCAAGAACCCGGTGTTGGTGCAGCTGCTGGGCATGTGTTCCACGCTGGCGATCACCACCAGCCTGTTTAACGGCTTGGGTATGGGCGTCAGCGTTACCGCCATTCTCATCTGCTCCAATGTGCTGATCTCCGCTTTGCGGAAGGTGATTCCTTCCCAGATCCGCATTGCCGCATATATCGTTATCATTGCAGGCTTCGTTACCATTGTGGATCTGGCGCTGCAGGCCTACCTGCCGGACCTGGCAGAGCAGCTGGGCGTGTTTATCCCCCTGATCGTGGTTAACTGCATCATTCTGGGCAGAGCCGAGGCCTTTGCTTCCAAAAATACCGTGGCGGCTTCTGCGCTGGACGGACTGTTTCAGGGCATTGGCTACACCATGGCCCTGGTAATTATGTGCGTCATCCGTGAGCTGTTGGGCTCCGGCACCTTCGGCGGCGGCATTCTCAACGGCGGCGAGGGCATCCGCATCATCCCCGAGGGCTATCCTGCTATGCAAATGGTCATGCCTGTGGGGGGCTTTCTGACCCTGGGCTTCCTCATCGCTTTCTTCCAGTGGCTTACCAGGAAACTGGAAAACAGGACAAAAAAGGAGGCTGTTAAATAATGAGTTATTTGCAATCCCTTTTGGGAATCCTGATCTCCGCTATCCTGACGGAGAACTTCATTCTGGTTAAGTTCTACGGCATCTGCCCCTTTATGGGCGTTTCCAAGAAGATAGATACCGCTCTGGGCATGGGCATGGCAGTTACCTTTGTTATGGCTATTGCTGCAGCTGCCTGCTGGGCGGTGGACAGCTTTGTTTTAGGACCTTTGGGCCTTGACTATATGCAGACCGTGGCCTTTATTCTGGTCATCGCCTCCATCGTGCAGGTGGTGGAAATGTTCCTGAAAAAGAGCATCCCCGCTCTGTACCAGGCCCTGGGCATCTTCCTGCCTCTGATCACCACCAACTGCGCCGTTCTGGGCGTGGCCCTGGTGAATGTGCAGGAGGGCTTCGATTTTCTGCAAAGCGTTGTCAACGGCGCTTGCGGCGGCCTGGGCTTCACCCTGGCTATCGTGCTGTTTGCCTCCGTGCGGCAGCGTGTGGATAAGGCAGACTGCCCCACTCCCTTTCAGGGTTATCCCCTGGCGCTGATCGCCGCGGGATTGATCGCTCTGGCATTTATGGGCTTCTCCGGCCTGAGCATTTTCTAAGGAGGTAGCGCAATGATTGATATTTTAATCGCAGTCGCTATTTTGGGCGGCCTGGGCCTGGGCTTTGGCCTGGTGCTGGCTGCTGCATCCAAGGTGTTCTATGTGGAGACCGATGAGAGACTGGAGGCGCTGAATGAATGTCTACCCGGCGCCAACTGCGGCGGCTGCGGCTTTGCAGGCTGCGGCGGCTACGCCGAGGCTGTGCTGAAGGGTGAGGCTCCCATCGGCGCCTGCGCCTCCGGCGGCACCGAGTGCGCCAAGGCAATGGCTGCCATTATGGGTGTGGAGGCCCAGGAAGTGGTGCGGAAGGTGGCCTTTGTCCGCTGCGCCGGCTACCAGACAGTTGGTGAGGACGGCAAGGAGCTGGGCGCCAAGAAAAAGGCCAATTACGAAGGCATTCGGGATTGTCTGGCTGCCTCCAGGATCGGTGGCACCGGCCCTCTGGCCTGCCAGTACGGCTGCCTGGGCTTTGGCAACTGCACCAAGGTTTGTAAGTATGACGCTATTCACATCGAAAACGGCGTTGCCAAGGTAGACAGAGAAAAGTGTGTGGGCTGTCTGACCTGCGCTTCTGTGTGCCCCAAGGGCATTATCGTAGGCGTGGAGTACGACAAGACCGTCACCATTCCCTGCAGCTCCCAGGCAAAGGGCGCTGTTACCGGCAAGAGCTGCACCCAGGGCTGTATCGGCTGCACCAAGTGTGTAAAGATCTGCCCGGAGCAGGCACTGCGGGTGGAAAACAACCTGGCGGTCATCGATTACGAAAAGTGTGTCAGCTGCGGACTTTGCACCACAGCCTGCCCCAAGAACCTGATCCAGAAGGTGGGCGGCCAGGTGGTAGTGGCTGCGGAATAAGAGAAAACGAGAAACGAAAAAATACTCGAGGATTTCCCTCGAGTATTTTTTGTCGATATATTGCTGGGTAATTCAATATTTTTGCCTGTTGCAAATTCGATATGCTATAGACCCCCTGGTGGGTTCTATAGCGAGATATAGAAGGTATTCTGTATTTTCTATTTCCTGGAAAACAGAAGATCATCGGTATCCCGGCTCATCAAAATCAGGGTGTTCTCGCCCAGCTTTTTGGCAATGACCTGGGCCGCCTGGTCCATATTGGGGATTCGGTTGGACAGGTTGTGGCAGTCGGAGCCAAGGAAATGGATGTAGCCCTGCTTCATCTGCTTCAGCGCCCAGCGGCGGTCCATGCCCCCTTCAAACATGCTGGCGTTGCACTGGAAGTACACGCCGTTTTCCTTTAGCTGCTGGCAGTACCGGGGGAATTGCTTCTTATTCCGGTAGCGGTCGATGTGGGCAAGCACCGGCATGAGGCCCAGCATTTCTGGGATGGCGCAGATCTCGTTGATCATCCGGTCGGTCCAGGCGCAGAAGGGCATTTCCACCAACAGCAGCCGGGAATCTCCCAGCTGCATGGGGATCAGCTCCTCGCAGCAACCCAGGCCGGAGAAATAGGCGATCTCCGCCCCCAGGATCACCTGGGGCAGGTCCTGCCGGTCCTGGGGAAGCCGGCGGGTAGCCTCCTCCCGCCGCCGCAAAAAGGACTCCGGCGTTTCTTTTATGGGATAGAAATGGGGGGTGGCAGCTACGGTGGTGACCCCTTGCTGACCCAGCAGCTCCAGCATTTCCAGAGTCTCCTGGGGGCTTTGGCTGCCGTCATCCATGTTGGGTAAAATATGGGTATGCAGATCAATCATATCAGTTCAGAATAATGTTGCAGATCCGGTCTACATCTTCGGCGGACAAGCCGGCGAAGAGAGGCAGTGTCAGCACCCGGTCGGCGATGTAGTTCGCCACGGGGGTCTTTTCCGCACCTGCGGTGGGGAAGGACTTATAGCAGTCCATGTCGTTTGTCAGGGGATAGAAGTATTTCCGGGCGGTGATGCCCTGCTCCTTCAGTTTTTCGAAGACGGTGTTGCGGTCGTACTTATAGCCGTCGAACACCACAGGGAAGTAGGCATAGTTGGGCGTTACATCCGGCTGATCATCGCAAAGGCGGATTCCCTCCACGCCGGACAGCCGCTTACGGTAGGCCAGGACAGCCTCCTTGCGGCTGGCGATCTCCTCCTCCAGATGCCGCAGGTTGCAGATGCCCATGGCGGCCTGGAACTCGCTCATTTTGGCGTTGCCGCCGATATAGGCGCAGGCCTCGGGACCCCGAATGCCGAAGTTCTTCATGTCGTTAAGTATTTGAACCAAGGCATCATCATGGAAGCAGACAGCGCCGCCTTCAATGGTGTGGAATACCTTGGTGGCGTGGAAGCTGAACATGGAGGCGTCGCCGAAGCAGGCGGCGCTGATGCCTTTGTACCGCACGCCGAAAGCGTGGGCGGCGTCGTAAATCACTTTCAGGCCGTGCTTTTTGGCAATGGCGGCAATGGCCTCGGTGTCACAGAGGTTTCCGTAAACATGGACCGGCACGATCGCCACGGTCTTGTCGGTGATCAGGCCCTCCAGTTTGGTCACATCCATGGTGTAGTCCTTGGGGTTCACATCGCAGAAAACAGGCATCAAGCCGTTCCTTGTAATGGCGTGGGTGGTGGAGACAAAGGTGAAGGGGGTAGTGATCACCTCGCCGCCGGAAGGCAGGCCCATGGCAGCGATCACATTCTCCAGGGCCAGGTGGCCATTGGTGTACAGGGTGGCATGTGGGATGCCCAGATACGCCTCCAGCTGAGCCTGGAAGGTTTTGTGCTTCACGCCCATGTTGGTGAGCCAACGGCTGTCCCAAAGCTCCTTGATCTCCCGGCAGTACTCCTCAAAAGAGGGCATAGAGGACCGGGTGACATTGATATTATTCATATAATCGATCTCCTTTTGTTAAGCAGTGGGGTTGTCGGGGTTCGATTCCCAACCGCTTAGGATTTCTCTTTGTGTTTCAAAAATTGCAGTAAGATCCCAAAGGGACGGACCCGGAAAAGGGCAGAGGCGGCAACATAAGCCACAACACCCACTGCTACCTGGATAAGCAATGTCAGCAGATTGCCAAGGTTCAGCAGCTGCACCGCCAGCACACAGCCCAGCATGAATACAGCCAGCAGGAAAGAGGGAAGCATATCTCGGAGCTGATCCAGGTAGGAGTAGCCGATAAGCTTCTTGTTGGGATAGGCGTTGATAAAGCAGCTGGTAAAGGCGGTAAACACACCGGTCATGGCAATGGCGATGGGGGAGTCAAAGCAGAATACGGCGATTACCAGAGACAGCAGGCCAATAGACTTTTTAATTATTTCCAGCTTCAGGAAAATATCACTGCGGCCCATGGCGTTGATAGCCTGGAGGTTGCACATGTGGACAGGATGAAAGGCGAAGGTAAAGCAGTAGATTTGCAGATAGGGTACGCAGGGCAACCACTTATCTGTCAGCAACAGCCCTACAAGGGGAGCAGCTACGCCGGCAAGGCCAGCCATAATGGGGAAAATAATAAAGCAGCTTAAGGCGATAGAATTCCGGGCCAGCAATTTTACAGCGGCGCGGTCGTCCTGCTTTTCTGCCATTGCCGGCAGCATGACGCTTTGGACAGTGCCGCTGACGGCGTTGATAATAAACTGGGGGAAGTGCTTGCCCCGGTTATAGAAGCCCAGGGTATCGGCGTTGTATTTTTTTCCGATAACCAGGCTGCGGATATCCTGGTACAGGGTGTCCAGCAGACCGGAAACCAGCAGCTTCCAGCCAAAGCGGAACAGTACCCGGATCCGGCTCCAGTTCAGCACAAACCGCAGCTTCAGCTTGGCGGTAAAGAGCATCACCACACAGGCCACCAGCACATTCAGCACAGTCTGCGCCACCAGGGCCCACAGGCCGCCGCCATTAAGGGCAATGGTGATGCCGACAATGCCGGCAATCAGGATGCCTGCCAGATTGCTGAAAAAAACTAACCGGAAGTTCATTGCTCGACTGACTCTGGCCAGCTGCACGGAGTTTAATGCGCCGGGCAGCAGCATCAGCGCCAGAATGCGCAGGGGGCTTACAATGTCGGGCATTTTGTAGAAGCTGCCGATCAGGGGCGCGGTGAAGAAAATAATGAGATACAGGATGCCGGAGATGCCCAGGGTCACCCAGAATACGGAGGAATAGTCCTCCTCGGTCACATCCTTGTTCTGGATCAGGGCGGTGTTGAAGCCGTTCTGGATAAAGATGTTTGCCAAAGTGACAAAGATCATCATCAATGACAAAACACCATAGTGGTCAGGGTCCAGGATCCGGGCCAGGATGATCTGCAGCACAAACTGGCTGCCCTGGACACCGAAGCGCTCAAAAAGCTTCCAGCCCAAGGCACTTCCTATGCGGTTGTTCTTTTTGCTTTCCATAAAAAGGTCCTTTCGGAAGAAGGGTTACACTGCCTGCTCTTTCCGCAGGAGGATACGGTTAATGTCCCGTTTCAGGAGCAGGGCGCAGGCGTAGAGCTTGTACCGGATGTTTTTAAAATCGGTGAGAGCCTGTTTCAGGCTGATGCGCTTGCAGCGCCATGCGTAGCGAATATTCCGCAGGTACAGGTAGTCGCTGTATCGGATGGCCTGGGGATGCTTCAGTTTTCGGGCAAATTCCATCCGGTAGCGGTTGGCAGCTTCCTCCTCGGCGTAGTTGTAGCGGTGGTTTGCGCTGAAGGAGCTGCCGCCCTGGGTAACATGCCGGTAGGCGCTCATGGCTTCCTGTATGCAATAAATATTACCCTGGCAGAGAATGGAAAAAATGTTATTCCGGTCTCCTGCTCTGACCCGATTTGCCATCAGGGAGCGGTCGAAGCTTTCGTCTACCATGTAATTCCTGGACAAAAGGGTGGTAAGCTGGCCGGGGAGAATGTCGTTGGCAAAGTGACGGAAGGTATACTCTGTATCTTTGCACTCGGGATAGGTTTCTCCGTTGGGCAGGGAATCCGCACCTACCACGGTGCAGTTGTGGGCCACGGCGTAATATTCGGGGTGCGTCTCCAGAAAGGAGACTTGCTTCTGGAGCTTTTCCGGGTCTGTCCAGAAATCGTCGCCCTCCAGGGCAATGAGGTATTTGCCTTTGCAGCGGTTTTTCAGATCCCGGGCGTTATGGCAGGAGGTGTTGTGCATATTGGTTTCCCGGTACAGGAAATGGAACCGTTCATCTGGGTGGGCGGCTTCCCATGCTTTGACTACAGCCCGGGTGTTGTCGGTGGAGCAGTCCTCCCCGATAAATACCTCATAGGAATACTGGGTTTTTTGCATCAGAATGCTGTCCAGAGCCCGCACGATATAATTTTCGTGGTTATATACCGGCACATAGATACTAATCACAGGCGAATCCATAATTAACTCCTTAGGGGACCAGATTCCCTGCATCAGCGGTTACGCAACAGCAGCGCCAGACGCAGAGTGATTGCTTTGTTCTTGTTGGTGTAATGGGTCTTTCCGGATAGAGCCAGAGCCAGGGCCCGGAGAAAATGCTCCCGATATCCAGCAACCCGTTCCAACCACTGCCTTTTTTGCAGATTTGGGATCTGGGGATAGCAGACGAGAACGCTGGCGGCTTGTTCTGCTACTGTGACCTTCTGCTTGTTTGTAATGGTCTGCAGCCTGCTTCTGACAGCCTGCCACTTGTTCCGGGACATGCCCACCACATTGTTGGCGTGTTGTCGGTAAAGCATTGTGGCCACCGAATCGTAGATGACCGCGCCGTCAAACAGGTCACAGACCAGTACGGCGTAGAAATCATGCATAATCAGCGTGTCCGGAGAAGGGGCATCCTGCAACAGCTGCGCCAGAGCGCTGTTAAACATCATGGTACAGCCTAACAGACCGCCCTGGCACACCAGGGTGTAATAATCCTTATAGGGATTGGTTTTGTAAACATCCCGGCCCATATCCTTTAAATCTCCGTCTACCATCCGGGCGTTGGAGAAATACAGGCAGGGTCCTTCGGCTTCCTGCAGACGGGCAATACCCCGGCTCAGTTTCTCGGGCTTCCAGAAATCGTCCTGGTCGGCGAAGGCATAAAACCCATAGCCGGGGCAATGCTTTACAAGATCCAAAAAGCTTTTTGCCGGTCGCAGGTTGTCTCCGGTATACCAGCGCAGTTTTCCCTCCTGGGCATATTGCTCCAGGATCTGCGTAGTGCCGTCGCTGGAACCGTCGTCCCGCACCCACAGATCAAAGGGAATCTGACAGTCCTGCGCCAAAATGGAGTCGATCTGGGTCCTTATATACTTTTCGCCGTTGTATGCTGACAGCAGAACCGCAGCCCTCATACACTTGTCCTCCTTTGGGTCATATCATGGGGTGGATCGTCAATGTGCTTAATCACCAGTAGTAAAATGGGATAGCACAGCATAGCGGAGAAATAGCAGTAAAAGAAATTGAAAAATGCGTTAAAGAACCAAATAAATATACAAATGCACTTAACAAAGAAATGCTTCTTTTTTGTTTTTAGCAAATTCCTTATGGTATAGACCATGAGGCCAATATAATTGGCAAGGCCCACATAGCCATAGCTACACAGAATCTCGATAAAATCGCTGTGGGCCCACAGACCGTACTGATGGGTGGTAAAATTAATGCCGTTGCCCAAAAGCTGCTTGTACCAGGGTGTAGCAAAGAACAGCTCCAACTGCTCGACCCAAAAGATAGACCGGGTGTTGGTCAGACGACGCCAAAATTCCTTTTGGGAGACGCCCTGCTGAAAGGTGGCGGCAAACTTATCCATCATGTTGCTGTTCAAAACCAGGACGACACCTACGGCGGCAATGGGGATCAGGCTCAAAAAGAACCATTTTTTCTGAGGGATCATCACATAAAACAGCACCACTACCGTGCAGGCACCTACCACAAAATAGGTGCGGCTGCCGCCCATAAGGAACACATAAAGCTGGGGCAAAGCGAAGGCGGCAACGGACCAATGGGTTCCTGTCCGGACCAGAAAGGCAATCAGAACAACAACAAAAACAGAGGCTGGGCCCACCCGGTTAGGGCTTCCGGAGATGGAGTTGAAATAGGCCTCGTCGCCCCATCCTCCGGCCTCCATCCGGGAATAGGAACTGGGCAGGAAGATAGATACCGTGACCACAAATGTGTATATAAGGACCACATAAAAGATATAGCGTCTGTTTTTTATCAAAAGGTCCCAGATTTTTTTCTGATCGGTTATGACCAGCACCAGGTAAAGGACCAAAAAGATATAGTAAAACGCCATGTTGAGGTTCAGCTTTAGCGCTGCCAGGGGGGTAACAGCCATGGAAACAAGCCATGAAACGCAGATACCTGCGGTATAGACAAAGGGTTTGACCTTGACGGCGCTGACGGAGAACAGCACTACCAGCACAAAAAAGAACAGAAGCTTGTTCAAAATTCCTACATAGTGCTGGAACAGCGTCGTAATGGGAAACAGCAGTATTAACTTGATCAACAGGTCTGTTCTGGTGAAGGAGAAAAAAGAATCCTCCGTCAAAGACCTTCTTCTGTGCTTTTCCATGTTTTTCTCCAATCAGGGTCGCCGGTTCTGTATGCGCTTGGGATTAGCCTCCCAGCAGCACACAGCCAATCAAGTCCTTGTTCAGATCTTCCAGGAGCTCAATGCTCAATATGATATTGCTGTAACGGGAAACACCGCATTGTTCCACCAACAACACCAAATCGCCTTCTGACAGGGCGTTTTGTGCTTGCGCGGAGCGCAGCAGACTGCCGTAAGCTGCAGCAGGGATTCCGGAATTCTTTAACTCCTGGGCAAGCTGCTCCTGAAGGGACAGGTCACAGTCGCCGAACAGCAGAAGCCGCTGTCCTGGGGCAGAGTAATTGCGTATGGTGGCCATGGTTACATCAGTCAGATCTTTATCTACGGTGCGGCCCTCTGTCTTTTTGAGCCACTTGTCAATGGGATTCGCTGTTTCTTCGTGGGGGACACAGCCCAGAATCTTCAGGCCGGTTTTATTTATGAGTGTGCGGGGGGAATAGACAAGGTTTCCGGCAAGGTGCTTGAACCAGGCCACACAGGCAATCAGGCCGGCGCCCAAAATGCCACCTAGGACCACAAGAACAACAATTTCTTTCCCAGTCAGGCCGTTATGAAATACAGGCTCCTGTAATTTTTCCAGGGCTTTTTCTGTGGATGCCTGCTGTTTGCGCAGATTTTCCAGCCTTGTTTCGGCAGCATTTTGCTGGTCCGTGATAGACAGATCGATCCGTTGGTCCACTCTGGTAGATACCACCTGGACGGTATGCTCGCCTACAGTCTGGCTGATCTTCTTTTGGGCTTGGTCTAAATGACCTAAAAACGCATCCAGTATTTGTTCTGCGCCTTCTACTGAGTTGTAATTAATGGTTATTCTGAGGTTGCGGGTTGCACTACCGCCGTTTGACAGGGAAATCATTTCCCACAGGTATTTGCTTTCCAGTCCAATGTCGTCAGCAACTGCCTCTATCACTTGGTCGCCGCTCATATACGCTTGGTATGCATTCAGGATAGCGCCTGCATCATCCGGGTTCTGGTAAGTCATTCCAGGAAGGATTTGGTAATCTGTCTGCACATTCAGGTCGATGATCGCTCTGTAAACACAGTAAGGATCCATTTTCATTACCAGGGAGTCCTTAATATATTTCTCCTGGTTGGTTACCAGGGCGGTATCTTTTTCGAGCTGCGTTTCCAGTGCTTCTTTCTTCTCTTCGTATGTTGCAAGCTCCTCCTGCTGTTCCTCAGGGGAAGGGAGGTTCCTTGCTGTCTGGTAAGAAAGAAATGCTGCAACGCCCCCAAAAAGTAATGCGCCTATCAGCGCTGCTGCAAGCATGCTGCGCCAGCGGTACAGCGCCGCAAACAGCAGATCCTTCACAAAAACCACTTGTTCGCGTTTTTCGTAATCCATAAATTGCCTCCTTATTCCATGAGCATCCGGAAATAGGTTCCGTCTTTCTGAGTTTCCGTATCCCCAAACTTATAGGACAGTTTGTGGAACGGGGTCATATCTTGCAGGGCTTGCCAGGTTTTTTCGTCGGCTTTCTCAAACAGCCGCAGCAGAAGAATATGGGGAACAGAGTTGCTGAAGGGGATCACGCGGCTCCATTCCTCCGGATATGCTTCTATGGCAAGCTGGAAGAAAAGATGGAAAATAAAATAGTCCACCAAAAAGTCGTGCTTTTTCCAATATTCGTACAGCAGCGCCTGGGTGAGCATCAAAAGGGGATGGCCGGTACATGCTGTAATGAACCAATTGGAGATGCTGGTGGGGTGTCCGTCCAGACCCGGCTTCAGTGTCTGGAACATAAAAAGGTCGCTGTTCAGCATATAGTCGGGGATGTTGCCGCCGGAACAGAACACGGTGGAATCGATCCATGTACCACCGTGACGGAGCAGAAGCTCCAGACGCAGCAGATCAGAGTATTGGGCTTTGGGAATGATTCCCCTGGCTGCCTTTTCTTCAATATAATCCGGAAGGGTTACATACTGACGGTAATTATCCTGGGTGATCAGGATGATCTCTCGGTCAGGCAGATTTTCCTGCAGGGATCGGTAGCAGCGCTGCACCAAAGCAGGCGCTTTTTCCATGCCTTGGAACCAGCATACCCAAACTTTGTTGGACCGGGTCCGGGGAAGGGGCTGGGCATTGGTTTTGTAGTCTTCAATAAAGCGTCGGTATTTCTTCCGCAGCTTGCCCAATATCCTGTTGTTTACTGCCAAACGCAGAATCTCAAGGGATTTCTTGGAGAAGCCCAGAAGCAGAGTCTGTATCATGGCGAACAGAAACACCCGGGCCCGCAGGTACTGCTTCAGCACGCCAAAGCCACCCACTTTTTTGAATAAGGCAAGAAATTTTTTCATACCGTTACAATTCCTTTACTTCCCGTGTCAACCCACCGGTGATACTTCGGAACATTGATGCGGGGAATTGTTGTGTTGGGGTTATTGCCGGTAGAAGGCAACCAGGCTTTCGTAATCCCGGATGCCCCAGCGGCTGAAATCAAACATCTCAGGCTCTCCGGCAAGGGCTTGGTACCACTGCAGCGTTTGCTCCATGTTGGGGACAGGCACCTTGGCCATGTGTGCCACCTGCACCAAAATCGCCAGTCCGTAGGAGAAGTCTGCCGTAAAGTACCGGGAACGGAGATCAGGGATATATCCCCCCTCCACTTCCTTTTGGGGGGAGAGAAGTCCCTGGAAAGCCGGGATATGGGAAATTTTGTAGGTCATTGCTTCCGGCGTGTAGCTCTCGTAATGATCCTTCAGGGACCGGACACCGGACAGATCAAAATCTACAAGGGCTTTGCACAGCTGCTGCACCTCCTGGTCGCAGGCGAACAGCAGACGGGAGCTTGCGTCGTTCCATTCCTGATAGAAAAGGGGAATTCTGCTGTATACAACACCGGGCTTATAGTCGGAAAACAGGGTCCGGAGCCGGGTGGTGTGCAGAATAGGGTTTGAGGGGGTAAGTGTCAGATTCAGGTAATCCGGCAGCCCATGGCAGGGGATGTCAAAAATGGATTCCAGCAGCTGGCAGCAGGCTTCCGTTTCCCTTCTGGGCAGGGCTGCCGCAAACAGCTCTCCACGGTATCCGGTGGAGCAGACCCGGCTGCCGTAATCCACCAGACGGGCTACCGCCGGAACACGCTGGAGACCGAACAGCACAGCACCTTTTTGGCGGCATTTGTAAAAAGCGCATTCGCCGCCGCCGGTGCCGGGGATCAGCCCGATCTTCACACCGGGCCGGATGTGTGGGTACAGCTTTTCACCGTATTGGCCCATGCAGTCAGCAGGAACGGTGACAAAGATCACATCCGCTGCGCCGAAAGCCAGGGTCTCGTCATTTGTAGCAAGGGCAATGTCACCACGGTGGGTCACAGTTCCCTGGGAATCCACAATAGAAAGGGTCTTTTTGAACAGTTGGGGCTTGGAGGTATATACCGTCACCCGATGTTTTTTCTGGGCGCAATGCACCGCAAACTGGGTGCCTATATTGCCTCCGCCTACAATGGTTATATTCATAAATGGATCCTTTCGCGGTTCACTGGAAGAGCACCTGTCAGCTAAGCTCCTGCTTCAGGGCGGCGATCAGCTTGTCGTTATCCCGGGTGTCCCGGACAGCCAGGCGCACATATTGGGCACCGCCCATTTTGGCGCTGAGGTCCTTGATAAAGATATTATACTTCAGAAGCAGTGTTTTGGTAAGGGCCCGGGAGGTCATGCCACCGGTAAGCTCTGCCATGATATAGTTTGCCTGGGAGGGGATCACCCGCAGGCCGGGCAGCTGGGAAAGGGCCTGGGCGTAGCGTCTGCGCTCCTGCTTGAACAGAAGCAGACCCTCCTCGTAATCCTTCTGGTATTTTTCGGCGATTTGCATATAGAACTCGGCAAAGGAGTTGATGTTCCAGATAGCCACATCCTTTTTCAGGGTGGCAATACCCTCCAGGTCGCCGGATGCCAGGATCCCCAGCCGCAGGCCGGGAACACCGTAGGATTTGGAAATGCTCTTCATTACATACAGGTTGTCATAGCTGTCCAGAATGTCCTGACGGATCAGGGTGCTGTCCTCTTCTTCGGCGAAGTCCACAAAGGATTCGTCCATCAAAAGACGGATACCCTGGGCCTTTGCCCAATCTATCAGCCGGATAACATCTGCCTTGGGGATATAGTTGCCGGAGGGGTTCTCCGGGTTGACTACCACAAGGGTGGTGATGTCCTTGCCGGTGAAGAATTCCATCAGATCTGCCGCAGTATAGCTAAAGTCCGGATTCTGGGGAACAAAGGAAACGCCAGCTTCCTTGCAATAGCGGTTGGGGTATTCCTCAAAGGTGGGTCGGACGAAGCCTACCTTGCCCTCCTGCTGCTGCATAAAGGCTTTAATAAGCTCTGCCGCGCCGTTTCCTACCAGGATGTTTTCCTGATGTATGCCAAAATTCTTGGCTGCCAGCAGGGCATTTACCCGCATGCCGGAGGGATACTGGGTCAGCAGGATCTCAAAGCTGGCCTTGATCTCATCCGTCAGTTTTTGGGGCGGGAAATAGGGGTTCACCAGGTAGCAGAAATCCAACAGCTGGGGATAGCGCCAGTAGCCGCCGTAGCGGCCTGCCATCAGATCCACCTTTTTCTCCTGGTCGGGGGTGAACATAGAGGTGGCAATGTCCAGATCCTGCAGATCGTCGATCTCATACCAGAGCTGACCGCTGAGCTTCTTGGCTCTGATCTCGGGATCATCCAGCATGGTGATGACCCGCAGCACCTGCTCGTAATATTCGTTAACGCCCAGAGCCTCCTGGTAAGCATCCAGGAAGGGGACGTAATACTTCTCGGAAAAATGCTTGCTGAATTTATAGATATTTACAGTCTTATAATAGTCTTTGATCTCATTGAACTTAAACTTTTTGCCGGGGACGAAGGCCTCGATGCTGTCGTCGGCGCCCAGCTTGACGCAAGTGCCGTCCATCCAGCTTTCGTACTTGTCCACCAGGGCAAGGGTATCCCGGGGGTCCTCCAGAAGGGCGTCGATGAGGGAGTCCTCAAAGATAAGGTCGGATTCAAACAGCAGCGTGTCATCCTCCAGCAGCTTTTCCTTGGCAAGGCCCAGGGAGTAGATGTTGTTGGTTTTGTTATAGACCGGGTTGTTGACATATACGATAGGGGTCTTGATGTCCAGAGTGGAGATATAGTCAATCAGCTTTTGTCCCTCATAACCAACCACCAGCACGATACGGGAAAGGTTATGTTTCTCAAGTTGATGGAGCATCCGGTCGATCAGGGTCACACCGTTGACCTTGACCATGCACTTGGTGTTGTTCTGGGTCAGATCCTTCAGGCGTTTGCCCATGCCGGCTGCCAAAATGATCGCTTGCATATTCCAATTCCTCCTAAACAGGTGTGTTACAGCTGATATGCGTCGTAGGTGTGGTTTGTGGTCCTCTTATCCTCCGGGGGACACTGCATATAGTCGCCATAGGTCCTGGACAAGAAGGCATCATAGGCCGCTGGGATCTTCATAGTGGTATCCTCAAAAGGAACCTCTACCAGCTCCTCAAACAGGGATTTCTCAAAGACATCCCGCTGCTGGCCTGCCTTAGGACCTGCCGGCCAGCTGGCGCAGGCCACGTACTTGCTGGCGTTGTAGTCGTAGGTCCGGGACAGCTTTTCCAGCTTGTTGATATAATGCCGGTTGCCCCACAGCTTAGCCCAGCAGTAGGCAGGGAATTTTATCAGCATTTTCAGGGTGGAATGGGTGTTGTCCACACCGAAGGATTTTCTGCCGGTGAGGAAGCACAGGGATGCCACCCGCTTTGTTTTCTCTACCAGCCTGACAGCCCGGTCAAGGTCGTTACCTACGCCGTCCAGAGGGTAAATGTCCACAAACAGACCGATGCCGTAATCCCGCTCGTTGTCGAAGACCAGGTGGTAACGCTGATCGCTGATCCGGCCGATCATATGGGGATATTCCGGCACAGAGGCTTTGTCGAACAGCTTCAGGGGAAGCAGACTTTCGCTATTGCGGGCAAAGTAGTTCCGCAGTGCCTCGTAGTCGGGCCGGGGCATCATAATATCAATGTCGTCGTCCCAGGGGATAATGCCCTTGTGACGGACAGCTCCCAGCATAGAGCCGTAGGTCAGAAAGTATTTCCAGCCCTGGGCATCACACAGGGCAGTCAGCTCCTTGAGCACCTCCAAAGCGCCCAGCTGCACATCCCGGAAGGTAAGCTTTTTTGTTTCCATTCAATGATCTCCCCTGCTGCCCAAAAACAGCCTTTCGTATTCGTCGGAAATGAACTGCCAGCTATAGGCGTCGGCGATCCGCTGCTTTGCCTTTTCGCCAAGAGCGGCGATCTGGTCCGAAGAAAGGGCGTCGGCGCCGTCGATGAGCCGTGCCAGATCTCCGGAGGTCTTGTCCCAATACAGGGCGGCATCCTCTGCCACCTCCCGGTTAAAGCCAACATTCAAAAGCAGGTTCAGGTCGGTGCAGCCCAGGGCCTCCAGCAGGCTGGGGTTGGTGCCGCCAACCTCGTGACCGTGGAAGTAGCCGTAGGCGTTTTCCCGGATCTTCATCAAAAGCTCCTGGTCGTACACCGTGCCCACGAACTTGATCCGGGGGTCTTCCTGATAGTGGAGCTTTTCCTCCAGCTCCTGCAGGAACTTGTCATTGACATTGGTAATAATAGCGAAATCCCGGTCCGTTTTGCTCTTCATGAACTCACGGATCATGGTTTCGTAATTGTTTTCCGGCACGAATCGGCCCACCACCAGATAGTAGCTCTTGGCGGTCAGACCCTTTTCGGCGTACCATGCCAGCAGCTTTTCGTCATCGTCAGACAGGACGCTTTTCCGGGTCTCGGCGCCGTAGGAGATGTAGGTAGATGCGGGAGCATAGGCAGCATAGGTTTCCTGGATGTATTTTTCGATGTTCTTGCTGTCGCAGACCATCAGGTCGGCATGCTTGGTCATCAGCGCTTCGGAGATCTTCCAGTACTTCCGCACCGGAGCGGGCCATTTTGCCCGGAGCCATTCGTGGCCGTCGGGGTTCACATATACCTTGCCTCCAAGATTATGGATCTTTCTGGTGAAGTAGCCCATAAAGGGTCCGATGCGGCAGGCCAGGATATAGATAATGGGATTCTCGATGCCCTTCTGCTGAATATAGCTGCAGCAGGCGGAAAGGGCAGCCACATCATACCAGATAGCCTGGGCGGGGCCAATGTTAGGCACCTTGATGTGGAAACACCGGGCGTTGTGGTAGATTTCTTCTTTGCTTTGGGTATCCTTGCAGGACACATGGTATTTCAGCTGGGGGTGGTCTTGATGATATTCTGTCAGCTTGTCCACAAAGGTTTCGTAGCCGCCGTAGGCACCGGGGATTCCCTTGGAGCCTACGATAAATACATGCTGCATAGCTGTTCTCCTACATTTTCTCTATATTGTTGTCGTTCTGAGCTATGTCCTGGCAATCATTGGGTGCCAAGATCCTTCGATTGGGTGCCGGGGAACGCTGCTCAGGATGACAGGTTTGGTTAAAAACGGAAGGTGTCTGCAAGGCAGCTCCATTTCTGGTCCTTCTCGCTGAGGTTCAGGGGGGTGCCGTCGGACAGGGTGTAGCCCTGGGCAGAGGCGTTGCCGGGATAATCGCCGGTGAGCTCCGGCCACTGAATGCCAATGGCAGGATCGTTCCAGGCAAGGCCGCCTTCGTCACCGGGGTGGTAGAAATCGGTGCATTTGTAGCAGAATTCGGCGGTTTCTGAAAGAACCAGGAAGCCGTGGGCAAAGCCCTCGGAAATATAAAACTGCTTCTTGTTCTCCTCGGACAGCTCCACGCCGTACCACTGTCCGTAGGTGGCAGAGCCGGCCCGCAGGTCCACCGCCACATCAAAGACTCTGCCTTTAATGGCCCGGACCAGCTTGCCCTGGGGGTACTGCTTCTGGAAGTGGAGACCCCGGAGCACGCCCTTGACGGACATGGACTGGTTGTCCTGGACGAACTTCATGTTCAGCCCCGCTTCTTCCATATCCCGCTGATTGTAGGTCTCCATGAAGTAGCCCCGGCTGTCGCCGTGGACAGCGGGCTCAATGATATACAGACCCTCGATAGGGCATTTGGTGACTTTGATCTGACCCATTATTTATTCCTCTATTTCTTTCAGATATCTTGCCAGGGCATCCTGCCAGGTGGGCAGGGAGGTAAAGCCCGCTTGCGTCAGCTTCTTCTTATCAAGCCGGCTGTTAAAGGGCCGGGCGGCTTTGCTCAGGCCGTATTCGGCGGTGGTCACAGGCTGGACTTGGGTGGTGTAGCCTGCCTGGCGGAAGATCTCGCAGGCAAAGTCGTACCAGGAGATGTAGCCGCCCTCGTTGGTGGCGTGATAGTAGCCGTATTTGTCGGTTTCGATCATATCCACCAGCAGCCGGGACAGGTCCAGGGTGTAGGTGGGGGTGCCGATCTGGTCCTTGACTACCCGGAGGGTGTCGTATTTTTTGCCCACGTTCAGCATGGTCTTAATGAAATTGTTGCCGTTGCGGCCAAAGACCCAGGCGATACGGACGATAAAGTATTTCTCCAGGGTGTTTGCTACAGCAAGCTCCCCTTCCAGCTTGGTCTGGCCGTAAACATTCAGAGGCTTATAGTCCTTGCAGTCCGGCTCCCAGGGTGTTTGGCCCTGGCCGTCGAAAACGTAGTCGGTGCTGATATAAACCATCTTGCAGTTTAGGGCCTTGCAGGCGCTGGCGATATTCTGGGTGCCCTGGGCGTTGATGGAGCGGACCTTGGGGATGTTTTCTTCTTCCTCTGCCAGGTCCACAGCGGTCCAGGCGGCGCAGTGGATCACCACATCCGGGGCTGCCTTGGTAAGGACCTCGGAAACGCCGGCGTCGTCGGTAATATCCATGGAAACATAGGGGGCGGTGGTGACAGCGCTGCCGTCGGCAATGCCGCTGTAAACAGGGGCAATATCGCTGCCGATTCCCTCATAGCCGCGTTTTGACAGTTCGTTCATAACGTCGTGGCCAAGCTGGCCGCCGACACCGGTTACAAAGACCTTCATAATATATCTCTTTCCTTTCGGGCAGACTGGGTCTATATTAGTATGGATTATACCCCATTTTTTAGTATATGTCAAATTGAGAAGTTCCGTAAATATGTGCAAAACTGACATAAAATTGGGGTTGTTACATAGCCTTTCGTTGCATATAGCACAAAAACCGAACTTAAATGATAAAATAAGTATGGGAAAAAGTTATTTATTTCCAAAGGGTTTTCCTATTGGCAGCAAAAGGGGCTGTGCGTAAGGTAACGCACAGCCCCGATATTTATAAGTTTCAGGCAAATTGGTTGGATTTTGGTTTCAGTACCTCTACCAGCGCCTTTACACCCAAGGGCAGGACAACGCCCGCCAAGGTGTACAACGGCCAGAGATAGGGCACTGCAAAAACGGGGAAGGCCCCTAAATTTAAGATCCCTGCCGGTAATCAGCAGGTACAGAAGGGCCACCGGCTTAAAGGCCAGGAAATGCAGAAGTACGATCCAGATGGAGTGCCGGCCGCAGTATGCAATAGCTCCGGCAATAGGTCCCTTTAGCAAAGCCGATACACCCCAAACCATGATCCAGCCTGCCAGGGAAACCACCAGGTAGAAGGGAAGGCTTCCGATATTGCCTACCCCCAGTCCAATCCTGTCCAGGGGGTTCAACAGCACCAGAATGCCAAGACTGACCAGAGAGGCAACAGGAAGAAATTTCCCCATACGCTGGGTTAGCTGAAGCCTCTTTAGAAGCATACCCAGCAAAAAGGCGGCATAGCCGGCAAAGCAGGTGTGGATTCCCATGGGGAATGTGGGTCTTGCCCGGTTTACATACACAGTACCGGCCAGAGTCAGGACCACCACGCCATAGAAAAACAGCTTTCCATGCTTCCAGTGACAGGCGATATAGCGGATCACCAGATGGGCCAGAGAGATCATAAACAGTGTCCGCAGGAACCAGGTAGCGCCGCCAAATTGGGGTTCAGCGGCAACAGCATGTTTTTGAACAGGGAAATTGCGGTTTTGGAAAGGGAGTAGTGCAGGACCTTTTCCCGGGAATACAGACCCATCCATAGGAAGAGGTTATTCAGCAGGGTAAAAATGCCGTTACCCAGAGCAAACGGAAGCCACAGGCCTTTAAGCCGGGAGACGACGGCCTGCTTCATGGTGCCCAGGTCCTTGACCTTGCTGTCGCTCCAGGTGTAGCCGGAGGCCATAAAGAACAGCGCCATGTGGAAAAGGTATACAAAATGCTCAATGGGGGAACCGCTGTGTCCCACCACCATAAGAATGATGCCAATGCCCTTGAGCACATCCAGGGTCTGATCCCGCTGCTTTGTCAGGGTGACAGTGGGAGAGTTTTCTTTAGTCATAAACGGACCTCCGTGATTAAGTGTTCGACTCCCCACTGCTTACGAGTTCACGGCACAGGCGCACCCCTTAAAAGGGCAGGCTTGTGCCGTGACAAAATTTGTGAAAATCAGCGGTTGCCGTACATTTTCTCGTAGTAGTTCTGGTATTCGCCGGAGATAATGGTCTCCCACCACTCCTTGTTGTCCAGATACCACTGGATGGTCTTCTGGATGCCGTCTGCAAACTTGGTCTCCGGCAGCCAGCCCAGCTCGCTGTGGATCTTGGTGGGGTCGATGGCATAGCGCATGTCGTGGCCCTTCCGGTCGGCAACATAGGTGATGAGGCTCTCGGGCTTGCCCAGGGCCTTGCAGATGATCTTGACGATGTCGATATTCTTCATCTCGTTGTGACCGCCGATGTTATAGACCTCGCCTACCCGGCCATTGTGGATGATCAGGTCGCTGGCCTTGCAGTGGTCCTCCACATACAGCCAGTCCCGGACATTCAGGCCTTCGCCGTAGACAGGCAGGGGCTTGTCGTTGAGGGCGTTGGCGATCATCAGGGGGATCAGCTTCTCGGGGAAGTGATAGGGGCCGTAGTTGTTGGAGCAGCGGCTGATGGTTACAGGCAGGCCGTAAGTGCGGTGGTAAGCCATAACCAGCAGGTCTGCACCTGCTTTGGAGGAGGAGTAGGGGGAGCTGGTGTGAATGGGCGTCTGTTCGGTAAAGAACAGGTCGGGGCGATCCAGCGGCAGGTCGCCGTAGACCTCGTCGGTGGATACCTGATGGTAGCGGGTAATGCCGTACTTGCGGCAGGCATCCATCATGGTCTGGGTGCCGAGGATGTTGGTGCGCAGGAATACGGCGGGATCGTCGATGGAGCGGTCTACATGGCTCTCTGCGGCAAAATTGACCACATAATCCGGCTTTTCT
>JAZSDS010000042.1:0-3023 GCA_045531275.1 Faecousia sp.
GCGCGGAGGCTATGCGGGCCTTCCAGCCTGACCTGATCATCGCCGTTGGCGGCGGCTCCGCCATGGACGCCGGCAAGATCATGTGGGTGCTGTATGAGCATCCGGAGGTAGACTTCCAGGATATGGCAATGCGGTTTGTGGTCATCCGCAAGCGTGTGTACGGCTTCCCCAAAATGGGAGAAAAGGCATACTTTGTGGCAATCCCCACCTCTGCCGGTACCGGCTCTGAGGTTACTCCCTTCGCCGTTATCACCGACGAAAAGACCGGCGTGAAGTACCCCCTGGCTGACTATGAGCTGATGCCCAAAATGGCCATTGTGGACGCGGACATGATGATGGACGCTCCCAAGGGTCTGACTGCCGCCTCCGGCATCGACGCTGTGACCCACGCGCTGGAAGCCTACGCTTCCATGCTGGCAACGGACTACACCGACGGCCTGGCCCTGCGGAGCCTAAAGCTGGTGTTCCAGAATCTGCAAAAGTGCTACGACAACGGCCCCAACGAGCCCCGGGCAAGAGAGAATATGGCCAACGCCGCCACTATGGCAGGCATGGCATTTGCCAACGCCTTCCTGGGCGTATGTCACTCCATGGCCCACAAGCTGGGCGCCTTCCACCACCTGCCCCACGGCGTTGCCAACGCCCTGCTGATCAGCCAGGTGCTGCGGTTTAACGCGGCGGAAGTGCCGGTGAAAATGGGCACTTTCTCCCAGTATGACCATCCCCACACCCTGGAGCGGTACGCAGAGGTGGCAGACTACCTGGGTCTGGGGGGCAAGACCAATGCCCAGAAGCTGGAGAAGCTTATCGAGGCCATTGAGGACCTGAAGAAGAAGGTAGGCATCAAAGCCACCATCCGGGACTACGGTGTGGACGAAAAGGACTTCCTGGCACGGCTGGACGAAATGGTGGAGCAGGCATTTGACGACCAGTGCACCGGCGCCAACCCCCGCTACCCCCTGATGAGCGAGATCAAGCAGATGTACCTCAACGCCTACTACGGCGAATAACCATAAAAACCGGCCGCTGTGACAGGACAGTCACAGCGGCCAAGTTTTATTTAGTGTACAGTGCACAGTGCATAGTGCACAGTTGGGATGTTTGTAGGGCGGGAGGAGCATTGCCCTCCCCTACGGTCTACTGTCATTCCGAGGGAGCGGAGCGACCGAGGGAATCCGTTCCCCAATGGGTATTACGGATTGCCGCACCAGTGACATCGGTCACTGGTTCGCAATGACAGAGGAAAGGGGGCCTTGGCAGGGGGCCTTTTGGTGCTGGCACAATACGATAAATGTAGGGAAGTAACGAAAACAGAGGCACTGTACACGCATTGTCAGCGGCCACTGGCCCTCCCCCTACGGAAAGGTAAGGGGGAAGAACCGATACCGAGCGGGTAAGGGAAGTAACGAAAATGAAAGCACTGTGCACGCATTGTCAGCGGCCACTGGCCGCAAAGAAAGCGCAGGCTCAGATGAGCCTGCGCTTCCTTTGGGGTATAAAAAGGAAATGTTATGTAGTCAATCAGATGTGTGCCTTCAGAACTTCCAGGAACTTCTTGCAGTCCTCAGGATAGATAGCACCCATGTTGGCAACCTGGAACATGTTCATAGCCAGGTACTTGCCCTTGCCGGGGTAGACAGTGTAGCCGGCGGCTGCCAGCTCGTCCACGAACTGCTCAACAGGCTTGCTGCCCTCGGGCAGGAAGACGGAGGTAACAGTGTTGGACATGTCCTTCTCCTCCAGCAGGAACTTCAGGCCCATCTCTCTCATGCCGTCACGCAGGATCTTGGCGCACTCCTGGTAGCGGCCAACGCGGCCAGCCAGGGTCTCCTTCTCCAGAGCCCAGTCCAGAGCGGCGTTCAAGGGCCAGAACAGGTTGACGTGGGGGGTGTTGGGGGTCTGGTGGCTGGACTTAGCGATCTCGTAGTGCTTGCCCAGGTTCAGATAAACATTCTTGCCCTGTGCAGCGGGAACAGAAGCCATCAGCTCTTCCTTGCCGCAGATGTAAGCGGAGCCGGGGTAGCAGCCCAGGCACTTGCCGCCCACGCTGGTGCACAGGTCGATGTTGTTGTCCACAACGTCGATGTGCTGACCGGCAGCAGCGCTGACGCAGTCCACGAAGAAGCGCTTGCCGTACTTCTTAGCCAGCTTGCCCACAGCGTTGACAGGGTTGATCATGCCGGTGCTGGTCTCATGGAAGACCATGCAGACATAGGTGATCTTGTCGTTAGCCTTCAGGATCTTCTCCACCTCGTCCAGGTCGGGCAGGTTGGCCCAGCCGGGCTGATAGTTGGTGGTGGGAACGTTGTACTTGGTCAGGATCTCCAGCAGACGATCGCCGAACACGCCGTTGTTGATCAGCAGAGCCTCGTCGCCCTCAGCGAACACGGAGGACAGGCAGGTCTCGTTGGCGGAGGTACCGGAACCGGAAACGATCACGGAATAGTAGCTGTCATCAGCATTGAACAGGCGCAGAACCTTCTTCTGGATGTCAACAAACAGCTCCTCGAACTCGGCGCTGCGGTGGCAGATATCATAGTGCAGCAGGGACTGACGAACGGGCTCCTCGACCATGACGGGGCCGGGGCTGAACAGCATAGTCTTCATGGGAATCAACCTCTTTCAAATTTTTTAGGACCGGTCGGCGTCCGCATGGGTGCGCCATTCTCCCGGCGATATTATACTACCATTTACGCCGCCATCTGTCAAGATGCAGCGTGTGCGATTTTGTGTGTTTTCATTTGTTTCGCCACATTATTCCCTGTGGCCTTTTCTGCATCCGTCCACAGAAAACCTCAAAAGGCAGCTCGATTTTTGTGGTTTTCCTCTTTCCAACCCCCAAATTTTCCCATCCGAAGCGGTTTTTCACGGATAATTGAGGAAAAGCAAAAAATTTTTCGTGCATTTTCTCTATCTGTGGCGTATAATGGAATGGTAAAATCAGGACATGGTCGGGGAAATCGGCAACGATTGTGGCAAAAACCTCAAAAGACCACAGTTCCTCCGCCACAGGCGGAAAGAAA
>JAZSDS010000071.1:0-58297 GCA_045531275.1 Faecousia sp.
TACAAAATATACGATACATCTTTAGCATAATTGTAACCACGATAACCGGGAGGAATATCTAGGTAAACATATGTATTTATAAACTCACTATTAGTTACACTCGAGGAAACATTCTTAGAGTAGGGAACAGAAACACCGGTAACAGTAGCATACTCGTCATAAGTCTCTATACCTGTTGTTTTATCTCTCATATGCATAATATGCCGAGCGTCAATTTTCTTTATTTTATAATCATGGTCCCGCACGCCGACCATAGAAAAAACATCGAATTGACCGGTATAGTCACTAGCCCAGTAACCTTCAACATCTATGGCATGAATATTTACGCCGCAGGAAACTCTATATTGATACACATAACCATTACTTCCTATAAGCTCTGCAACATGCCATTGATCAGAACCAAAATACTTAACACGAACCTCATCAGGCTTTCGTTGCGCATACACTGTAAGATACGAATAAGTAAAAATCAAATCAATATACGGAAGCCAACGCCAGGTAGCAGTATTCGCTTTTTCAAAATACACAGAAGGATCTTGTGTAGCAGCCTGCCTTACACCATCCTTATAGTAGGTATAGCTACCAGCAGAAAAAATGTCATAAATAATAGGCTCGACAGGAGAAGCCTGGACCTGAATCACGCTAGTAGCAAACGTTGCGACCACAAGCATGATACAAAGCAGACGAAAAAACAGAGGTTTGTAACACAGACTCGATTGCCGGCGCTTCTGATCAGAGCTGCAGCTGCAGTCATTTTGTGTTACATTCATAAAAATTCACCTCTTAAAACCATTTATAAAAAGTTGCGTGTAGTTATAATAATCGTCTACCTCTTTAGCAATATCCTCATCAACATCCTTATCAAACGAGAAAGGAAATAGTATATCCTTCTGGTTTTCGAGGATGTCCAAAAGAGGATCATCACCAGGCTCACGCTTAAAACAATAGAAACCAGTTGAGCAGTATTCATAATGATTCACCAAATAGGGGTCAAGCTGGGGACAAGGGCCATAAATGCTATCATAGTATTCAGCCCGATTTAACCCAAGTGTTGGATAGTACAGTTGCAAGCCAACACGACGAGCGTCACCAAGGAACGATTTAGATATATATTTCACAACATAAAACGCTGCAGCATCATGGTTACGAATCTTACCAAATGAGCAAAATCCAAAACGCTTTTGATATGCAGGCCAGTTGTAATAGTCTTTCTTAATTAACTTCCTGGGAAGTCTTTTTCCGTTATCAGACAAATAACCCTGTTTATCCAGGTCACAAAACGATACCAACATCTGATCAATGTCTGAATTAAAGAATCCGTGCATGTGCCAGCTGCCATCACCATGCTGCTCCGGCACAAGCAGATATGGAATTTTCACACCGTACTTTTTTCGCTGATACTTTAAGAACTCCTTAAAACGACCGTAAAAGCCTTCCAGGTTTTTGCGGTCCATATTATTTTCAGCAATGGTGAAAGTGGCAAACCATTTCCATTCGTTACATAGAGCAATTTCCAGGCATACACGGCGGGCCCTGGAGATCGCTTGCGGTAGCTTATCCTCATGGATAAATCCACCGTCATTCTTGTTACGGACAAAGCCATAGCGGGGGACTGTAGACTTGTTGCGGACGATCTTAAACCGCATGGAGGTATAACGGTGGATGTTGTAATCCGGTAAAACGAGATCCGGAAGCTCCCTAATTTGACTGTTTTGAGTAGGCATGATTTTCCCCCAGATTCGTTACGGAGTCGAGTGGCCCTTCTGCTGCCCAAAAGGGCAGCAGGGGAGAGCCTTTTCAGCAATTAAGCAGCCTATCTCACGACAGTCAATTTCAAGGATCACCGAGGATCATTTTTTAACTCAGAAAACTTGTAGAGCAACTCTGAGTAGCGTTTTTCCAGGGATTGACATTTACCGTCAACAGCCCTGTAATCCGCCAGGAGCCGTCTACGGTCCTCCTCAAGCGAATATACACGCTTTTCATATTCTTCCAGGATTGCGGATATTTCCGCTTGTATCTGCACTGAGAGGCTCAGCAGTGATACCAATTCACGGAGATTGGCAAGCCTGGACGGTACAGACTTGTCCATACGAATTACTCTTCTACATCGATCTTAGTAATGTCACCGTACCGGTTAAAGAAAATGTTGATCACATCACCGGGCTTAGGAGCAACCTTCAGCTTGTTGAGGCGCTCATTGCTGATAAACTGGTCGTGCCAGTTAAAGCCAAGATAACGGTCCTTTTCACCGTCTGCAGGCTCATAGCCACGCAGGAGCAGGCGCACACCGGAAATTTCTTTTCCTTCATTCTTGAATCGCATGATCGAATTTTTGTCGACTGCAATTACTTCCCATTTTTCCATACAAATTACCTCCATAGATTTAGCCGGATCAGTACCGGCAATTTTTTATATCAACTGCCTTATGCAGTTAATTCAGAAAGAAAGCCGCTGCGGGATAGGCACCGTGGCACTCATTTTTCAGTCCTATCGGGTGCGCTCAGCGGCCTTGGTGTCCGGAGCAGGAGTTGAACCTGCTGTCATTGGCGGGGAGGTCAACGGCATTGATCCAGTTTTTCCGGACATATGCGCTGCCGATTAGCCGGCAGCATCAGAAAGGAAAGAAGAGCAAAAAGCAAGCACCAACCCAGGCAGCAAGGAAAAACACGCCGAGGATCATAAGCAAAACATTCATTCGTCCAAGTCCTCCTGATCAGAGAATTTTTTACGATCTAACATACCTGACAAACCATATCCGGCAATAGAAGACGAAATCACCATACCAGCACCTAAAAAGCAGGAACCAATATGTAATTCACCAGATGTTTTCAAAGGCTCATAAACAAAGAACAAACAAAAATATAAAAGAACACCAACAACAAAGTTAGTAATTGGGTGATTTAAGAAATCAATTATCTTTTTCATTCGGCGGTGTCCTCCGGAGCATTAAAAAATACTTTTTCATAAAATCATCACAAAACAAAAATGTTCTACACAAACCAATCTTAAAACAATTATGTTCTAAAGTCAACAAAACAAAAATGTTCTATGATAATTTTGTGATAAATAACCAAAAGAGGAGCACAGGAATATGTATATTTATCACAGAATAAAAGACCTGAGGGAGGATGCCGACTTAATTCAAGAAGATATAGCTAGAATATTACATACAACACAAACACAATATTCACGATGGGAGAGGGGAGCTCAGGAAATCCCATTTCACCATGTAATTGCACTAGCCAGGTTCTACAAGGTGAGCCTAGATTACATCGCTGGAATTACAAACAACAAAAAGGGAGGAAGATAAATGCCTAATATACCATATTTGCTAGGTCGATTATGCGGCATTATTGTAGTTATCGGGATTCCATATATTGTTATTAAAATTTGCGTTTCAATAAGAGACAAAAGATATAAAAAAAACAATAACAGTCCTTTAGACAAATATGAGGTAATTCAAAAAGAGACATCTGTCGATGCAATAAAATACGAATACAAAAAAGCATATGAGCCTAAGTACTTAATGACATTAAATGAAAAATCCCAATTTAGAAAATTACAGAACTGGGCACAGAAAAGAAAATTAATTGTATTCAGCAAAGTAAGACTTCTAGACTTAATAACACCGAGAAAAGACCAGGACAATTACAAAGGTCTACTATGGAAGATTCAAGCCAAACACGTTGATTTTGTAATCTGTGACCAGAACATAAAAGTAAAATGCATAGTAGAGATCAGCGACGGCAGCCATAACCGCAAAGATAGACAAGAACGAGATAAATTTGTAATAGAAGTATTAGAGGCTTGCGGTTATAAAGTGCTGCAAACATATAACATCACCGAAGAACAGCTAGACAAAGTATGCGGCTATATAGAATCCACCACAGATGGACAGAATCAGCCTTAATCATGCCCATGGAGCGCAGATCAGCAGCTGATGAGCAGGGAAGTATACCTATTTTGTTTTTCAGAGGTGTACGTTAATAGCACATAGAAAAGACCCCCATCAATAGCTTTCGCGGCATAAAACCAGTGTGCGCACTGGATTTATTCCACGTTCTATTGACAGGGGTTTTTCTATGCACTCCATATATGACAAGCAAAGCGACGGCGCGCTTTGCCGTAGCAAATTTATCATTATGGAGGTATTCAATATGGCACAGAAGAGCAACATCCGGAGCATGCGTTTCTCCGATGAGATCATCAAGATGATCGAATCCCAGGCAGGGGAGACATTCACAGCAAAATTTGAAGCCCTGGTACAACGCTGCATGTGGGAGCTACCGTCAAAGGAACAAGAACTAAAGAGAATCAAAGAAGAAATACAAAGCAAGAGAAAGCAACTTGAAACTATGACAAGAAAAATGAATCAGCTGGATAAACTAATATTCGATACCTACAATCTAATAAGCAAAAACAACAGCACAATCCGAAGACAAATAGAAGAACTAGAAACGGAGTAACACAAAACATCTGCAGCTGCAGCTCTGATCAGCGTCGCCGGCAACCTTAAGTGTGTTACAATACAACAGAGTAACACAATCGACGTGCCAGGCGCCCGGAATCGACCGGGAAATTGTGTTACACCACGTGACGTAACACAAAACTAAGATCCTGGCGCCGGCAGCTGCAGCAACTTTGTAATACATAACCCCAGGGAAGTAGATCCCTGGGGTTAAATGCTTGAAAACGAACGCAACAAAATAAAAATTTTGTTGCGTTCAGCGTAGATATATGATATAATATATATAATCAAAACAAGGAGGTTTTAGATATGCAACGATACACCGACTGCCCCCAGGTTTTGCGGGATTTTCTTACATACCACGAAAACATTAAAGGTCAATCACCAAAGACCATTTCTGAGTATTATCTTGATCTTCGTATGTTCCTGCGTTTTATAAAACTAATGCGTAGTGATATGCCGGTCCGAACTAACATTGAAGACATTCCTATTCGCGACATTGATCTGGATTTCATTCGACAAATTACAACATCGGACATATTTGATTTTCTTTCCTACCTGGCGAACGATCGAACATCAAATCCTGAAGCTGCATCACCTGAATATGGTATAACACCAGCATCCCGTGCCAGGAAGCTCTCTGCAATTAAATCCTTCTATAAGTATCTTACTATTCGTACAAAGCAGATAGCGGAAAATCCTGTTGCCGATCTTGAATATCCAAAACTAAGAAAAAGCTTGCCCAGGTATCTTACATTAGATCAATCTGCAGCGTTGCTGCAGGCTGTTTCCGGTCCCAACGAAAAACGCGACTATGCCATTCTTATGATTTTCCTGAACTGCGGTATTCGACGCAGCGAGTTGGTTGGTCTAAACATTTCTGATGTATACGAGGACCGTTTGCGTGTTGTTGGTAAAGGTAATAAGGAGCGATTTGTATACTTCGGTACCTCCTGCCGTAAAGCTATTGATGCATATTTGCCTGAACGCAACAAAAAAGTGCTGTCTGATAATAAAGCTTTATTTGGTTCAAGAGATAATAACCGCATAAGCGTTACTGCTGTACACCGATTAGTTAAAAAATACTTGTTGGCTGCCGGTCTTGATGCTGATAACTTTTCCGCACATAAACTCCGCCATACTGCAGCAACAATGATGCTGTCCGGCGGTGTAGATGTGAAAACTGTTCAAGAGGTTTTGGGGCACGAGAACTTGAATACTACACAGATTTATACTCATATTGAAAGCACAGAATTGAAGGTTGCAGCTGAAGCAAATCCCCTGTCAAAGCTTGATTTTCAAAAGGGAGAGGGTTAATATCCTCTCCCCTCTTTATAGTGCTATTTCGATAGCCTCTCTAATGTTTTTTACACGAAATACATTCAAACTATCAGGTATTTCTAACTTTTCTGTGGCTTTAAGAGGGATAATACAGCGGGTAAACCCTAATCTTGCAACTTCTGCAAGCCTTTGATTCATATGCGATACAGACCGTATCTCCCCTGTCAAACCCACTTCGCCAATCGCCACAAGATCATCCGGGATTGCCTGATCCCGGTATGACGATGCAACTGAGAGAATTATGGGCAGATCAGCGCCGGGTTCGTCTAGACGAAGTCCTCCAATAACGTTAATATACGCATCAAAGACGCTTAGTTTCAGACCGCCTCGTTTTTCTGCAACAGCCAAAAGGAGTGCCGCGCGATTAAAATCAAAACCATCCGCAGTTCGTCTCGGTACATTGAAGGAAGTCTTCGCAACCAATGCTTGCACCTCTGCTAATACAGGTCGGGTGCCTTCCATTACACATGCAACACATGTACCCGGGGCGCCCTCAGGGCGTCCATCAAGTAGCATTTGCGATGGGTTAGGAACCTCGATCAGACCGGTATCAGCCATTTCAAAGACACCAATCTCATTAGTGGACCCAAATCTATTTTTAGCAGCACGGAGCAGTCTGTAGGAGGAATTCGGGTCACCTTCAAAGTATAATACACAATCCACCATATGCTCCAACACCTTAGGTCCTGCAATGGCACCGTCCTTATTAATATGGCCAACTACGAAAACGGTAATTCCTTCTGTTTTGGAAAGCTGCATCATGGTCATAGTGCAATCTTTTACTTGAGACACACTTCCGGGTGTTGAGTCGTTGGATTCATTGTATAATGTTTGAATTGAATCCACGATCAGAACATCTGGCTGAAGCATGTTAACAGTTTCCAGAATAGTGGAAAGTTGTGTTTCAGAAAGGATAAACAAATTCTCCGGCTGCACGCCAATCCGTTCTGCTCGCAATTTAAGCTGCCGTTCGCTCTCTTCACCGGATACGTACAAAACCTTTCTATTTATACAGAGGCTGTTGCAAATTTGTAGAAGCAAAGTGGATTTACCGATTCCGGGCGCACCACCAACCAAAACCAAGGAACCTGCTACAGCTCCGCCTCCCAACACTCTGTCCAGCTCTCCCATTCCCGTTGAAAAACGGATCTCAATAGCCGTGTTTATTTCTTCTAGACGTTGGGCGGACTTGCTGATACCAATAGATGCGCATTTACCTCTGCCAACAGGCAGGGGTTTTTCGATATGTTCTTCAATGGTATTCCACTGTCCGCAAGACACACATCTACCCTGCCATTTTGGTGTTTCGTTTCCGCAGGAGGTGCAGTAAAATACTATTTTTTGTTTTGACATTGCAATCGTCCTTTTTTCTTTCTTTTTTTCATTATACCAAGCATTTGGGAATCGGTCAAGCAAGTGTATTATGTCCAAGGAAACAGCTCAATACAGTGGCGATAACAACACAAATATCCTTTTGATACTTTTCAGAACGGAGTTTTGCTTCTTCCTGAGGATTCGATAAAAAACCGCATTCAATTAGTATCCCCGGTATATTTATGTTTTGCATAAGATATACACCCGATGCCTTTTTAGCTTGGCGGTTACTTCCAGGATTTAGAGCATAAATGAATGAAGACTGCATTGATTTTGCCAATTGATCACTACCACTGGTTACAGCGTGAAAGACCTGAGCACCACTATAACGTCCATCCGAAAAATGATTTTGGTGAATGCTAACAAGCAATGCATTATCCGTACTGTTAGCTATTTTAACACGATGTTTTAAATCGGAAACCTTTTTTGCGGCAATGCTATTCCCTTCTGTGTGTATTGACTGATCTGACTGACGAATCATAACAGTTTCTATGCCCAATAGGTGCATTAAATCGTTCAATCGTTGTGCGATTTGAAGATTTATGGCGCTTTCGAGAACTCCTGAACAAGAGGTAGCTCCCCCGTCAACGCCTCCATGTCCGGCATCTATGATAACACATTTCCGGGGTTTTACCGGTGCGTTTTCCGAAACAACTGTGACTACCGTGCTTCCCGCTACGGCTGACAATAAAAATATACACAGAACCAGTGCATAAACTGGAATTAGTGAATAATACATTGATTTCTTCAGCATGCACAACACCTCGTCATACTTTATGCGGTTCTATGTTGTAAATGAACCGGATTGGATTTTATGGCATAGTATGACTTGGAACGACGGTTCCAACCAAAATATGATTGGAGGAAACACCCTTGAATCGGAATAAGAATGACCAAAAAGGTGGCGAAGGCCGATTGCCTGCAATGGCGCCTTTGGCAAACCCTTATGTCCCCTTTCAACTGGAAAATCCACCAAAGTATGAATCCCGTAAGGCACTGGTTCGTGGAACACTGTTCCCTGGATTAGATCTGCCCTTTATGGGAATGGTCAATAAAAACGAATTACCGGTAACACCCCTAACAGAACTGCAAGCTATGGCTTTTGCTATTCAGGAATTGGCACTTTATTTGGACACCCACCGGGATGATCTGGAAGCACTTGAGTTATACAGATCCTACCAGAAAATGTATGACGAAGGCAGAACCGCGTATGAAAAAATGTGCGGTCCTCTGAACCACAAATCCATCACAGAGGGTGGATATAAATGGCTGGATGACCCGTGGCCCTGGGAATACGCCAAGAATCGGGAGGTTTAAGTATGTTTGTTTATGATAAGAAACTCCAATTCCCTGTCAAGATAGACCGCCCTAACCCTAAGCTGGCATCGGTCATTATATCCCAATTTGGTGGACCGGATGGCGAATTAGCTGCGTCTATTCGTTATCTATCCCAGCGTTATTCTATGCCTTTTGATGAACTGAAAGGCCTTCTTACGGACATCGGAACCGAGGAATTAAGCCACCTTGAAATGGTGGGCGCTATCGTTCATCAGCTTACAAGAAACCTGAAGGACTCCCAGATACAGGATTCAGCATTTGCTCCGTACTTTGTAGATCATACTGTCGGAGTCTATCCTCAATTTGCCTCCGGAACCCCTTGGACTGCGGCAACAATCGCAGTTAAAGGTGATCCTATTGCGGACCTAACAGAGGATCTGGCAGCAGAACAGAAGGCGCGTGTAACCTATGATAATATCCTCAGGCTGAGCGATGATCCCGATGTTAATAATGTAATCAAATTCCTGCGCGAGCGGGAGGTTGTTCATTTCCAGCGCTTCGGTGAGGCATTGCAGCTCCTGCGTGAAAAACTCAACCAAAAAAATGTATATTATATGAACCCTTCTTTTGATATGTAAAAAAAGGCAGGCGCTGTATGCGCCTGCCTAAATATTAAATTTACACTGTTCTGTTGGTCAACTGGTTTGCAAGTTCGATCATATAAGCTGCATCAGGGAATGCACTGAGAGCGTTGATGGCTGCCTCTGTGTGTTCCCAAACCAATTTTTCGCACTTTTCGAGTCCGTATAATTGGACAAAAGTATTCTTATTACCGTCCACCCCTACTGCTTTTCCAAGCGTTTTTGCATCACCGATTACATCAAGCATGTCATCCCGTATCTGGAATGCCAGCCCTAAGTGAGATGCAAACTCTGCCGCTGCCCGGATTTGATCATCAGTTCCGTTGCCGGCAAGGACACCTAATATGCATGCAGCCCGGATAAGGGCGCCGGTCTTACGGCTTTGAATATCTATTACCTCTTGTTCGGTGCATTGACGCTCCTCACTGAGCATGTCCAGCACCTGACCGCCAACCATACCAAGCTCACCTGCGCAGGCGGAAAGTACTTCTACCGCCTGGATTTTAGTTTCTGCAGAAAAAGGTGCTTTTGCAAGATACGAAAATGCAGCGGTCAACAGCCCATCCCCTGCCAAGACAGCAGTAGCTTCCCCATAGACCTTGTGGTTGGTAAGCTTACCCCGGCGGTAGTCGTCATTATCCATACAGGGAAGATCATCGTGGATCAGGCTGTATGTATGGACCATCTCAACTGCTACTGCAAAGTTGACAGCGTCTTTCCAATTGCCACCACACATGCGACAAAAATCATACACGAATACAGGACGAAGTCGCTTGCCGCCGGCAAGCAGACTGTAGCGCATGGAATTAAACAGAATTTGCTGCGGTTCATTGTCATAGATGAAGCAATTGGATTCTAGATACTCTTCTGTGTATCTGCGGTACTCTTCGGAAATCATATCAATTTGTTGCATCTGAGAAATCCTCCTCAACAGGCATTCCGTTGCCGTCTGTCAGGACCTTATTTACTTGCAGTTCTGCTTCGTCTAAAAGCTTTCCGCAGGCCTTAACAAGCTGGGTGCCCTCCTGGAACAGTTTTAGTGATTCCTCCAGGGCTACATCGCCACGTTCCATAGTGCGCACTATTTGTTCGAGTCTTTGCATATTTTCTTCAAAGGTATTATTCTTTTGGTTCATAAAGAATTCTCCTTTAATTCCGTAATTGTTGCGGACAGTGTTCCGTCGCATAATAATATATTGATTTGTTCATTGGTTTCTACCTGTTGTACAGATCGGATTACATCATCAGATCGGGTCCGCACCATGGCGTATCCTCTTGACAGGACCTTAAGGGGACTTAATGCATCCAACTTTGCTGTTTTACCGATAAATTCATGCTTCTTATTGCTTACGATCTGCTGTTGGGCTGACTGAAGGCGTTTTGTTAAGAATTGCATCGCCTGTTCCCTTTGGCGGATATACTTTGTGGGACTTTGTAGGACAGGGGTTGCAGTGAGGGTATCTAAATGCTGTCTAGCGGCTCTGAGACGCCGGATCGCGGCGTTTGCCATAGCGGATGACATGGAATCCAGCGATTGTCTCAGCGCGTCCTGGTCAGGCACAGCGATCTCTGCGGCGTTAGATGGTGTTGCGGCACGTACATCTGCAACAAAATCAGAGATCGTTACATCAGGCTCGTGGCCTACTGCGGAAATTATGGGTATTTCTGATTCATAGATCGCCTGGGCAACCAGTTCGTCATTAAATGCCCAAAGATCTTCAATAGAGCCACCACCGCGACCAACGATCAAAAGGTTTGCAAGCTGGTGGGCGTTTGCATATCTGATTGCTGCAGCGATCTCTCCTGGAGCATCCTCACCCTGAACACGGACAGGCAGGAGCAGGACCTTTGTAAGAGGATAACGCTTTGCAAGAATGCGTAGTATATCGTGAACAGCAGCGCCGGCAGAGCTGGTTACGATGCCAATCACACCGGGGTAACGCGGCAGTGGTTTTTTATGGGCTTGATCAAAAAGCCCTTTTGCAGAAAGCTTTGCCTTTAGTTGTTCGAATGCTGCGTGCAAGTCCCCTACCCCATCTATTGCCATTGCAGAGCAGTACAGCTGATAGGCTCCGTCCCTGGGATATACGGATATACGCCCCATTGCTATGATCTTCATGCCGTTTTCGGGTCGGAATTTCAGGCGGACAGCGCTACTACGAAACATTACACATTTTAGTGAAGCGTTTTCATCCTTTAAAGTAAAATAATGATGTCCGGACGGATACACCTTGTAATTGCTGATCTCACCCCGGACAGCTACTCCTGAGAGCAGACTGTCATTATCAATCTTTGCGCGTATATACTCATTGACATCAGTGATAGACAATACCTGCTGGGACATACTATCCCTCCTGTGCACGGAATGTAAGAACTGCTACTCCCAATGCATTATCAGTTGCATATTTAGGTTCTGCAAATATTGGATTCAGTGGTTCCAATATACGACGTAGCATCGTGTTGGATGCAACACCCCCGGAAAATACAACAGGTAAGCCTGGGTATTCCATAAAGGCGTTCTCTGTTGCCTTATAAACAGCATTTGCAATACATCTCAAGGTAAACGCTGCTGTTTCCCGAGCGTTACCTGTTTCGCAATAATACTGCTGTGCTTTATTTTGGACACCGGAGAGGGAAAACTGCGCTTTGTTGCACTTAACCTTGAAAAAATTAATATCTGATGAACCTTCACTAAGCGCATCCAGCTGTTTTCCGGCAGGAAATTGCAACCCTAATAATTGTCCGGTCCTGTCTATAAGCTGACCGGCAGAAATGTCGGTAGTTCCTCCGATTTTTGTGCACGTAACATTCTTCCCTTTCGGCCGCACATACAGTAATTCTGTGGTACCACCTGAAAGATGCCATGCCAAGTGGGGATGGTCCATAAGGTCCATTCTGTCGGCGCTCCACAGGGCTGCTGCAATATGTCCTTGTTGGTGCGAAAATTCAAACAAAGGGACATCAAGCACATCAGATAGAAGCTTTGCTTGCGCATAGCCTACCAGGAAGCATGGCATATAACTGCCCTCAACAGCTCTTGGCCGGGTACTTACACCAACAGCGGTAATAGAATTCGTCTTTATATTGGAAAACAGCCTGCCGGAAAGCTCCGGCAGGCTTTTGGTGTGATGAAATACAGCGTCACTTTGACGTAGACCCAATTCTCCTTCTTTAACAGGTAGGAGTTTGGAGCAATTTATGCCGTTAGCGCCATCAAAAATAGCGATTGAGGTTGTGTAATTGCTTGTATCAAAGCCAATAACACTCATTGTTCTACCTCTTCAGTTAAGCTTCTGGCAAATGTTCCGAGAATACCATTCACAAAGGAACCGGTATCGTTGCCATCATACATCTTGGCGATGCGAACGGCTTCGGAAATAGCAACACCGGCAGGAACATCCTCCACAAACAGGATCTCAAAGATAGCAAGCTGCATAATAGAGCGTGCAAGTCTGGAGATACGGGTTACATCCCAACCAATGGAATACTTTTGGATGTACGCATTTAGTATTTCTGCGCGATTTGCAACACCGGAAACCACAGTATCGATGTATGACCGCTGTGCGCGGCTGGGCCGCTCTGAATAAACCTGATTATCCTCAGACAACTGAGAATAATATTCCTTATTCAGGCGGAGGGATATCTCCTGGTCAGGATCCTGTCCGGTAAAATCGCGGCTGTAAATTAGATGTACCGCCAGTTCTCTGGCATTTGCTCTTGTCATGGACGCTCCCTTACTGACGGATAATACCGCAGACATTCACATTAACGGCGGAAACCTTAACACCGGCAGTAGATTCCAGCGCAGCAGTAATAGCTTCCTGAACAGCTTTTGCTACGACCATAACGCTCTGGCCGTAACCTACATTGATGTTGCAGTCGATATAAAGTGTATCATCCTGTTCAATGGTAATTTTCATGCCCTTGCCCCAGTTCTTCTTGCCGATCATATCCGCAATATCTGCACCGGGCTTGACACTCAGTCCTACTGTGCCCTCTACCTCATTCACGGCGTTAGCAACAATAGTAGCGATTACATCCTCTGAGATCAGTACGCTGCCATTGTCCTGCTTCTGTGTAATATACTGTTTCGTTTCGGCCATGATAATACCTCCTGATTCGTTGTCGTGTAATTCCACGAATACTTTTGTATATTGTACCACAAATCCAGAAAAATACAACTATTTTCTGTATACAACAAAAAATACCCCAAAGGCACTGCCTCTGGGGTAAATTTTACTGAACCTCAACCACACGGATATCTTCCATGGAATAATCAGACTGAGTCATAACAATGTCGGCGATTACGGCCACATCATCCTGTTCCAAACCACCTTCCGGAGATGCCACAGCTACAGATATGCCTTCGTCACTGATGTAAGCAACGCAATCTGTATAGCCTTTTGCAATCACCAGACTCTCAATTTGCGCCTCACAAAGCGCAACCTGGACAATCTCTTCAAGTTGTGCGTTTGATTGTGCGGATTCTGCGTCATCACTATACGCCATAGCTTCCTGTAATAGCCCTACAGCGCTGTCACGGGCCTCCTGCCGGGACAAACGAACGGCAGCAAAATAATCTGTAACGGTAGAATTCTCGTCCACAACCGCTGATAGCGTGCTGCCGTCATTCATAACTAGGGCATCCTGGGATAAAATCTTGTCTGCATCCAGTGTATCTGTCAAATTTGCTGCAGTTTGATCTTCTGTATACAACCAGTTGACATAGATTCCCGCGCAAACCGTTACCAGAACGGCTGCGGCTACCATGTTTTTTTTCCAAGTTTTCATAATATGCCTCCCATTATTTCATTTTCAATACAGATATTCGATTGGCGCCCAAACCGGTCAGTTTTGAAACTGCATCAACAACAGCAAGCCTGACTGTTGAATTATCGGCACCCTGACATACAACAACCGCGCCCTGATATACCGGCGGTATCACCTGACAAACAAGGCCGTTCTGATCCCGGTCCGAATCCGTTACAGTTACTGTGTCCACGCTGGTTTTATTTGAATCATTGTCTGTTGTAGAGTCTTGATTTGTTTGGTATATAGTCTGCTCCCCTGCTGCCACAGTGAGTATAACCTGGACCTCACCTGCCCCTTTAATTTTACTTAGGACATCTGCTATACGTTCTTCTAGAGGCAGTTCGGGGATGGTAACTGCATCTGTGGAAGGCTCTTTTGTTGCTGTTTCGCTTTTTGAAACGGGTATTGCCATCAATACTAAGCCTATTGCCAAAATGATTGCTGCATACCTATATTTTTTTAGAAATTTTGAGAATCTAGCGTGAAGGTCTTTTATTTCCATAATTGCCTCTCCTTAGGTACTCCAATATCCTCAGCTATGATTCTTTCAATTTGTCCCCTGGCATACGGCGAAACTGTTCCTTGTAGCATGATGGTATCAATTGCAGGTGGATCTGAATTTGTAAGTGTTACCTCCACATCCAGCTGCAGATCAAAATCTGAGGCTTTGTCCAAAATATATGCGCTCACACGATCCTTTATGATTGATGCCATTGCTTCGGATGCAAGGAACTCTCCCCCTGTAACTGCATTAGATGCATCGGACTCCAGTTGACCAAAATAATTATTGAGATTTAGTGATTGCATTTTTACTAAAGGAGATATTATCGTTATGGACAAGAAAAGACCGGCTAATAATTTTACAGTGGCAGAATAGATCCCTTTTGTGCCCATTAATTTGACTGCTACCGCAGAAATAAGTGCAGCTGTCATAACAGATAAAAGATATTGCCGTATCCCATCCATTATGTTACTCCTTTCATGAAACAAACGGTACTGATAAGTAGCAAAAGGCATACAGTACCTATCATTGCAACCAAAAAACCCATCACCCCGGAAAAGTCCCGAATCAGCCCTAAAGTGGATTTGCATCCGAATGCACCACAGGCAGCAGCAGTAACCTTTAAGAGCAGATACTGGACACCAATTTGCAGAAAAGGCCCAACACAGACTGAAATGATTACCAAGAGCCCATATATTCCTGCTGCGTTTTTCATCACGCCTGCACTGACCAATATGGCTTCAGATGCGTCAGAAATTATATTTCCCACAATAGGTACAAAGCCGGATATAGCTAATTTTGCTGCTTTTACAGCGGATGCATCTGTTGTGCCGCTTACAACACCGGTGATTCCAATATAGCCAGTAAATACATAAATAATAATTTTTAGAGCCCAGGTCATAAGCCATTTCACAAAATCACGGAGATTTTTCAACATTTCCTCGCCGATTGCATGGGTTGATACACAAAGAGCCATGTATATATAAACCATGGGTACCACAAGTTTTGAAATGCCTGTAGTTAAAAGTGTATTGAAAAATAGTGTTCCTGTATATAAAGCTGCGGATGATGTGGCCCCACCTTGGGCAGCTAAGGCTGCAGTTAAAACAGGAACCAACAATTTACCATACTCGCTTAGTTCAGTGACTGTCTGTATGGCAAGTCGTATCAGTGAGTTTGAAGGCTTTATTAACAGGATACCAATAGTGATGATTCCCACCAATTCAACAATCCGTTTAGAGGCCCCTGATATACCCTGAAGTATGGATACCAACAAGGTCACAGCAATTAGCGAAAGACACACTGCTGAGGCGTCCGCAACACTTGGTTGTAAATGTGCAACTGCTGAACTGAGTATTTTCCATAGACCTTGTCCAAAGGTCTCTTCTCCCTCCGGGAAGTATATTTCTGCGGATTCCGGTGGCGCCGGAGCTGAAAACTCCATTGCATTCACATTAAGAGCACATAAAATTATAACGATTATTGTTACTATCAATTTTCTCATACTGCCACCAATATTTCCTCAACAAGTTCCAACAAACTTGTGAATAACGGTACAGACATCCATAGTATTACGGCTGATGCCATAATGTTAAGTGTTTTGCCTAGTGCGGAATTACCGGCATCAGCGCAGATCAACCCGGAGATTTCTGCTAATAAACCTATTCCTACCGCCTTTAGAACAATGCTGAAAAATTCGGCATCAAGCTGTCCAATAAGCAGTAACTTTTGAAAAAAGTCTATAACCGGTTCCAGATAAGAAATTGCTGTAGCGGCCAGAATTGCGCAAGCTATTACCGTCAGAAGTAATGATAAGTCCTTTGATTGTTTGGACAGAACCAGATATAAAATCAAAGTGATCAGTGCGCCGGCAGCCGATTTTAAAAATATGTCCATTAGAATTCAAATAATGTTTTTACAAGATTAAATAGATCGGATATTTTTTGCGCAACCATCATTAACACTACAACCAATCCAGCTAATGTTGTCATTGTTGCCTGTTCTTCTCTTCCAGATCGTGATAACACCTGATTCAGAATGGAAATGATGATTCCCATTGCTGCAATTTTGAAAATAAGATCAAATTCCATATACCTAAATAAACAAAATAGCGATTGCTGCCCCAGCACAAATTCCTAATGTTTGATAGCTCCGCAGCCGTGTGTCCTGATTCTCCATGTATGCCGCCAATTTTCTGCTGCATTCATGCTTGACAGATTCAATTCCTTTTAACTGACCATCTAAATCAAAGTGGCCCAGAGTTTGTCCCAGCAAGGTAAAGCCCTCTATCACCAAGGACGGTATATCCGAAACCATGTTCATTGTGGCATCAATGCACTTTTTTACATCAGGTGATATTTGAGTGTCCAGTTCATCAGCCAGTGTGCTTAACATATTCTTTACAGAACCTCTGCATATTGCGGCTGAACAGCGACATAAATCCGGCAGCGGTGTTAACCGGTACTTCAATTCACATTCCATATAATCCAACGCAGATATAAACTGTTTCATTGCCCGTACTTCCCTGCGGTGTGACGCTGCTATTAGAAATCCGAAACCGCCGCATCCTGCAATCACAAGAATTGCACCCAATATCCTAAGCGTCATTACTTCATCTCCTCCATGTACCAGGACTTGTCCGGTCGCAATATTAACAGTGTATCGAATAGTGAAGTCTCAATAATAGGCCGATAGACAGGCCTCGATAGCAGATCCTCTTTGCAGCCGGCATGGGCTGTTGCCAAAAGTTTTACGCCACACCAACCTGCATGAAGCAGAGCCAGGCAATCTTCCTGGGCTGTAATTTCGTCCACTGCAATGATGTCAGGTGACATGTTACGCAAAACAGCCTCTACTCCCTGACTTTTTTTGCAGCCTGACAGAACATCTGTATGTTGTCCAATGGGAAAGGCGAATTTCCCACAAAATTGAGGAAATACCTCTCCCCTTTCGTCCACAACTGCAACAGTCTCGTTGCTCATATCAGATTTATTACGGATCAAGTCTCGTAATAGAGTAGTTTTTCCACTTCCCGGTCTGCCAATAATCAACACAGAACCATAACTGGAAGTTGCTTTACCTGCGATTCCTGGGTAATCTCTGGCAACTCTTAAACATAACGAGGTTATTGTTTGTATACCGCTCATAATTCCGTTTGTGGCAACCGCATTTCCGCAAAGACCGATTCTGTGACCTCCCTGGGCTGTGATGTACCCTTGCGCAGATGTGCTCGCGGTCCAGGGAGAGTAACGGGACGCTGCATTTACGCAATAGTGCAGATCCTCAGTCCCTACACATCTTTCAAGGCGGATAGTTTCTTTTGATGTAATAAGCTCGGGGGGGATATTTAATCTAAGTCGCAATTCCTGAAGGTTATCCCTTCCGTACTTGTCCACACTTTGACGCATCCAGACCGGAAGCAAATTTAGATAAGCCTGCCATGCGCACCTCATATGCATCACTCCCATTCAAGAATATGCTCCGGAGCTCTTTATATGCAAAAAAAGAACTGACAGCTAACACTGTCAGTTCTCTTTTACAGATTATTCAATGTCATCCAAATCTTCTGCTGATTGTTGAAGATCGGATAAATCGTCAAATTCCATTTGCGCAGGTTGACCGCTCTTCATAGATTCCCACTGTTCCTTTGTAATCAGTATGGCTCGGGGTTTGCTGCCGACAAACGGACCAACAATCCCCTTTTCCTCCATTTCATCAACAATACGTGCTGCCCGGGCATAGCCTAGCTTGAGTCTGCGCTGCAGCATAGAAACAGATGCTTGTCCAGTTTCCAGGATCACATCCACAGCAGCAGGCAGCATCTCATCGCCAGATAGCTCATCACTGTTGGGTTCTGTGTCTAAAGCGGTTGATTTATTGCCTGTCTGAGCTGCCTTCTTCTCAATTTCCTCCATGACCTGCTGGTCGTAATTAGAAAGATAATTGGATTTTACATAAGAAGCAACGGCTTCCACCTCAGGGTCGCTGACGAAACAGCCCTGAACGCGTTTGGGCTTGCCATTGCCGATGGGAGCATAAAGCATGTCACCTTTACCAACCAGCTTTTCTGCGCCCTGAGTGTCCAGAATGATTCTGGATTCCATTGCAGAAGCCACAGCAAAAGCAATTCTGGACGGGATGTTTGCCTTCATCAGACCGGTGATAACATCAGCAGAGGGTCGCTGCGTAGCAATTACCAAATGAATGCCAGCAGCTCGGCCCATTTGCGCAATTCGGCAGATGGATTCTTCTACCTCTTTTGCGGCAACCAACATCAGGTCTGCAAGTTCGTCAATGATAACAACGATTTGGGGCATCTTCTTACCATCAACTTCCTGACTGTCAATAATGCTATTGTAGGATTCCAAATCCCGGACACCTACATCAGACATAGCCTTGTATCTGCGCATCATTTCTGTCACAGCCCATTGAAGGGATCCTGCGGCCTTTTTAGGATCTGTCACAACAGGAATTAACAGGTGAGGAATACCGTTGTATATGCCCAGCTCCACCATTTTAGGGTCAACCATAATCAGTTTCACATCATCAGGGCTTGCTTTATACAGCAGTGAAATGATAATGGAATTCATACAAACGGATTTACCGGAGCCGGTAGTACCGGCAATCAGCATATGCGGCAGTTTGGCGATATTACCAACGATACAGCTGCCGCCAATATCCTTTCCAACAGCAAAGGAGGATTTGGATTTTGCCTTGTTGAATTCCTGGGAATCGATAACCTCACGCAGAGAAACGGTTGTAACTGCTCTGTTTGGCACCTCAATTCCAACAACAGAGATTTTTCCGGGAATAGCTGCAATTCGTACACCTGCTGCGCCCAGGCTCAGTGCGATGTCATCCGCTGTTGTAGTCAGTTTGCTAAGGCGAACACCCTTTTCCAGTTCAACCTCATATCGGGTAACGCTGGGGCCACGGGTTACATTAATAATGTGGGCCTCAATCTTAAAACTTGCAAGGGTTTCGTTCAATCTTCTGGAATTTTCCCTCATTTCCGCTGTGCCGTCAGAAAAACCACTGGCAGGTAGCTTCAGTAGATCAACAGGCGGGAAGCAATATTCCGGCTTGTTCTCAGTTTCCGTTTGGGCTATCTCTCTTGTAACCTCTGCAGCTGCTTTTTCAGCATCCTTTGCGGTTACTTTTTCTTTTTTTACAGCGATTTCAGGCTGGATATGTTCCAAAGGTACTTCTTTCGGAATCTCCTCAGGCACAAAAGGCGGCATTTGCTCCGGTGTTGTTGTAGAAGTTCTTGTTACGATAGGAATAATTTCCGGATCAACGGTAGTGAAAGTTGGGGTGTTGGAAATGGCCACAGGGTCTTCTACATCACCATCAATTTGCCGCATAATTTCGTCAGCCTTTTTACCATCCGAAATTTCAGGAGTAGACTTGCGCACAACAGCAGGCACGTTATCTTCAGCAGGTTCCGCTACCTGACGGTGACGCTCTATGTAGGCAATTCGCTTATTTGCAATATGGTTAACAACCACTGCTGCAGGTTCCTGTCGCTCATCTTTTTCGTCGTTCCAATCTGGACGGGGGCGGTTTTGAATTGCACGAACGATGCTTGGAATCGTGATCTGCATGCCACCAAGAAGCATGAACAGCCCGCCAATAACCAATAAGATATAAGGAATTACAGGACCGCAAAGCCAGGCGATTAACATAGCTATACCACCGCAAAGTAAACCACCGGTTGTTCCATCGATACCGCCGCTATATAGTTCGCCCAGCATGGCCATGCCACCAGGGAGTCCCTGAGGATCGAGGGCCAAGTGCGTAATGCATCCACAGCAAAATACAAAGCCAATCAAACATGTAGTCCGCATCCGTACAGGTCTGGAACCGCTAAATGCGTGGATTAGGAACAGATAAAGAAGAACTGGTATGGCAACAACAAAACCTGCCCTTCCCACCAATCCATGAATAAGATCATTTAAAAGTTTAACGGCAACTCCCTCAGGGAGGAAAAAAATCACAAGGAAGAGCACAAACAGCGCCAAGCATATAACCGATGAGATCAGGCGTACCGGAATCTCTCTGGCTGCAGTGGATCTTTGAGAGCTTTTCTGGGTGTTTTTTACACTGCGGTTTTGTTTCGACACAGCAGAGCTGGGCTTACTTTTCTTCGTTTTTGATGCAGCAGCGGCTTTCTCTGCTTGGGATCTGTGTTTTTGTTCTGCCATAAGGACCCTCCTTAAACCACAGTAAGGTACAGTAGGAATGATAACAGCGCTGCGCCCCATGAATAATAAGCAAAAGCGGTGTAACCTGTTCGTATTGTTAAAAATTTCATAAAGTCAATACCAACAAGTCCTCCGCAAAAAGCTGCAACACCCGTTAAAAGATAACCTAAGAAATTTGAAAAGAAATGAAGCTGTCCAAATTGGGAAACGATCTGAATAAAATCGACGCCTACGAGGGCTATTAACGCAGGGATGCTTAAAAGCAGAGCCCATATCAATGCCTTTTGCCGATCAGCGCCTCTAGTCAATGTAGCTGATGTGGTAGTACCGATTCTGGATATTCCGCTAAGAGCGGAAAAAGCGCCTGCACATCCGATAAAGAAGCTATCAAGTCCAGACATTGCCCTCGCATCCTTGTTTCCCTGCAGCATCCGACTTGGGATAAACAAGATGATACCATTAATCAAAAAGAACAGCGCTAAGGACAGAAGGTCCACATCAGATTTTCTTTTGTATGAAATCAGTAATAAGCCTATGAGCATAGGAATCGCTGCGTTTTTAATCAGTCGCAATTCCAGCGTTCCTTGTGTGGCGCGATAGTTTCTACGATTATGTAATTTAAGGTTCTGCTCCCTGCGCAGCTGCTCTATTACAGATCTGCAACCTGTAAATAACGCAAATAGAAGTGCCAGATGTACAACAAGATCACGAACAGGGTCGTGAGAATCCAAACCGAACAGTTGTATCAACAGATCTTGGTGTCCATGGGATGAGATAGGCAAAAATTCAGACAGTCCGGACACCAAGCCATAAAACAGGCTCTGAACCCAATTCATATTCATACCTACCCCTCCCATTGCATTGTTACATGTTATAATATCACAAATTGTGCAGGATTTCCAGTGTGTTGTGCAAAATAATTAATGAATTATTCTTCCGCTTCTTTTACTTTCTTCTTTTGCTTATCGATCATTTTGTGCAATGCAGTTAATGCGTCGTTAAGGCCACCTAATTTATCGATCAGACCCGAGGATACAGCTTCTTTTCCATAGAGAATCGTTCCTACATCTGTCGCCATTTCACCGGTAGCCATCATATACCGTTCAAACTGTTCTTTTGAAATGCCGGAATTTGCTGTAACAAAATCAGCAATTTGCTCTTGAATCCGTTGAAAATATCGGAAGGTTTGCGGCGCGCCAACCACCAAGCCGGTCATGCGCACCGGATGAACAGTCATACTGGCAGTAGGAGTAATAAAGGATTTCTTTGTGCATACCGCCAAAGGAATACCAATGGAATGGCCTCCGCCCAGGACAAGAGAAACGGTAGGCTTTTTCATGCCTGAAATCATTTCTGCTATAGCAAGACCAGCCTCAATGTCACCACCAACTGTATTTAAAAGTAAAAGTAACCCATCGATCTCGTCACTTTCTTCTATGCCAGCAAGGAGCGGAAGAACATGCTCATATTTAGTTGTCTTTGCGGTTTCAGGCAAGACCTGATGCCCCTCCACCTGACCAATAATCGTAAGCGTGTAAATATTTCCCTGACTGCTTTTTGTGATATCGGAACCAAGCTCAATGACCTGTTCCCGTTCTTCCTGTTTCATATCTGCATTTGTTTGATTATCCATAAAGAACCTCCTTTTTACATAGGATAACCTGTTTTCATTGCTCTAATTCGTTCTTGCATGACTGGTCAGAATATCGTATAATACGAGAGGTGATTGTTATGGCATCTAAAACAAATGCTGTGCGACTTGTGCATCAGGCAGGTTTTTCCTGCCGGGAGGCCTTCTATGAATTTGATGAAAACGATCTAAATGGAAACCACGCTGCACAGGCAATCGGATTCTCTCCTGAGCAAGTGTTTAAAACCCTTGTTGCAAGAGGAAGCCGAACAGGTATTAATGTCTTCTGTATCCCGGTATGCTGTGAGCTGGATCTTAAGCTTGCAGCCAAAGCGGCCGGAGACAAAAACATGGAAATGATCCATGTGAAGGAGTTATTAGGGTTAACCGGCTACATCAGAGGTGGCTGTAGTCCAGTAGGAATGAAGAAAAAGTACCCCACATATATTGACGAAACATGTCAGCTCTATGACGAGATTGCTGTATCTGCCGGCGAACGGGGGCATCAGATGGTTGTGCCTTATGAGGCAATTGTAGAACTTGCAAACGCAAAGCTTGCTGACATTATCGCCTAAAGAGAAAGGAAAATTAACATGCGGTATGAATATAAGACAAAAGGAACCTGCTCTCAACGTATTTTATTTGAAATCGACAATGGAAAATTATCGAATGTGCAATTTCTCGGTGGATGCCACGGAAACCTTCAAGGTATCAGTAAATTGGTTGAGGGTATGCCGGTTGACCAGGTAATTAGAATGCTTGAAGGAATACGCTGCGGTATGAAGCCTACTTCATGCCCAGACCAGTTAGCCAAAGCACTTAAAGAAGCAACTGAATGAAAACAACACCACAGCTGGGAGTTGCATCTCCCTTCTGTGGTGTTGTTTTAATCGCCATTAAACTACCGACTGCAGGATGTGTTTCAGCAATTCATCTCTACCAGCACCGTTTTTTGCAGAAAACGGTATTACGGGGCAATCTTCCGGCAATTCTAAATCTTCCCGAATTGTCTTTAGATTTGGTTCCACTTCGCTTTTTTTAAGTTTGTCAAGCTTGTTGGCAACTACAACGAAGGGGCAGCCACTGTCTAAGAACCAACGGGCCATTGTAATGTCGTTTTTAGTGGGGGCATGCCGGGCATCAACAATGAACACGCCAAGATCAATGCGTTGGGCAGCAAAATAATCTTCCATAAGTCTGCCCCAACGATCCTTCTCCGCCTGTGATACTTTTGCGTATCCATATCCCGGCAGATCCACAAAATAACAGGTATTGTCGATAGTGAAGTAATTGACATGGATGGTCTTCCCGGGCTTCTCCCCTACCCGGGCGAAATTTTTCCGCTGCAGGATCTTGTTAATAACAGAGGATTTTCCTACATTAGATTTTCCTGCAAAAGCTATTTCCGGATACTGTTGGTGCGGAAAGCTTTTAGGAGATGCGGCAGAAATGAGAAATTCAATATTATTAAAATTCATATCTTTACCTCACTGACGGATCGCAGGCTTCCTTGATCTCGATTTAACGTCATCAGGAATATCACGCAACAATCCCGGAATTATCTCAGAGTTTTTATTTAATGCTGTATTTAACACAGTTTCAATGGATTGGGCGCAGACAAAATTTAAGGCTTTCCGCACAACAGGATCTATTTCCAGAAGATCCCGTTCGTTATCCTTAGGTATAATAACTGTCTGAATACCGTGTCTCATTGCAGCCATCGTTTTTTCTTTCAAGCCGCCAATGGCAAGTACCCGTCCACGCAAGGAAATTTCTCCGGTCATGGCAACATCTCTGCGAACGCTGGTGCCGGTAAGCGCAGAAACCATCGCCGTACAAACAGTTACGCCGGCAGATGGACCGTCTTTCGGAACAGCACCCTCTGGAAAATGAACATGAATATCCTTCGTTTTATAAAAATCGGTGGGGACGCCGAGGATTTCAGCATTTGCACGGATGTAGCTCAAAGCTGCATGGGCAGACTCCTTCATTACATCCCCTAAATTGCCTGTAAGTTCCAGTTTTCCCGAACCATCCATGACATTGACTTCTACCTCAAGGGTCTCACCGCCTACTGCCGTCCAGGCAAGGCCGGTAACCAAGCCGATCTGGTCATTACCAGGGATTCGATCAGGCAGATATTTACGAACACCCAGATATTCCTGTGTATTTATTCCTGTAATGGTCTGTCGTTTGTCATTGTTGTCGTTGATAATCTGCATTCCCGCTTTTCTGCAAATTGTTGCAATGCAGCGTTCCAGATCGCGAACACCGGATTCCCTGGTGTAGCATTGAATAATCTCTCGAATAGCGTCATCCGTAATGCGTAGTTGTGACTTCTTGACTCCATGCTTCTTGAGTTGTTTGGGAATTAAGTGGTCCTTGGCAATCATAACCTTTTCTTCGTCCGTGTAAGAACTCAGTTCAATGACTTCCATACGGTCAAGTAATGGTCTGGGAATGGTATCCAGTGTGTTGGCTGTTGTAATGAACATTACATCACTCAGATCAAAGGGTACTTCCAGATAATGATCCCTATAGGTTTTGTTCTGTTCACTGTCCAGAACCTCCAACAGAGCGGCGCTGGGGTCCCCTCTGTAGTCAGAACCCATCTTATCCACCTCGTCCAAAAGAAGTACCGGATTCATGCTACCTGCCTGGATCATAGCAGTCATAATTCTTCCCGGCATTGCGCCAACATAGGTTTTTCTATGACCACGAATATCTGCTTCATCATGAACGCCACCCAAAGAAATGCGGGACATATTTCGGTTGAGACACTTAGCTACTGAATATGCAATCGAAGTTTTACCTACACCGGGAGGGCCTACAAGACAAAGTATTTGCGCAGGAGCTGTGGGTGCCAGCTGGCGGACTGCGATGGATTCGAGTACGCGTTCCTTCACTTTTTCCATACCAAAGTGGTCGCGATCCAATACTTTTCTTGCAGCCTTCACATCCAGCCGTTCTTTTGTGTAGTTATTCCAAGGCAGCTCCAGAAAGGTGTCCAGATAATTCCGCAGTACAGAGGCTTCTGCTGAACCAAAAGGTTGCTTTTTAAGACGCTCAAGGTCCTTCAGTAACTTCTCTTCTGTTTTTTTAGGAAGGTCCAGTGAAAGCAGACGCCTTTCGTAATCAGAGAATTCTGCATATTCATCACTTTCTCCCAGTTCCTCGTGGATCGCCTTAATTTGCTCACGGAGGAAGTAATCCCGTTGGTTCTGGTCCATTTGAATCCGGGTCTTCTCTTGAATATCGGACTCCAATTGGACCATCTGTACCTCTTGTTGGAGCAAACGAAGTGTATTTTCAAGTCGTTTTACCGGATTAAGCTGACTCAGGAGGCGCGCTTTATCGCGGTAATCGATCCCAGAGTTCTGGGCAATGGTATCTGCAATAAAGCTGCAGTCATCAGATGCAAGAACCCGCAAATGCACAGCTTGTGCAGGGTTGTCCATCATGTCCACATATGTGCCAAAGACAGATACAGCCTCCCTGCGAAGGGCTTTTGCACGCAGACTATCTGAATAAGGAAGATCAAATTTCTTCTCCACAAAACCAGCTAAAAACGGTATGGTCTGCGTCAATTCGGTAATTTTTGCTCTGTAAAGACCCGTCACCAAAACGCGGACATTATCTCCGTGTGATTTTAGAATTTGTTTTACTCTAACGACAGTTCCCGTAGAATATAATCCGTCCATATCGGGATCGTCGTCCATAATGTTCTTTTGTGGCACAAGAAGTAACGTCTGCTCGTGCTTCATGGCATACTCAAGTGCCAGGGCAGACTTCATACGACCTATATCAAAATGCATTGTTTGTTGGGGATAAATTACAAGACCCCGAAGAGCCAGGACAGGTAATTTCCCCTGCACATTATTTTCACTCATATGGATTCCTCCGGTTAATAGAACAAAAAAGGGGTAGAAATCTACCCCCTCTTTTTATTGATTTCTGGTGTCAAGCGGCTTGCGGGGGTTTGACTTATTACGCACTACCTTGGGCTGTGCGCCATTCACGCATTCCGCAGTGATAACCACCTTTTGAATTGACAGATCAGACGGAATTGCAAACATGATCTTCGTCATGATCTGCTCCATTACAGCCCGCAGACCACGGGCTCCAATTTGCCGTTCGATGGCTTTTTGTGCCACGGCTTCAAGAGCGTCTTCTTGAAATTCCAATTTAACATTATCCATTGCAAAAAGCTTTTCGTATTGCTTGGTAAGTGCATTTTTAGGCTCAAGAAGAATGCGAACCAGATCCTCTTTCTTCAGATCTTGAAGTGAAGTGATCACTGGAAGCCGTCCAACAAGCTCGGGAATAATACCGAATTTCAGAAGATCGTGTGGTTGCACCTGGGCAAACAGCTTGCCGATATCGCGATTCTTTTTACTTTCAACAGGCGCATCAAAGCCAATGGCGGATTTATCAGTTCTTGACTCGATGATCTTATCCAGACCGTCAAAGGCTCCACCGCAAATAAACAGAATGTTTGTGGTGTTAATGGGGATGGTTTCTTGCTGGGGATGCTTTCTTCCGCCCTGAGGAGGAACATTGGCAACAGTTCCTTCCAAAATTTTAAGCAATGCCTGCTGCACACCCTCACCGGAAACATCCCGTGTAATGGAGGTGTTCTCGCTTTTGCGGGCAATCTTGTCCATCTCGTCAATGTAGATAATGCCCCGCTCAGCCAGTTCTACATCAAAATCTGCAGCTTGGAGAAGTCTTACAAGGATATTCTCTACATCATCGCCGACATAACCAGCCTCAGTAAGGGTAGTAGCATCAGCAATTGCAAAAGGTACATTCAGAATTTTGGCAAGGGTCTGGGCAAAGAGGGTCTTACCGGAACCTGTCGGTCCAATCAAAAGAATGTTACTCTTCTGCAGCTCAATATCAGAATCCTTTGCCAGGAAAATTCGCTTATAATGGTTATATACAGCTACTGCAAGGGCAATTTTTGCATCGTCCTGACCCACAATGTAGCTATCCATATACGCCTTCATTTCCATAGGAGTAGGCAGATGGTCAGGTACGCCAGAAAGCTGGCTATCCTGGCTAAGCAGATCGCAGCACGCTTGCACGCAATCGCTGCAAATACACACGCCTGGTCCGGCAATTAAACGTGCCTGGGACTCCTGCTTGCCGCAGAAAGAGCAGCTCAGGATCTGTTCATCTGTCTTTGCCATTAGCAGGATACCGCCTTTCGTTGCTTATCAGTGGTGTTCGATCACTCGGTCAATAATTCCGAACGCCTTAGCTTCATCAGATGTCATGAAGTTATCGCGTTCACATGCATCGGTGACTTCATCAATGCTCTTGCCGGTGTTTTCAGCTAGAATACGATTCATACGAGCCTTAATCGTTTCCAGTCGCTTCATGTGGATAGCCATATCTGTAATCTGACCCTTTGTTCCTGCAGAAGGCTGATGGATCATGATTTCAGAATTAGGCAGTGCCATACGCTTTCCCTTGGCACCTGCTGAAAGCAGGAATGCACCCATGGATGCAGCCATGCCTACGCAAATGGTAGCAACATCGCACTTAATGTACTGCATTGTGTCATAGATCGCCATACCGGCTGTGACACTGCCTCCGGGACTGTTGATATAAAACTGAATATCCTTATCGGGGTCCTGGGCCTCCAAGTAAAGTAACTGTGCCACGATCAGACTGGCCGTCGTGTCATTTACTTCCTCGGACAGGAAAATGATGCGGTCGTTCAGCAAACGGGAAAAAATATCATAGCTCCGTTCACCGCGACTGGTTTGTTCAACAACATATGGGATAAAACTCATGGTCATGTCTCCTTTCAGGGTTTGAAACATTCTAACCATTAGATTGGAAAATTATTCCTCAGTAGCTGTAGCCTCTTCCTTCTTGGGTGCGACAGCAACAGCAGAGTCAACGATCACCTTGATAGCCTTGCGGGTCTCCAGGCTTGTCTTAAGCTCTTCTTCGGGAACCATGCTCTTAACCTTATCCTGTTCCATTTCGTACTGCTTTGCAATAGCCTCGTACTCAGCTGCAATATCTTCGTCAGAAACAGTGATACCCTCGGTCTCAACGATTTTGGCAAGAGTGACATTGATCTTAGCCTGCTTCTCAGCAGCGGGACGGAATGCGTTGCGCATAGTAGCCATGTCACCGCCCATCATTTTTGCATAGGCGTCCATAGAGTAACCGCTCATCTGCAGCTGATAGCCAAAACGCTCCATCTGGTTATCTACCTCGGCCTCAACCAGTGCCTTGGGCATTTCCACAGTTGTGTTCTCAGATGCCTTATCGACACAGGCCTGCTCAAAGGCAGCATCTGCTTGCTTCTGAGCGTTCTCCAGGGCCTTTGCACGAATGTCAGCCTTCAGCTCGTCCAGAGTGTCAAACTCGGAAACATCCTTTGCAAAATCATCGTCCTTTGCAGGAACATTGGTGACAGTAACCTTGTTGACCTTAACGTGGAACACTACAGCCTTGCCGGCCAGCTCTGCATGGTAATCCTCAGGGAAAGTGATGTCAATATCCTTCTCCTCGCCTGCGGACATTCCCACTACCTGCTCCTCGAAACCGGGAACAAAAGAACCTGAACCCAGCTTAAGGTCAAAGTTCTCACCCTTGCCGCCTTCAAATGCAACACCGTTGTCAAAGCCCTCGAAATTGATGTTGGCAGTATCGCCCATTTCTGCTGCGCGCTCAACAGTCTCGGTAGATGCAACATTCTGTGCCATACGATCCAGCTCAGCTTCCACCTGCTCGTCACTGACAGAAACTTCATTCTTCTCAACCTCAAGACCCTTGTACTCACCCAGGGTAACCTCAGGATAGGTCTCGGTAGTGATCGTGATGGTGACGAGGTCATCCTCACTGATGTCCATATCTGTCAGGCTGGGACGGCCAACTGCCTTAACATCTTGACCTGTAACAGCATATTCGTAAACCTCGGGGAAGATCTCCTCGAGACCGTCTTCATAGAAAACATGAGCGCCGTACATAGCCTCGATCATCTTGCGGGGAGCTTTGCCCTTACGGAAGCCAGGAATCATGATGTTCTTCCGGGCCTTCATGTAAGCCTTGGAAACACCGGACTCCATCAGCTCCCTGTCGATCTCGACTACGATGGTAGCCTCGGTGCCGTTCTTTTCAATACTCTTGATATTCATTTTTATATCCTCCCAATACAGACTGAAAGACCAGTCCTTCAATTACAAAATTTGCATCCGAAATATTTTAACAAACAATGTGTCAAATGTCCACTCTTTTCTGAAAAAAACTTTATGAAATTACAGTCAGAGGGCAAAAATTTAGGTAATCAGCTGAAACCAGGCGGTAATCAACACCGTTCCACTGTCCTTCCAGGGCAAGACCGTGGCTTGCACCGTGTAAATGACCATAAAAGCACTGCCTTACATTGTATTTTTCAAGCAACTCCAAGATTTCAGTACAAGCGTATCCCTTATAGCGAGGCGGATAGTGAAGGAACACAATTTTTGGCAGATCACCGGCAGACTGCAGTGATGTTTCAAGGCGAATCAATTCGCGCTTAAACACCTTTTCGTCATGGGAGCCGCTGCGTTCTTCTTCAAAGAACCAACCTCTCGTACCGCAGATCGCATACCCTTCATACTCGTAGTGATTATTATTCAGGATGAATTGATTTGTAAAACCACTATCCGCACAAAATTGATAAAATTTCGTAGCAGTACTCCACCAATAGTCGTGGTTACCTTTCAGTATGATTTTTCTGCCTGGTATTTGGTTGATCCAGGCAAAATCATGGGTTGCCTCATGCAAATTGAGTGCCCAGGAAATATCTCCTAATAGGATTGTGGTGTCCTCTTGTCGGATCTTGGACATGCCGGCCTTTAACTTATCCATGTAGCCAATCCAATTTCCGCCAAAAATATCCATTGGCTTCTCGGTACCTAAACTAAGGTGAAGGTCTCCGATTGCATACAGTGCCATATTATGCTCCTTAGATTTTTATGTGTTCCACTAGAGACATCGCTGAAACCCCAGTTGCTTGGGATATTTTTCCGGCAAAGTCCATAGGTGTACGCTCAGCAAGCAACAACGTTACATGGTTGTCACCTGTTTTGGCGCGATAATCCTGAGAACCTGCATAACACAGCGCAGTAACAGGATCTACGATATAGGCATTGCTTCTGAACAAGCTGTTAATTGTATCACTGGCACGGTTATGTCCGGCAACGGTGCAGAAAAGTCCCTTATTCAAAACGGGGAGTTCTTCCTCTGTAAGAGCAAAGATACTTCCCTTTTCACAGGCTTGACTAAACTTTTCCACATAAGAACAACCTAGAGTTGCATAGACCAACTTTTCAAGACCTGCTTTGAGACGCTCATTTACACCTTTTGTGTTAATCGCGCCACGGTGGATCATGTCCCAAACGACACCGTTATCCTCAGATGCAGAAACAATAACATCTATAGGTAACCCCATTTGTCTGGCATAAAAGACGGAGATAGGTGTCTGATAATCATCAACAGGCACTGACAGGTCAAAACATTCGCCGGCTTCCAACAAATCAGATTGCAACATCCGTCCGTATATACCGAACATCACAGCAATGCGTATGGCGGTAGACGCCCAATCAGTGGGAACTGACCCGTTTTCAGTGCCGCAGATTTTAGCATACAGTGCAGAGATCGTGCCAGAAAATTTTGCATCTGTATTGTGCCAGAGTTCGGCAATGACAATTCTGTGACTAATGGACATAAGTCTGACGGCATTCCTGCCAATACAAAAATCAACATCCCAGCCTGTAAGCCTGGCAGAGAAGAATGTGTTGAGTATATCTGCTACAATTTGGCTAAAAGACCTATGCTTCAGGGCTGCAATTTCTTCGGGGGAATATACAGGCAAATAAAAAGGGGCATAGTATCCCCCGTCAGGCGCCTGGTTCTCCACCAAAGCCCTATGGGAAGTAAAGGTGATGTCATTACTTCTGGTTGTTATATACAGCAACGTTTCATCACTCCTATGGCGTTATTCCAAAATATATCACGAATTGTACTCTCTTCAAGTCCCCTTGCGCTAAGAGCATCCGCCAACTTGGGATAATCCTGAATGCCTAGAAATTCTTCCGGCAATGTATCACATCCATCCAGATCCCCTCCAAGGGCAATGTGTTTTCCGGAAGGATCCAATTCCATAAAATGAAATACATGATCGCAAACAGTATCCAGCGTAGGATGCTCTCCAAGGAATGCGCCGTAGAGATTGATTCCGGCAACTCCTCCGGTCTTGCAAATCTGGAGGAACATCTCATCGGACAGATTTCTGGCCACATTACAAACAGCGCGACTGTTTGAATGTGTTGCCATAATGGGGGCTTCTGTTATGTCAATAATATCCCAAAACCCTTCATCGCTGATATGGCTCACATCGACGATCATACCCAAGCGCTGGGCTTCTTTTACATATTCCCGTCCCAGGTCCGTGAGTCCTCCTCCTGTCACATTGGAACCGGTAAGTATATTCTTTTCGTTCCAGCCCAGGCTGGTAATACGAAAACCGATTTTATAAAGGTCCTCCAATAGTTCCGGATCAAAGCCAAACCCCGCCGGTCCTTCAATAGTAAGGACAGCGGACATCATGCCATTATCTATATTGGTCTCAATTTCAGATGCAGAATAGGCCTGACGAATGATTGAACTGTTCTTTTCCAATTCCCTGTGAATAGCAGCCAGTTTTTTTTCAAACATATCAACAGGATCATATTTCTCTGAAAAGGAAGTAAAACAAGCAAAGCATTGCGCATAGCCTGCCAACTTCCCTGCCCGCTCCAGGTCAATATGTGCATCATTTCTTCTTAGGGGTGAACAATCCTTGCCGCCATGGCCGATCAGTTCATTGGCAGTATCGCAATGTAAATCAAAAACAGGAATATTCATTAAAAAGCATCCTTTATATGAAATATTTGTGGTGCCTTTGTGGCAGTGCCATCCGATGCATAAATCTCGATTACATCAAATCTGGGCTGCAGCTTTGTAGGGTGTTCAGACAGATATATCTCGGCAGTGGTACGGAGACGATTTTGTTTATATGTATCCACGAACTCAGCCGCTCTAGCAAATTTATCCGATTTTCTTAGCTTCACTTCTACAAAAACAATGTAACTTCGGTCACTTACGATCACATCGATTTCTCCAAATCTACTGCGATAGTTCATAGCAAGAAGTTTATAATGATGTTTTCGTAGATAATCGGCTGCCAGTGATTCGCCCCAGGCTCCAACTATATTATTTCTTCCCATATAGCTTTGTTAAAAAGGTACGCCTGTGGATAGGGCAAGGACCATGTTCTATCAGTGCTGCGTAGTGGGCTTTTGTACCGTACCCCTTATGGATCTCAAAGCCGTATTCCGGGTATTTTTGCGCCATTTCCTGCATCAGATCGTCCCGGGAGACTTTTGCCAGAACAGATGCAGCAGCAATACTTGCGCTGCGGCTGTCGCCATGGACAACAGTCTCTACAGGAATTCCAAAATCCTTTTCCCGATTGCCGTCAATTAATGCAATTTCGGGTTTAATCCTTAGGTTTTCCAGTGCACGTTCCATAGCCAGAAAAGTTGCCTGCAAAATATTGATGCTGTCGATTTCTTTCTCATCAGCAAAGCCAATTCCGTAGGCTATAGCCTTTTCTTTAATAACAGGAAACAGTTCTCTGCGCTTCTTGTCGGACAGCTTTTTGCTGTCATCCAATCCGGGAATCTCCAAATGAGGTGGAAGAATCACAGCAGCAGCGCAAACCGGGCCAGCAAGGGGTCCTCTTCCCGCTTCATCCACACCGCAAATCAAACGAAACCCTTGATTCAGATATTTATCCTCATATTCCCACATATTATATTCGCTCATTGTATATCCTCCGGCATTTCCAGCGTAAACAGACCAAGTTTACCGGAACGGTATTCATCCAACAGGACCTTTGCCATTCGCTCCGTGTTGATCTCACCGCCAGAAATAAGATAGCCACGTTTTCTTCCAGCCTCTTCCAACAACATATAGCCGGGGGTATCAGCGGGAACATTGATCTTGTAGCGTTCACGCAGCGTTTTGGGATAATATTTCCACAAAAGCTCCATAAGCTTACAGGCCAATTCTTCAGTATCGATCACGTTTTCCTTGACGGCGCCGGTGTATGCAAGCATCATTCCAACATTGGGATCTTCAAACTTCGGCCAAAGGATACCAGGCGTATCCAAAAGCAGTAAACCGCTATCAACTGTCACCCACTGTTTCCCCCGCGTCACACCAGGCCGGTTTTCAGCCTTAGCCCCTTTTCTGCCCGATATTTGATTTATGAGTGTGGATTTGCCTACATTGGGAATACCAACCACCATTATACGCACAGGACGATTCATGCCTTTGGCTGTGTTACGGTCAATTTTCTCCCTAAGCACTGTGCGTACAGCCGGCTGAAAAGAGGAAACGCCCTTCCTCGATTTGCAATCTGTTGCAATAGCAGTAATGCCCTTCTCTTTGAAATAATTGATCCACTGCTTCGTAGCGCCTTTATCAGCAAGATCCATTCTGTTAAGAACAATAATCCTTGGTTTTGCGCCACATATGGCATCAATATCCGGATTCCTGCTGGCGATAGGAATTCGGGCATCCACAATTTCGCACACGGCGTCAACCTGTTTTAGATCTGCTTCGATCTGTCGCCTAGTTTTTGTCATATGACCGGGGTACCACTGAATATTCATACGATCAGATTCCATTATCCTATCACTCCGATCCTGTTAAGTTCTCTTTCTGTCTCGCCCTGGTTATTACCGGGAATCACCAAAAAAACCGCTTTTCCCAGGATTTCTCTGCGGTCCACCTGGCCTATTTCAACACTTCGGCTGTCCTTTGACTTATTACGGTTATCGCCCATCAGGAACAAACATCCTTCTTCAACAGTCAGCGGAAATTTGATGCCTTCAAACAGATTAGTAGGCGTAAGTGTATAGGGTTCTTCTAATGCTACACCATCCACATACACAATACCAGCCACGAAATCTATATCCACTGTCTGACCCTCTGTTGCGATTACTCGCTTTATAAACGGCGCGCCATTGTCGAAGGATTCCTTACTGGCTACAACAATATCCCCTTGTTGAGGCTCTCTGTAGAATGTGTTGCCTAACAGAACAAGCCAGTCACCATCAACCAGAGTATCGTTCATGGAAGGGCCTGACACGACTACAACACGAAACAAAAGTGAGAACACCAAAAGCAACCCAGCAACCAAGAAAACCAGGTCATGGAGATATGAAAGAAGCGTATTATCCTTTTTCAAAATGGGAAGCAATCTGCATAGCCGCTTTGCTTGACCCATATCATCATGCTCAATATGATCCAACGTCTTATCCCCCTGGGTACATATAATATATCAATATATAATTATATACTATTTTGGGCAATAAAAAAAGAGGGTTTCCCCTCTTTTTTTATTCTTTTTTGCATTAGACCTTTTCCTTAACCTTGGCAGCCTTACCAAAGCGGTTACGCAGGTAGTACAGCTTAGCGCGGCGTACTTTACCCTTGCGTACGGTCTCAACCATGGCTACGTTGGGAGAGTGAACAGGGAAAACCTTCTCACAGCCAACACCATAGCTGATACGGCGAACAGTGATGGTCTCGCTGATGCCGCCATGCTTGCGAGCGATGATGGTGCCTTCAAACACCTGGATACGCTCACGGGATCCTTCCTTGATTCGTACATGCACACGAACAGTGTCGCCAACCCGCATCTCGGGCAGCTCTTCTTTCATGTACTGGTTGGACAGAGCCTTAACCAAATCCATATCTTTGTCCTCCTTAATATTAGGCGTTCATGCAGTGTTTTCCCGGCGATATGGTTCCCGGCACTGTAGAGGACTCACCTTGATTTCAGACCGAGCTATTATAGCATGGTGTATAAATAAAATCAAGTGGTTTTTTGGAAATATTTTATAGTTTGTGTTGATTGTGAAAATAAAAAAGCAGAACAGCGTCTGCTGTTCTGCTTTTGGTCCGCCAAGTGATGATAAATACGAACGTGAATTGCACCGCGTTACTATGCCCATAAGGGTCAGTATTACCCTTATGGGCATAGTGTATCAAGTAGCAGACATATATACCTTTTATTAAAACAGTAATCTATCAGCTTTATTTATACGTCTTCGTGATCGTTCATATCAACTTCGGGCTTTAACTCAAAACGGTTGCCTTCGTTGATAATTCTGTAAATGTCAGTATATGTATATGATTTTGTAGATACTGTGTTTTCAAACAGAACATTACTCCCTAATGGGCCATGTTCGAAAATTAACGCCTTTTCTGCGTGATGTATTGCGTCAACTATGTCGATATCTGTTGCGCATACGATCTTGCCAATCCGTACATATATCTTACTATGGCTATATCCACGGACCCAATCCTTATGGGATTTTAGTCGGCTTTTAATTGAGTTGATACTTTCGCCCAAATACAAGCTTTTCTCGCGACCGTTGTATCTACGGGTTATGTAGTAAAGACCAATTTCGTGGTCGCCTAATGTGTTAATTACTTCATCTATTGGAGCCGGATCACTCCAATGAATCGTGATTAATATTGTTTCATCTTTACAATCATTTTCAAATTCGCTAATTTTATCAAATTCCGCAAGGCGTTTTAACCACTTTTCTACACTGCCGTCTTTCATCAACTCATAAAGGCGGCCTTCGCAAAATTTATTGGCTTGAATGCCATAGGTAATTAGTGACAAAATATCGTTTGCAGCCAGATTGCTTGCATCTATTTCCTCTACACATTCAACATTTTGATCTTCTCTAATTCTTTTAGTGATATCCATATAATCATAGACTATAAACTTTGCAGCCTCACTTATAAAACCATATATTTCGCTACGAAAAGAAACATACGGAAGATGAATAACATCTTCTTCAGAGTTATCTATAACCCATTCCCCAGGGTTGGAGATTATAGGAATATACTTTGTGAGTGATTCGTACATCTGTATTCCCTCCTATGATGATGCTATTATAATATCATAAGAGCGGGGCAGATACAAGGATTACAATACAAATAAAGAAAATCCGAACACATCTCCTACTTGGAAGATTGTGTTCGGATTATCATTACTTGGTCCGAGTGTCGAGATTCGAACTCGAGGCCTCTTGAACCCCATTCAAGCGCGATACCAAACTTCGCCACACCCGGATTTTGCTTGCGTCTTTCGGACTGCCACAGTATATTAGCATACCCTGCCGAAAAATGCAAGCATTATTTTTCGCTTTTTTTAATTTTTTTAACCGCCCATATCCTGCTTGATAACTTTGCCCATATTCCAGAGACTAGCTACCTTCTTTTCAGCAGCCTTCTTCTCTGTATCGTTGGTATATTCAACGTATACGGTATGGGCGCTGCAGTCGTTGCACTCAACTTGAACATTCCAGCCACCTTCATGCACCAGAAAGCCGTTTCCCCGACAGATAGGACAGTCTTCCAACTCAATATTAGGATTTACTTCCATAAAAATCTTCCCTTCACCTAAAAATATGCTCATCTTTGTCATAGATCTCAATGCGACAGCACTTGCTGAAACTAGGGCGCATTTCCGGCAAATTCACTTTTACCGCAAGAGGCAGTTGCGCAGGATTCAATGTTGGATTCTGGCAGCAGATCAATGCAGTTATCCGAATCTCCCCTGCCCCTGCTTGTATTACATCTATGGATCGAATCATAGGGATGATGTCCTGCTCCTGCATACCACTTTTCGTCTTTTTTGGTAACACTAACGACTTTAGCGTAAACAAATTGCGGATAGCATCCACAGCAGACTCTGGTACACCCCGATCATATTCCATGGTTATGCAACATTTCAGCAAGGACAGTTCTCTGATTTTTCTACCGCCTTCATACACGTCAAGGATCCTCACCCCTGAAACAAGGGCACTGTTTAAGCGGTCCTTGATCTCATGACAGTCAATTTCGCATCCATCCAACTCAAAATCCAAGAGTTCGCATCTGCTCTCTATTCCAACAGAAAGAGGTAGTGCGATAGATACAGACGGTCTGGGATTAAACCCCTGGGTATGCTTTAAAGGCAAACCCGCGCGCTTAAATGCCCGTTGAAACAGACGCATCAGATCCAAATGAGATATCCATACAGCATTGCCGGTTTTCTCAAAAAGTAGTCTAGGCATCGCACGATACCTCCTTCAGGAGTTTATTTGCACCACACCCGGAGCAACCGTGTCTGCAATCGGGCGTTACCTCACCCCGGTAAGCTTGGTGGCGCTCGTTTAGAAGGAACTTTTTTGATACACCCACATCAATGGTGTCCCAGGGTAAAATCTCTCCCTCATCAAAACCCCTTACTGTATAATAGTCCGGATCCACGCCACATGTGCGGAATGCATCCATCCATATTTTATAGGAGAAGTATTCATCCCAACCATCCAGCTTAGCTCCCATCTTCATTGCTTCTTCAATTACGCTGCCAACCCGTCTATCACCTCTGGCAAACACTGCCTCCAGGCGACTCAGATCAGGTTCATGGTAATTGTACTCGATGGATTTGGAATAAAAATGGTCCTTAAGCAGTCGGCATCGACGCAAATATTCATCCGGTGTGATCTGCTTTTCCCACTGAAAAGGTGTATGTGGCTTTGGTACGAAGTAAGCTGTTGCAACATGGACACGGAGACCACGCTTCTTATTGACAGCATTCTCTTTCCATGCGCAGATAATCTTGTGCACAAGCTCGGCAATCCCTAGAACATCTTCATCTGTTTCCGTAGGCAAACCCAGCATAAAGTATAGCTTTACATTATTCCATCCACCGGCAAAGGCATTAGTACAGGTGGTCAGGATCTCATCCTCTGTCAAATTTTTATTGATTACATCCCGGAGACGTTGTGTGCCGGCTTCAGGAGCAAAAGTCAATCCGCTTTTGCGTAAAGTTTGCAGCTTCTGCATCAATTCCCGGGAAAAATTATCCGCGCGCAGAGAAGGAACAGAAAGGTTGATCTTGTGATCTGCGCAATATGGAATCAACGCATCGGTTAATGCCTTCAGTTCACGATAATCCGATGTAGACAAGCTCGATAATGTGATTTCATTGTGTCCTGAATTATCAAGCGTTGCAACGGCTTGCCGGTAAAGGACCGATGCACTTTTCTTCCGTACCGGCCTGCAGGAAAATCCGGCCTGGCAAAAGCGGCAGCCACGAACACAGCCTCTGAAAACCTCCAGATTTGCACGATCGTGGACGATCTCCGTAGACGGAACGATCATATTTGTGGGATAGTATGCTGTATCCAGATTTTCTACAATGCGCTTTGTTACCTTTTGTGGTGCACCGTTCACCGGGACTATTTCGCGCAGCGTTCCGTCATTATTATAATAATGCTCATAAAACGACGGGACATATACACCGGGGATCTTGGACACTTCTATTAGAAAATCCCTTTTGCTCCATTCCTCAGCCTTAGCGCGATCGTAGAGACAAAGAATTTCAGGTGTAATATCCTCGCCCTCTCCAATGGAAAAAAAGTCCACGAAGTTTGCCAAAGGCTCGGGATTGAATGCGCACACGCCACCGGCAAATACGATATTTTTAAGTCCATGCCGATCCTTTGCATGTAGAGGAATTTGTGCGAGATTTAGCATGTTCAAAATGTTTGTATAACACATTTCGTAGCCAATGGTAAACGCTACCATATCAAAATCTTTAACAGAATCCTGACTCTCAAGGGCCCAGAGAGGGAGATTGTTTTCGCGCATAGCGTTTTCCATATCTGCCCAGGGGGCAAATACGCGCTCACACCAAACGCCTTCCATATTGTTCATTACGCCGTAGAGAATCCGCATACCTACATTGGACATACCAATTTCGTAGGTATCCGGGAAACAAAATGCTACCCGGACTCGAACCTGGGACAAATTCTTTTTTATTTCATTGTACTCTCCCCCGGTATAGCGTGCAGGTTTTTGCACCGTCGGCAGGATCCTTTGCAGTAATTGATTCATTGTTATTCCTCACTGATTCTGATAGAGTTTGGTCCTTTTCTGCCGAAATCATTGTACTATTTGTTTACTCCGTTTGCAAGGAAATTTTATTTTCCTGTTTTTAATAAACAACAGCACAGAAAAAGCAGTCGGCAAAGGCCCCAAACCAATTCTTAACCAGGCATACAGGGACAATCCAAATAATGCCGCAAAAATTATTGCTTCAATATATGTACAAATCCTAATCATATTGCTCTCTCCTATAAGCAATCCAAGAAAGCAACGCAAGACTCTCCCGCCATCCAGGGGATATAACGGAATTAAATTGTAAACAGATTGAATAAACGCACATATCACAACAAGGGGAAACCAATTATATATCAGAATTAGGAGAATCCCGCCGACGGGCCCGGCTAAGGCGCAAATGCCCTCTGTGATTCCTGTCATAAACCCGGTCTCAATAACCGTACCGGATAAACCAACACTAATTTTATATATTGGAATTCTGCAAATTTTCAAAGCACCATAATGGCATAATTCATGAAAGAGTGCTGCAAGCAACCAAGCAGTTACCCACCGAATAGGTAAAAGCAAGAAAAAGAACGCTACCGCAATATAGAACCTCGGTTCTATAAAAATGCCCCTATTCCGGAAGGCCTGCATTTTCTATAATCTCCATACAAAAAGCCGCAAAAGCATCACTTATGGATTCGCCGTTACGAACATCCTCTACGAAACATTTTGCTGCATGCCCTGTAACATCCGGATCGCCGGGGATAAAAAATGTGCGTACATTTTCCTTCCCCCACAGAAACGCCAAAAATAACAGCACACAGCCTGCCGCTATAGTCTTTAACAGCCATTCGATTCTTATATTTCTTACTTTTTCCTTTAATTTAACCTTTGTTATTGTTTGTCCATATTCAATACGATATCCCAACACTACACCCCCTACAGCAACATTTTACGCAGCAATCGCAGTGTAAATGCGTGTTGGTTAATTGTGCGACAAGGTCTTGACAATGCAGGAATATTTCCTTATAATATTGTGGCTATCGGGGTGTGGCGAAGTTTGGTATCGCGCTTGGTTCGGGTCCAAGAGGCCTCGGGTTCGAATCCCGACACTCCGACCAGAAAACCAGTGACTGCCGTTGCAGTCACCGGTTAATTTTCTACATAAGAATGCCGCCCTCAAGGGCCGCATTCTAAATAAAGCATTACAGCTCGTCTTTATAGATTTCCTTGAAATACTTATATGTATCCACCTTCAGCTCGCCGCAGGCAGCCTCATCGCAGGCAATGATGCCATCGGGATGGAGCTGCAGGGCACTGATGGTCCAGGCATGATCAACGCCACCCTCCACGCAATGACGCAGTGCGCGGGCTTTGTTGTGACCGTTGATCACCAGCAGAACCTGCTTAGAATCGCAAACGGTACCAACACCTACAGAAAGCGCAGTCTTGGGGACCTTGTTTGGGTCGTTGTCAAAGAACCGGGAGTTAGCAATCAGGGTGTCCTGCGTCAAGGCGCGGATACCTGTTCGGGATGTCAGGGATGTAAAGGGCTCGTTAAAAGCAATGTGACCGTCTACGCCGCTACCACCCAGGAACAGATCAATACCGCCGTAGGAGGCAATCTTGTCCTCATAACGCTTGCACTCAGCTTCCAGATCCTCTGCCATGCCGTTAAGAATATTTACATTCTCAGCAGGAATGTCGATGTGGTTAAAGAAATTGTCATGCATGAAATACCAGTAACTCTGGTCATGCTCTCTGGGAAGGCCCACATACTCGTCCATATTAAAGGTAACAACATTCTTGAATGTGATCTTGCCCGCTTTGTTCATCTCAATAAGCTTTCTATAAGTTCCTAAAGGAGAAGAACCGGTGGGTAGACCCAGAACAAAAGGACGGTCACCCTTGTGATTGTTGATAGCATTGGCGATATGCTGCGCTGTCCAGGCAGACATTTCGTCGTAGTCATTCTTAATGATAAGTTTCATTGTTTCATCACGCTCCAAAGTTGGATTAGAGATAATTACCCCACACAAAATTATACACCTAAGATTTATGTTTGTAAATACTTTTTTGTCTTATAGGATATATTTTTATCACATAATCTTGGGTGAATGATCATTGCAAGAAGAATATTACGTTGATATTTTATACTTAAGGTGCACAAAAAAACATCAATCAGTTATAAAGAAAGCGTGGATTTTTGACACGCAACAGCCCTAATACACATTGACGAAATTGGAAGAGTTTGTTATACTATAACATATTTTAATATAAGGAGTGTTAATATGGCAAAAACTGTAAAAGACGTAATTGCTCTTATTAAAACCAACCACATCGAAATGGTGGACTTCAAAATGGTGGACATCAACGGTCAATACCGACATGTTACCATCCCCGCCAAGAATTTTAATGAAGATACAATGAAAAACGGTGTTGGTTTCGACGCATCCAATTACGGCTATGCTGTTGTTGAGAAGAGCGATATGGTGTTCATTCCTGACCCTGACACCGCCGTTATCGATCCTTTTTGCGAAATCCCCACATTGTCAATGACCGGCAATGCTATGATCATTGACAACCCCGAGAACCGCCCTCTGGCACAGTACCCCAGAAATATCGTTCAGGCTGCTGAGAAGTATATGCGTGACAGCGGTATTGCTGACACCATGCTGATCCTGCCTGAATTCGAGTTCTATCTGTTTGATGATGTGGCCTGGGAAGTTCAGGCTAATTCCATCGGCGCAAGCGTAGATGCTGAACAGGCTCACTGGAACAGCGGTGTTCAGGGTCACGGTGTAATCGTCCCCAAGCAGAAAAATTACCATGTTGCAAAGCCTTTTGATACCACCTATGAGTGCCGCAGCGAAATGTGCATGCTCATGGAGGAGGCTGGTATCAAGATCAAATATCATCATCCTGAGGTCAGCGCCTCCGGACAGTTTGAGATCGAGCCTCAGCTGGGCGAGATGTCCAAAATGGCTGATGCAACTATGATGATCAAATATATCATCCGCAACACTGCTTTGAAGCACGGTAAATCTGCTACCTTCATGCCTAAGCCTGTCTATGGTGAAGCTGGCAGCGGCATGCATGTCCACATGCTGCTTCTGAAGGATGGCGAGCCTGTATTCTCTGATGATAACGGCTACTCCAACTTGAGCAAGGAAGCTCATTACTTCATGGGTGGCCTGCTGAAGCACATTGCTTCCCTGTGTGCTATCACCAACCCCAGTACAAACTCCTTTAAGCGTCTTGTCCCCGGCTTCGAAGCACCTGTTACCGTGGGTTATGCTACTTCTAACCGTAGCGCTGTTATCCGGATCCCTGCATACGCCAAGTCCCCCAAGCTGCGTCGCTTTGAGCTGCGCAACCCGGATGCTACCTGCAACCCCTATTTCTGCTACGCGGCAATCCTGATGGCTGGTCTGGACGGTATTAAGAACAAGATCGATCCCCATGAAAACGGTTGGGGTCCCTATGATATGAACCTGTACAACTTGCCTGATGAAGAGAAAGCAAAGCTGAAGGGTCTGCCCACTTCTCTGGATGAAGCTCTGGACGCTCTGGAGGCAGATTACGATTACCTGACTGCTGGCGGTGTCTTCCCCGAAGAGCTTATCAAGAACTTCATTAAGTCTAAGCGTGCGGAGTGCAGCCAGATGGCAGCAATCCCCCACCCTGCTGAGTTTGACCGTTATTACAACCTGTAAACACTATATTAAACCGGAGGCAAATGCCTCCGGTTTTTATATTAATTGTTGATTGTTGATCATCAGTGTAAATTTTAAGCCCAGTTTCTCCGCTGCTTTTCGGCATAAGATCATACGCCCCATGAAGATTTCAAAGTAATCCATTATGGTGCCATACTGGGTGTCTACAGTAAGGTCAAGCTCAACAACAGTTTTGTCGTCCTTAATCCTTAAAAGTGACTTTTTTACGGAGTAATTCACTCTGTCGTGAATATCAAATGTTAAAACATCATTATTACGGACACGGGAACGACGAACATCCGCCTTATCCGCAAGGATCAGCGCAGCGGCAACAGCATTTACTGGCACTCCGGTTCCTTCATCATGGTTTCCAATGGCAGTAACAATGGTTGCGATCTCGGATGGGTCGCACCCCATATCGTTCAGTATACTCCATGCCATGACTGCTCCGGATTGGGAATGATCCTTGCGGTTCACAAGATTACCAATATCATGGAGATACCCGGCTATTTTTCCAAGTTCAACAGTCCGTTCATCAAAACCCATTGTTTCTAAAATATATCCTGCTGTCTGTGCAACATGGACAACGTGGGCAAAGCTGTGCTCTGTGTAGCCCAGGGCAACTAAGGATTCGTCTGCTCGGATTATATATGTTCTGATCGCCTCACTTTTGGTTACCTGTTCATAAGTCAGCATAAGGACACCTCCAAAATGTATTATATCACATCCACTTATTTATAAAAAGCACAAATTTTAATCTCTGCGAATAATTTGCAAGCTACCACCCGAGATGCGGTATACTACAATTATAAAGGAGGTTAGATCATGTGCACAGCTATTTGTTATCAAACAAAAGATCATTATTTTGGTCGAAATTTGGATATTGAAATATCCTACCATGAGGAGGTTGTTTTTACTCCCAGAGCATATCCGCTTAATTACCGATGTTTTCCTACGCAGAAGACACATTACGCAATGATCGGCATAGCTACAGTTTCAAACGACTACCCACTATATTACGACGCAACCAACGAGCATGGTCTAAGCATAGCAGGACTCAATTTCCCGGGAAATGCTGTTTATCATCCTGCTAAGAAAAACTGCCATAATATAACACCTTTTGAGTTTATACCCTGGATCCTTGGTCAGTGTAAAAATTTAATAGAAGCGCGTGAACTCATGAGAAACGCAAACATTACAGAAATTCCTTTTAGTAACAAGTATCCATTGACACCGCTTCATTGGCTTTTGAACGACAAATCCGGTTCTTTAGTAATAGAACCAACAAAATCAGGCATTACTCTTTATGATAATCCTGTGGGTGTTCTGACAAACAACCCGCCTTTTGATTTTCATATGTATAATCTCAGTAATTATCTAAATTTAACGCACGAAGAGCCTGTAAACCGATTTACAAACAGAATTAATCTAGCTCCCTATAGTCGCGGGATGGGAGCGATTGGTCTGCCTGGCGATCTATCCTCTGCATCCAGATTTATTAAGGCTGCATTTACAAAACTCAACTCAATTTCTGAAGACAATGAATCTGCAAGCATCAGTCAATTTTTTCACATTTTGAATTCTGTTGCACAGCAACGCGGATGTGTAAAAGTGAATGGTACCTTCGAAAAAACAGTCTACGCTTCCTGCTGTAATACAAACAAGGGAATATATTACTATACCACCTATGAAAACAGTCAGATCTCAGCGGTTAATATGTTCCATGAAGATTTATGTTCTGACAAACTACGCACATTCCCCTTAATAACGCAACAACAAATTCGGTACGAAAACTAAAAGAAGGTGCTGCATTGGCGGCACCTTCCTTTCATTATCGGATAACTGCTATATTTGCTCAACTTTTATGGTGTTGGTATTTCCTGTCTTTCCGTTAATTGGACCGCCGGTCAATACGACATTATCACCAGGTTGAAGACCAAAACATTCTTTCGCACTTGCAAGAGCGTGAAAGAACATAACATCCATCGAAGAGAACTCCTGTACCAAAACCGGTGTAACACCCCAACTGAGAGCTAGTTTATACCAGGCTTTCCGGATGGTTGTCATGCCTATAATATCAACGGGACAACGAAAACGGCTCACCATCATTGCAGTCTTTCCGGATGTGGAGCACACCACAATTCCCTTAGCATCTACATCGATGGCCATGGAACAGGTTGCATGAGAAATCGCATCAAGATTATTATGAATCCTGAATTGTGTGTTATAAAAACGCCTGCGGTAGCTCGTATGTTTCTCGGTATACTCCGCAATTTGCGCCATATTCCGCACCGCCTCAACAGGGTATCTACCTGCCGCAGACTCTCCGGAGAGCATAATAGCAGAGCTTCCATCATAGACAGCATTGGCAACATCGGAAATTTCTGCCCGGGTCGGTCTTGGATTGTAGATCATAGACTCCAGCATTTCCGTAGCTGTAATAACCCGTTTGCCCAAAAGACGGCACTTGCTAATGAGCATTTTCTGTACGGCAGGCACCTCGATAAAAGGAATCTCAACACCCAGATCCCCTCTTGCGATCATTATCCCCTCGCAACAGTCACAGATTTCCTCAACATTATCTACACCTGCCCGATTTTCGATCTTTGCGATCAGATCAATATCCTCGCCGCCGTTAGCCTTCATAAAATCACGCAATTCCGTTATATCTTCCCGTGTGGACACAAAGGAAGCAGCAACAAAATCCACATCATTTTCGATTCCAAACAGCAGATCTGCCTTATCCTGTTCTGACAAATAAGGACCTGTCATTACCTTGTTAGGAAAACACATACTCTTTCTGTCGCTGAGCACACCACCGGTAATAACACGGCACACAGCATCGCATTCCTCAAGTTTTTCTACCTCGAATATCACAAGTCCGTTATTAACAAGGATCTTGTCACCTACAGAAAGGTTTTTAATAAGATCTTTGTAATTTACAGATACCCTTGTTGCATCACCCTCTACACCCTTTGTTGTAAAGGTAAACAGATCGCCCTCTTTAACTGTAGCCTGATTGTCCAGGAAGGTTCCGATGCGGTATTCAGGACCTTTTGTATCCAGCATGATGGCGATAGGCATATTAAGCGCTTTCCGCACTTTCTTGACCAGTTCAATTTTTCGCTTGTGCTCCTGGTGAGTTCCATGGGAAAAATTGAGCCGGGCAACATTCATACCTGCCTTACACATCTGGATCAAGGTTTCTTCATTTTCGCTGGAAGGGCCGATAGTGCAAATAATCTTTGTTTTTCGCATATTTTATTTCTCCATTAAAATCTGTTGTTTTTAACGATTCTAGCACATATTACCGGAACGGTCAATCAAACAACCTGGATGTTATATTTTTCCATCCAGAAATTGATTTGAAGCATATATGCGATTGTTTGTGGCGTTTTCATCAACTGGCCATACCAAGGCCACACATATTCCGCATTCAATAAATTTTCCAACGCTTTTCTGTTCACAATTTCAAATATTGGAGCATTATTTTGATTTAACAGCTCCATCAATTTTTCGCTGACAAGCTCCATGTAACGAGGGTCCCATGTCTTAGGGTAGGGACTCTTTTTTCTGTACAACACTTCCTCCGGCAAGTACCCTGCCATTGCGTGCCGCAACAATCCTTTTTCACGTCCGTTATAATCCTTGTATTCCCAAGGAACACTGTATAAATACTCAGCAATTCTGTAATCACAGAAAGGCACACGCACCTCAAGCCCATGATACATGCTCATCCTGTCCTTTCTGTCAAGGAGCGTTTGCATGAACCAACGCTGATTTAGGTTTACCATCTCTTTAATTCTTCGATCTTGCGGCGATGTGCCTGGCAGAATGTCACATTGATTAATTGTTTCATTATACTTATCGTTAATATATTCTTGCGGATTGATTTTTTCTAATGTGTACAATGTTAGAAAACCTGCCCGTTCTTTTGTGTTCTGAGCCCACGGAAACCCACTCAAAGCGCGCACCTCTGGGTCCCGATACCACGGATAACCGCCAAAAATTTCATCGGCGCATTCCCCCGACAAAGCGACCTTTACCTCTCTACGAATATTCCCGCAGAACAGCAAGAGGGAGAAGTCAACATCCGCCATACCTGGAAGATCTCTTGCCATGGTAGCCTCCTCCAGTGCGTTAACAAGTTCGTCGGGTTTAATGACGGTCCAATGGTGGTCTGAACCAATATAATCCTGCATGATGCGAATATATGATCCGTCAGAATTGGGCTGAAATTTTCCGGGAACAAAATACTTTTCATTATTTTCATAGTCTACTGAAAAAGTTGTGAGCGTCTCCCCTCTTTCCTGCATTTCTCTGGCACACACAGAAGAAATCAGGCTGGAATCCAAACCGCCTGATAGAAATGTACCGATTTTAACATCTGAAACCATTTGTCTCCGAATCGCATCTGTGACTAAATACCTCACCTTTTCTGATGTCTCTGCAAATGTATCTGTATGCTCCCTGTCCACCAGTTTCCAGTAGCGCTTCCATGTCCATTTCCCGCCGTAAAAAACGCCGAAACAACCGGGTTCCAGTTCATAAATGTCTTTCAATACGCCACTTCCCGGCAATCTGCCGGGACCCAGAAGTAACAGCTGCGCAACCCCTTCCGCATCAAGCATCGGTTTGATATCCGGATGAGCAAGAATTGTCTTAATTTCTGAGGCAAAAACAAATGCATCCTTCTTTACATGATAGAATAACGGTTTAACACCCACACGGTCCCGAGCCAGAAACAGCTTTCTTCTTTTATGCTCCCACACACCGAAGGCGAAAATGCCGTTAAATTTATAAAGACAATCCTCGCCCCATTGCGCATAAGCATGAAGTACCACTTCTGTATCAGAATGGCTCTGAAAATCATGACCAAGTTTTATAAGTATGCTGCGGATTTCATTCGTATTATACAGTTCCCCATTATATACTATCGTATAGTTTTCCCCAGCCCAGCCTAAATGCATGGGTTGTTTGCCACGCCTCGGATCTATAATAGCCAATCTGCTATGTAGCAGCAAACAATCATCAATACTTACTATATTTTGTTCATCCGGCCCTCTTCTTTTCATTGTGGCGAGCATTTCATCTGCAGCAGTTTCATTAAAAGCCCGTCCAATCATTCCTGCAATTCCGCACATATACACATCCCCTTTCTTACACAATATTTTATGTGTGATCTAAGAAAGCGTGCATTAACCTCAAAAATTTTGACATACTTTATATGGGTGATAAAAATGAAGAGCAGTAAGGATATGTTGGCCTCTGTACTAAAAACAACACAAATGGGTCAGGTCGGGATTCGGGCGGTAATGCCATACGCTGTCCGTTCGGAATTAAAAAATGAATTAAAGTCACAACTCCAGGAATACGACTCTATCGAACGGGAGGCCTGCTCCATCGCATCTGCGCGGGGGTGGGAACTGAGCAATATTGACCCTATGTCAAAGAGCATGTCAATGGCCTATGCAAGAATGAATCTGATGTTTGGCAATGTGGATTCTAAGATCGCAGCTATGATGATCCAAGGTAACACACGGGGTATGATCAAGAGTCTTAAGCAGCAGCATCATAGCAAACAAGAGGACGCAGCAATTGCGCGTCTGACACAGAAATTACTAGACTGCGAAACAGAAAATGTGCGACAAATGCAGGGGTATGTATAATATCCCTGCACCATTTTTCTGTTGCGGAATATACTGTTATCGAGTTTATTAAAGGAGGGGATCAGTTGAGCGCAACTGGCTACATACAGGTACATGCGTATACAAGCACCGCGCAAATTCCACTACAGGATGTTGCTGTTACAATTACAGATACAAGCGGTGCTGCCATCGCTATGCGACTTACAAACCGAAACGGGATGCTTGACACACCGGTCAGTATTACTGTACCTGATCTATCTGCAAGTCAAAGTCCAAACACAGGGGTCATTCCTTTTACAGTAGTCAACCTATATGCAAGATCGGAAAACTACGAAGAAATCAATGTAGAAAATTTGCAAATTTTTGCGAATACAATCACAGATCAGAATCTGGAGATGATACCTCTCTCTGAGTTTCCGGACAGATGGAACAAGGCAGAAACTTTTAACACACCACCTCAAAATTTATAAGGAGGATATGATAAATGCCTCCTGTAACTCCCTATGTACCTCAGCGGATCACAGTCCATTTGGGTTCTCCATCATCAAATGCCGCAAATGTGACCGTTCCATTTTCCGACTATGTAAAAAATGTAGCATCCAGCGAAATATACCCAACATGGGATGAAAGTGCACTTCGATCAAACATTCTGGCTATTGTATCCTTTGCTCTGAATCGGGTATATACAGAATTTTATCGCAGCAGAGGTTACGATTTTGATATTACAAATTCAACCGCATATGATCAGGCGTTTGTAAATGGCAGAAGTTATTTTGAGAACATTTCACGCTTGGTGGATGAATTATTTAATGACTACCTGCGCAGGCCGGGTTTTGTTGAGCCTCTGGCAGCAAAATTTTGTAACGGAACTACCGTTACCTGTGAAGGGCTCAGCCAATGGGGAAGCCAAAATCTCGCGCAGCAGGGATATTCCTCAGAACAGATACTAAGAAGCTACTATGGTGATGTGGAAACGGTTCTGAACGCACCGATTCGGGGCATTACTTCCTCCTATCCCGGAACGCCGCTACGGCGGGGCAGCACCGGTCCAAACGTTGTGGTTATCCAGGTAGCGCTAAACAGAATCTCTCAAAATTATCCTGCAATTCCCAAAATACCGGCAGTTGATGGAATATTCGGCAGCAGAACAGAGGCTGCTGTAACAGCATTTCAGCAAATTTTCGGTCTTACATCTGACGGAATTGTAGGACCGGCCACGTGGTATGAAATTGTGCGTCTTTATACAGGCGTTACAAGTTTGTCAGAATTGCGCAGTCAGGGGCAGAGATTTTATGCAATCAACTGGTCACCACCTAACGGATTGGAAGTTGGAGACACAGGCGAGAAAGTTCGGTTACTGCAATATATGCTGTCTGTTCTATCATCCTATATCTCCAGTATTCCACCGGTCTCGGTCGATGGTGTTTATGGCCCGGCAACACGGGCGGCAGTGCTGGCAGCGCAGCGACGTTTTGGACTTCCGGAAACCGGCACCGTTGGCGCCCAGACCTGGGATCAGATATACGATCAGTATTCCGGCATAGAAAACACAACGCTCCGCAGCGGCACAAGCTTCCCCGGATCCGGCGGCACTGCAAATAACAATAGATCTGCAAATGGCAATCAAGGAATAAGCTATGCAAGAACCACAACCTTGACCCAGTTCCCCGGTCGGGATCTGAGCACAGGAACCCAAGACCCGGTCCGACAGGAGGTAGTTCGATGAGACCACCTGAATCCTTTGTACAGCAGCCTGTGAGAAGCCTGCAGACAATGCTGCGGGTTCTTGCAGAGGATGACAGAAGGCTTCCCACAGTAGTTCCAGACGGCATCTATGGTCCGGATACCACCAATGCGGTAACGGCTTTTCAGCGACAACAGGGTATCCCTGTTACAGGCATTGTAGATCAGCCCACATGGGATCTGATCGTATCCAGCTACGAACCAGCCTTGATCCGAATAGGAAAAGCGCAACCTATTGAGATCATTATCGATCCAGGTCAGGTGTTTCGTTACGGCGACAGTAGCCCCTATGTATATCTGCTGCAAGGTATGCTCACACAGCTTTCTCAGGATCATCCAACCATTGAACCACCAGGACATAGCGGAATTATGGACAACACCACAACATCGTCACTGGCTCAGTTTCAAAGATTGGCAGCTCTTCCTGAAACAGGCGAATTTGACAAGATTACATGGAAACATCTTGTCCACCAATTCACATTGAATGCACATCACAACGCTACCAAAAGATTACAATAGTGAACAATTTTTAAATTCTTTAATTTCAGCAATGAAACACTTGATTCAGCGAAAAAAAACACCTATAATATGACTATCTACAATTGGCAAGTTTTCCCGGAGGAGTCACCATGTTTATCAAAGATTGGAAAAAAGAGATATTGACCATTCCGAATCTTCTAAGCCTGTTTCGGCTTGTTCTGATACCGGTATATGTGGTCATATACATCAACGCGCGGGAAGCTTCAGATTATTACATTGCTGCCGGCATTCTGGCAGTTTCCTGCCTAACGGATTTGATTGACGGTAAGATAGCCCGGCATTTCAATATGATTTCCACCGTAGGAAAGATTTTGGATCCCCTAGCTGACAAAGCCACTCAATTCGCGCTGATTCTATGCCTTGCTATGAAATATCCAATCCTTAGGTATCTTGTTGGTTTGTTTGTAGTTAAGGAAGGCTTCCAGCTGATTGCAGGCGGTATTAACCTTAAGAAAGGAAAAATGCTGAAAGGTGCACTATTCTCCGGCAAGGTATGTACAACAGTTTTATTTGTTAGCTTGATCCTGATGGTGATGCTCCCGACTCTTAGCGAGAGTACTGTAAACGCTATTGCTGTTGTAGACATCGTATTCATGGTAATATCCTTTGCTGACTACCTTATAACCTATATCAAACGAGAGCACAAATTCCAGCCCCTGAATGAGTCTGATACGAAATGATTTGTCCGGAGCAGCGCACCTTCGCTGCTCCGGTTTTCTATATTACAACACTTCTTTAATAATTATTCAGGTAATACGCATTGATTATTTTTCTTAATTATGCTACAATTTGACAAACCATGTACAAGAGAATCAACAGGAGGCATTAATCATGGAATATAAAAAACTGCAAAACGGAAGCGATATCCGTGGTGTTGCGCTTGAGGGCATTGAGGGTCAACATGTAAATCTGACTGAGCAGGTCTGTCGGGATATTGGTCGGGGTTTTGCTGTGTGGCTCAGCAAGAAAACTGGAAAAATTGACGGCCTGCGTGTAGCAGTAGGACGGGATTCCAGGCTTTCGGGTGAAGCACTTTGCGGCTGGATCTGCGACGCTATGACCCGGCAAGGTCTGAATGTAACTGATTTCGGCATGGCAAGCACACCTGCTATGTTTATGTCCACAGTTACAGAGGGTTATGCATTTGATGGTTCTGTTATGATCACAGCAAGTCATCTACCCTTCAACCGTAACGGTTTTAAGTTCTTCACAAAAGACGGTGGTCTGGAATCTTCTGACATCAAACAGATTCTCACTTACGCAGAAAACGACGACACTCTAAGCCTCCCAAAAGGGACGCTTGATAGTGCCGAGTTCATGGATACCTATGCTACTATTCTGGCAAATAAAATCCGTAATGCTACGGACTGTGACAAGCCTCTGGATGGCTTCCGTATCGTAGTGGATGCCGGTAACGGTGCCGGCGGTTTCTATGTTGACAAAGTCCTCAAGCCACTTGGCGCCATCACCGAAGGCAGCCGGTACCTGGATCCGGACGGCAGCTTCCCCAATCATATTCCAAATCCTGAGAATAAAGAAGCTATGGAAAGCATCATTGAAGCAGTTCGGCAGACAAATGCTGATCTTGGTATCATCTTTGATACAGATGTTGACCGCGCAGGTGCTGTTCTCAGCGATGGTAGTGAGCTGAACCGGAACCGCATCATTGCCATGCTCGCTGCAATCCTGCTGAGAGAGCATCCCGGCACAACAATCGTCACCGATTCGATCACTTCCACGGGCCTTGCTAAATTTATTGCAGACAAGGGCGGCGTGCATCATCGCTTTAAGCGGGGATACCGTAATGTTATTAACGAATCCATCCGTCTGAATGCACAGGGTCAAGACAGCCAATTGGCAATAGAGACTTCCGGTCACGGTGCTCTGAAAGAGAATTACTTCCTGGATGACGGCGCATACCTGGTTACAAAACTGCTCATTGAATTGGCTCGGTGCAAAAAAGAGGGTTACACACTGGAATCCCTCATTGCATCTCTGGAAGAGCCCGCGGAGAGCGTTGAATTCCGTATGAATATCCTTGTAGAAGATTTCAAGAACTACGGCACAGAAGTTATTGAATCTCTGAAAGAATATGCCGCAAAGCAGTCCGGTTGGTCCCTTGCCTCTGACAATTATGAGGGCGTTCGTGTGAACCTGGATGAACAGCACGGCAATGGCTGGTTCTTGCTTCGGCTCTCTCTTCATGATCCCCTGCTCCCGTTGAACATTGAAAGCAACACCTTGGGCGGAACAAAAAGAATCGCCACAGAGCTGGCAGCATTTCTGAAATCTTACAACAAACTGGATGCCACTTCCCTGCTGCGTTTTGCTGAATGATAGTAAAAATCCCGAATGCATAAGCATTCGGGATTTTTGGAGCTACTGGCCGGACTTGAACCGGCGACCTGCTGATTACGAATCAGCTGCTCTACCGACTGAGCCACAGTAGCAAAACAGGCCTCATTTGAGCGTTAACATTATATAAACTTTTGATAGGTATGTCAACTGAAATTTTGATCTTAAACAACGCAGACATGACCGCACCCAAAGGTGTGGTCCTTTTTATGGCGGAGAAGGAAGGGTCCCAAAGGCGAAAAAATGTAGCCACCAGTGTTTGCACCGGTGGCTACAACATGCCACCGACATGTTGCATTTATGCGCTTCAAATCCCCTCAAAGTATAAAACATCCACACCAAAAGGTGTGGATGTTTTATGGCGGAGAAGGAGGGATTTGAACCCTCGATACCCTTTTGGGGTATACACGATTTCCAATCGTGCGCGCTCGGCCAGCTACGCGACTTCTCCATATCGACTTACAGTCAGCTTGCTTATATTACCCTATCAGATCGGTTTTGTCAAGCCCTAATACCAAAAATCTTTTAATCGACACAGTTGTATTTCTCCTCCCAGACGGATTGTCTGGGAGGTATTTTCTATCTGTTGTTTTTCAAGACTATTTTTAGCGCCTCTTCCTTCGCCTGCTGTCGTATAGATTCTCTATTACCTGTAAAATGAAATTCCTGAGATACGGTAATTTTACTGTCAGAATAACCAATATAAACTGTCCCAACAGGGTTTCCAAATTCGTCACCGCCGGGGCCAGCCAGACCTGTAACGGAGACCGCTACATCCGCCTGCAACGCTTCCCTGACACCTGCGGCCATGGCTTCCGCAACCTGAGCAGAAACCGCTCCAACACTATCAAGCAGCTCTTTTTGAACATGCAGCTGAGCAATCTTAACATCGTTTGTATAAGAAATAATGCCGCCTTTGTAGACTGAGGAGCTACCCGGTATGGCGGTCAGTTCCGCGCCAATACCGCCTCCGGTGCAGCTTTCCGCTGTGACCAGTTTGCGTCCCTTTAGGGCTGCTAAAATATCAGAGCAAAGGTTCGTCATCATACTTCACCACAATCTTTTCTACGCTTGCCAGTGCCTCCTGAATCAGCGCCTCACGGTCCAGCTTTCGCTCAGCATTGACGACCTGACTAAGAGTAGGCTTTGTCTTTGGATGCTTGGGTGTAAAAACAGTGCAGCAATCTTCGTAAGGCAAAATAGAGGTTTCAAGAGTTCCTATCTTTCGTGCAATTGTAATGATCTCTTCTTTATCCATACCCACCAGCGGCATAAATACAGGAATGTCCACAACTGCTCCTGTAACCGCCATTGCCTCCATTGTCTGGCTTGCAACCTGGCCCAGATTTTCACCGGTTATCAGTGCTTTACAGCCATCGTCCTTTGCGATCCGCTGAGATATTTCCATCATAAAACGGCGCATAATCAGCGTAAAAAATTCCTCCGGGCAGTTATCGCGAATCGCTTCTTGAATCTGGGTAAAGCTCACGATATTTACAGTCATTCTGCCGCAATATTTCGTGACCAATCGGGCAAGCTCCATAACTTTATCACGAGCTAACTGGGAAGTGTATGGATAGGAGAAAAAGTGTACTGCTTCAATCTCCACACCGCGCTTTGCGATCATGTACGCAGCAACAGGAGAATCAATACCTCCGGAAAGCAGGCACATAGCCCTACCGCCTACGCCCGTTGGCAGTCCGCCTGCACCTGGCACCGCAGGACCGTGAACATAAGCCGCAAGATCCCGGACCTCCACATAAACAGTATAAGCGGGATTGTGCACATCAACACGGCAATCAGGATGGGCTTCCGCAAGTCGACCCCCAATTTCCTGGGAAATAGCAATAGATGTCATGGGAAAGGCCTTGTCAGAGCGCTTGGATTCCACTTTAAAGGATTCCGCGCAGTCCAGATCCTCACCCAAATACTCCTGGATCGTATTATAGATACTGTCTATATCTTTTTCACATGCGCGACTGCGGCAAAGACTTACCAGCCCGAATATGCTGCGGCAAGCCTCCCAGGCAGCATCTACATCTGCCATTTCATCCATGGGTTCTACGTAGACTGTAGACTGCATGATATAAACATCAAAATTTCCATAGGGCTTCATTCTGCGCCTTACATTCTGACGCAGCTTGTCTTCAAACTGACGCTTATTTGCGCCCTTTAATACAATTTCACCCAGCTTTAGCAGGAAAATTTCACTCAAAGCAATATACCTCACTTAAAAATTTACTGTTCTGTATTGAATGGCTTCCGCGATATGATCGCTTGTTACCATGGGGCTTCTTTCCAGATCCGCAATGGTTCTTGCCACCTTTAATATCTTATCGTAGCTTCTGGCTGTCAGGCCAAATACATCAAAAGCCTGTCGCATAAGACTGACTGCCTCATCATCCAGCGCGCAGTATTTCCTAAGCTCCTCAGGACCCATTCGGGAATTGCACATACCTGTCTGACCAAAACGGCGATTTTGTATACCCCTGGCCCTGTCCACGCGCTTCTTGATCTCACTGGATGGTTCTGCTTCTTCCCTCCTGCGCAGATCCTCAAAAGGCACAGCAGGAACCTCGATTATAATATCGATGCGGTCCAAAAGAGGACCGGAAATACGACTCCTGTAATGGGCTACAGACTGCTCGGAGCATGTGCATCGACCGGACACATCGCCATACCAACCGCATTTGCAGGGATTCATAGCACACACCAGCATAAATTCTGCAGGATATGTAACAGAACCGGAAACACGGGATATTGTCACCTGTCCATCCTCCAACGGCTGTCGCATCAGATCCAGTGTGTCCTTTTTAAATTCTGTCAATTCATCCAGAAAGAGGACACCTTTATGAGCCATAGAAATTTCACCGGGTTTGGGATTGGTACCACCGCCGGTCAATCCCATGTTGGATACTGTATGGTGAGGAGAACGGAAGGGTCTTTGTATGACAAGAGGTGATTGTGGTGTCAGCATGCCCAAGACAGAATATATCTGAGTTGCTTCCAGGGATTCATCCCATGTCATATCCGGCAAAATAGACGGCAGTCGCTTACTAAGCATGCTTTTTCCTGAACCCGGAGGGCCAATCAGGAGGATATTATGACTGCCCGCTGCTGCAATCTCCATTGCCCGCTTTGCGTTTTCCTGGCCAAGAACATCCTTAAAATCCAAATGCTTGACAACACTGCGGTCCGGTACCCAAATTGGCTCTTCTACAAGAGTTGTTTCACCGTTCAACGCAGAAACAAGTTCAGAAACTGTATTTACAGGAAAGATTGCAGGTCCACGGGAAAGCGTTGCTTCCGCTGCATTTTGAGCAGGTACATACAACGTCTCAATACCGGCCCGTTTCGCCGCAATGGCCATTGGCAACACGCCTTTTATGGGGCGGATCTCTCCATCCAGACCCAGCTCTCCCAGGAAAGCCGAATTGGACGACGGTCTTTTCACTGCACCTGAAGCGGACAAAAGGCCAATGAGAATCGGAAGATCATAATGGGTTCCCGTCTTTTTTAAATCAGCAGGTGCCAGGTTAACAGTGATTCTGCCGGTAGGAAACCGCAGACCGCTGTTTTTTGCTGCAGCACGTACCCGTTCCCTTGCTTCCTTAACTGCCATATCCGGCAAGCCAACGATATCAAACACAGGCAAACCGTTGGTAATATAGCACTCTACCCTGATAAAACTGCCCAGTATACCATTGATTCCCATTGTCCGTACACTGCAAACCATGCCTTCATCTCCTTTATAGTGTATATCATACTCTATTCATCAAAAAAACACAATTCTTTTTTCTGCTATACCTTTCATAGAATGCTAATTATACCAAGATTTGATACGACATAACATGCAGTTTTTCTTGCAAATTGGCGTATAAATGCTTTACAAATGCGATACGGGATGTTATTATATACAAGTTGAAGATTGATTACTTTAGGAGGTATATAATTTTGGCAAGAAAGTTCAAAACAATGGACGGCAATACCGCTGCCGCTCATGTCAGCTACGCCTTTACAGAGGTTGCTGGCATCTACCCCATTACCCCCTCCAGTCCTATGGCCGACTATGTCGATCAGTGGTCTGCTGCCGGGCGTAAAAACATTTTTGGTGACACTGTTAAAGTGGTTGAGATGCAGTCCGAAGCAGGCGCTGCAGGCACTGTGCACGGCTCTCTGGCTGCCGGTGCCCTGACCACTACCTACACCGCTTCTCAGGGCCTTTTGCTGATGATCCCCAACATGTACAAGATCGCCGGCGAACTGCTGCCCAGCGTATTCCACGTTTCCGCCCGTACTGTTTCTGCCCAGTCCCTGAACATCTTCGGTGACCATTCCGACGTTTATGCCTGCCGTCAGACCGGCTTCGCTATGCTGGCTGAGTCTAATGTTCAGGAAGTTATGGATCTGGCTGCTGTGGCACATCTGGCTTCTATCGAGGGTCGGGTTCCCTTTATCAATTTCTTTGACGGCTTCCGTACATCCCATGAGATTCAAAAGATCGCTATCTGGGATTATGAGGACCTGAAGGAAATGACTAACATGGAGGCTGTTGAAGCCTTCCGCAAGCATTCTCTGAACCCTGAGCGTCCCGCTATGCGCGGTTCTCACGAGAATGACGATATCTTCTTCCAGCACCGCGAAGCCTGCAACAAGTACTACAATGCGCTGCCTGCAGTTGTGGAAAAGTACATGGCTAAGGTCAACGAAAAGTTGGGTACCAACTACCATCTGTTTAACTACTACGGCGCACCCGATGCAGACCGGATCATCGTCTGCATGGGCTCCTTCTGTGATGTTGCCGAAGAGGTTATCGACTACCTGAATGCCCACGGTGAGAAGGTTGGCCTGGTCAAAAGTCGGATCTAGCCATGTCGTTCTGTGAGCCAAGGAGTTGCAACCTAGAGTTGTCTTCCTAAGACCGCTTGGCCTCCGACTTGGATCATCGTCTGCATGGGCTCCTTCTGTGATGTTGCCGAAGAGGTTATCGACTACCTGAATGCCCACGGTGAGAAGGTTGGCCTGGTCAA
>JAZSDS010000043.1:0-13124 GCA_045531275.1 Faecousia sp.
CCGGAATTGATTCCGGGGCGCTGATTTTATTGGATGTTTATGCCGGTTACCTGATACATGGTATCGTCAGAGATCTTGACAGATACATGCAGGTAGGGCTCCATCATGGCGGCCAGCTCGTCCTCATGGATCAGTCCTACACTTACCTTGCTGGCGGCGCCTTTATGATGGGCATCAATGTGGGCCCGGCTCATGCCGTGGGCAACAGTCAGTGTACCGCCGGGGGCCAGCATTCCGCTGAGTACACGAATCAGGTTCTCCGGGTCCGGAAAGTGGGGAAAGGCATTGTAGACCACAATACAGTCAAATTTTTCATCCAGGCCAATGGATTCAATATCGCCGCAGAGGATCTGCACATTGGACTGGGGGAATTTCTCCCGGGCGATCCGCACCATTTCAGGGGAGATGTCCACGGCGGTAACGGATGCTACATCTCTTTCCAGATAGTCGGGAATCAGCACGCCTGTTCCGCAGGCTACATCCAGAATCCGTGCCCCGGGTCTTACACCGGCACTACGGAGGATATTACCGATCACTATGTCGGAGCGGATCATGTCGGCATCCCATTGGGGCGCCATCCGGTCAAAAAAGGAGATTACATCTTTTTTATTCATATCAATTAACCTTACAATACCGCTGGGGCAAAAGTCTTGCCCGCATCAGGGCATACACAATGGTGGGGATCAGCAGCAGCTGAATAACAATGCCCGGAATACCCTCTACAAGAGAGGTGGTGACCCAGGCAAACAGGGGTGTTCCCGGGGCGAAGATCAGCGCCTTTGCAAAACCCGCCACAACTCTGCCCAGGACCATGGCAGTTGCCATGGAAATATACAGGTCCAGATAGGTCTTCCTGGTATGTACCAGCTCCATCATAGCGCCGGCTGTGCAACCGTAAACGGCGCACTCCACCATCATGCTGGGAAGAACGGCCACAGGGGGCATCTGGGTCATCAGAGAAGAAATGGCAGGTCCTAACAGACCGCAGATCAGGCCGTAGGGCCAGGAGCACATAAGGCCGCACAGCAGCACAGGAATGTGCATGGGAAGAAAAATGCTGCCGCCTCCGGGAAAAGCGTGGAAGGCCATAGGCAGTACCACACACAGGGCGGCGCATACGCCGGTAAGAACAAGGCGCTTAGCGTAAGTAAGCTTCATGGGAATACCTCCTGAAAAACTGGTTTTCTGCATTATAACATCGGAAAAGCAACGGCGTAAGCCCCCCTGGGGGTTGAAAATGCAAAAAAAAATTCCGGCACAGCAAAAGGCTGCGCCGGAAACAGAATTATGCAATTCGCATTGCTACCACGACCAGTCTGCCGTTGGTTTGGGAGTACTCGCAGGTGGACAGGGTAATCAGCTTGTCGCCATGCTCCGGCGTGACGCCGGTATCGTAGAGGGAAAGGTTTTTGCAGGTATCCACAAAGGCGTCAAATGCTTCTGGGGTTTCGGCGGTTACAAATTCATGGTAGGGAAAGCCCTGGCCTGCGGTGGCGGTGGTGAGAAAGACTGCCACGATTTTGTAGGTATGAAGCCCGGAGAGAGTATCAAAATAAATGTAGGGATTTTCTTCAAAGAAAGACCGGTCCATATATTCATCCAGCTTGGCAAACATGGAGCCGTCCCGCATGCGGTGACCGTAGATGGTGATGTTATCCGAGGGGGAAAAGACATCGCAGACCTCCTGGGCATACAGGCAGCCTCTAGAACTGCTTTCTTTGTCGAAGTTGTGCTTCAGGTAGAAGTCCGGGGTGTCAGGCGTCTGCATTACAGGATAGTTGATTTCTGTCCCCGGAATGGTGAGCCAGCCTACAATATCGTTATTCAGGGTGTAAAGCTCTGCAAACTTGGAAAGCAGCCGGACAGTCTCCCCGGTTTCCGGGTCAGTGACCTCTACAAAGGTGGTTTCCGGGATGGGGTCTGTAGCTTCCGCCCCATTATCCTGGCTGACAGTGGGGCGGGGGGTTGTGTCATGCTCCATCATCTCTGCCAGGTCGTCATAGCGGCTTTGTTGTCGGTATGCGTCTATGTAGTAATAGCCCAGATAGCCTGCGCTGATTACAAAAACAGCTACAAAAAGTAGGATCAAAAGATTGTATATCCATTTTTTCATAGGATCACCTTCCTGGGAGTATTCTAACTGTTTTTTGACAAAATGTAAAGTAGAGGATGCAAATACATGCCTTGCGGCATAAATTGGCCATAGGGACGGATGATTTTGTTTTAGCGGAGGGAGTTATATGGGATATATCGATGAGATCAAGCAGCGGGTCATACAGCAGAACCCCAGCCAGCCTGAGTTTATTCAGGCGGTGGAGGAGGTTTTGGAGTCTGTGCGGCCTGTGGTGGAAAAGAATGAAGAAAAGTATCGTCGGGAGGCGCTGCTGGAGCGGATGACTATGCCCGAGCGGAATTTTACCTTTACTGTTCCCTGGGTGGATGACCGGGGGCAGGTACAGGTGAACCGGGGCTACCGGGTCCAGTTCAATGGCTCTATCGGCACCTATAAGGGCGGTCTGCGGTTTCACCCCACAGTGAACCTTAGTGTAATGAAATTCCTCAGCTTTGAGCAGACCTTCAAAAACGCCCTGACAGGGTTGCCTATGGGTGGCGCAAAGGGCGGATCGGATTTTGACCCAAAGGGAAAATCTCAGCGGGAGATCATGCGGTTTTGCCAGAGCTTTATGACGGAGCTGCACCGCTACATTGGCGCGGATGAGGACGTGCCAGCCGGGGACATTGGCGTAGGCAGCAGGGAAATCGGCTACATGTTTGGGCAGTATCGTCGTATGCGGGGATCCTATAAAGGCGGTGTGCTGACAGGAAAAGGCGTCAGTTATGGCGGCTCTCTTGCCCGCACTGAGGCCACAGGGTACGGCCTTTTGTATATCACCCAGGAGATGCTGAAAAGCAGCGGTCACAGCATGCAGGGAAAAACTGTGGTGGTGTCCGGGAGTGGAAATGTGGCTATATACGCCATAGAAAAGGCCTGGGCCCTGGGAGCGAAGCCGGTGACCTGTTCGGATTCCAATGGATGGGTTTACGATCCGGAGGGTATCGATGTGGCGCTGCTTAAGGAGATTAAGGAGGTTCGCCGGGACCGGCTGACAGAGTATGTAAAGGCAAGACCGAAGGCACAGTATCATCCGGGGCGGGGTGTTTGGAGCGTTCCCTGCCATATAGCCCTGCCCTGTGCCACCCAGAATGAACTGGATATAGAGGATGCAAAGTGTTTGGTCGTCAATGGCTGTGTTGCTGTCTGTGAGGGGGCCAATATGCCTACCACTCTGGCGGCAACGGAATATCTGCAGGAGAGGGGCGTGTTGTTTTGCCCCGGTAAAGCTGCCAATGCCGGAGGCGTGGCAGTTTCCGGGTTGGAAATGAGCCAAAATTCTGCCCGCCGCAACTGGACCTTCGGGGAAGTGGATGGTATGCTTAAGGATATTATGGTAGGCATTTTCCGCAGCCTGGACAGCGCCGCCAGAGAGTACGGCATGCCGGGGAACTATGTAGCTGGAGCAAATATAGCGGCATTTCTGAAAGTCGCCGACGCAATGATGGCCCAGGGGGTAGTCTGATTACAGAGAAAAAGGGAGCATCTATTAGATGCTCCTTTTATTCCTTGTGGGGCAATTTTCCCTTGCCCACGGCATTGTCCTGTGATATAATATTGGGGAATCCCTTACAAGGAGTTATTATGCTGAACTATTTGATTATTTTCCTGGTGTCCATGGTGCCCATTATTGAATTGCGGGGGGCTATGGTCTATGCCGTAGGGTATGATCTGCCCTATATCCCGGCGCTGATCGTATGTGTTTTGGGAAATATGCTGCCGGTGCCGATTATCTACTTTTTTGCCAGAAAAGTGCTGAATTGGGGCGCAAATAAGAAATATATCCGTAAAATTTGTTCCTTTTTTCTCGTCAAGGGTGAGCGGGCCGGACAGAAGCTGGTGGCCGCTACCGGACGGGGCGGCTTGTTTTTGGCTTTGCTGCTGTTCGTGGGCATCCCGCTACCCGGAACCGGCGCCTGGACAGGCACCCTGGGTGCCAGCTTTCTGAATATGGGCTTTAAATCCACTGTACTGTCTGTGTGCCTGGGTGTGATCCTGGCAGGCATTATCATGGCGGTGGTCAGCACCGGTGTTTTCAGCGTCATAGGATAACAAGGAGGAAATAGAAATGTCTGATTGCTTGTTTTGTAAAATCGTCGCGGGGGAGATTCCCTCCACCAAGGTCTATGAGGATGATGCTGTTTTGGCGTTCCGTGACATTGCCCCCCAGGCACCTACCCACATTCTGGTGATTCCTAAAACGCACATTGGGTCTGTGGCAGAGATCACCGGGGAAAACAGCGGCGTGGTGGCCCATATTTTTGAAGTCATTGCCAAGATCGCAGAGGAAGAGGGCCTGAAGGAGGGCTACCGCGTGGTGTCCAACTGCGGAAATCATGCGGGGCAGACAGTCCACCATTTGCACTTCCATATTTTGGGCGGAAGAGAATTGACGCTGGAAATGGCTTGACACCAAGGAAATTGGTGCTATAATAGCTTTAGATCACAAAACAAATTCGTCTTCGGGGAGCCGGATGCATCCGGCTGAGATCAGGCTCTGTAGCCTTGACCCGTGAACCTGATACGGTCAATACCGTCGTAGGAAAAGATGCACATATGGGATTCCTTTGGATCACATTGCACCTTGACGGCTGTAATGTGATCTAAAAATTTTTAGGAGGAATCTTTATGGAAAACAAAACAAAAGCAGTTGTAAATTGGCACTATCGACTGCGCCAGCTGTGCGAGGGCGCAATCTTGATTGCAGTAGCAGAGATACTTAGCTTTCTGCCGCTGTACAAGCTCCCCTGGGGAGGCAGTATTGATTTTGCCATGCTGCCGATTATCCTTTTTTGTGTGCGTTGGGGCTTTGGCCCGGGTATGCTGGTCAGCTGCGCCCATGCCGTGCTCCAGACCTTGTTTGAAGGGGGCATTGCCATCGGTTGGGAGAGTATCCTGGGGGATTTCCTGATTGCCTATGCAGTGCTGGGTGTGGCAGGTCTATTCCGGCGGAAATTTATCCCTGCGGCAGTGGTTGCCTGCGCAGCTCGGTTCTTTGTCCACTATGTGGTGGGGGCAACTATCTGGGCCCAGTATATGCCTGAGGAATTCTTTGGTATGACTATGACAACACCTTGGCTCTACTCCGCTTTGTACAACGGTGCATATATGCTTCCGGATCTTGTGCTGATCGTAGCAGTGTATTTTCTCCTGTGTAAAACACCAGTGGTCCGCTACATGGAAGGCCAGAATATTTAATATGAAAAATCGCCCTGCCGAAGCAGGGCGATTGCTATTAGTTGGGTTGAAACGTGCCCCATAGGGCGCAGGTGTCGTCACGGAGCTTGAACCGGGGGTAATTATTGCAGTCCGGGTCCCTGTCCTGGGCCATGCACAGGGTCTGGTATATGGCTTCCAGGTCCTTTTCCTGCATGGCAGCAAAGAGACTGCTGTAGCTGTCGTAGATGCCAAACAGTTCAGAAAGCTGGGCGAAGCCGTCGCTGAAGCCGCCTACCTTGATGGGGCCGGTCAGCTCCCAGGAGAATTGCCGTGCGTTCTTAAGACCCTCATCAGAAATCAGGTCCAGGATCCAGTAACCGTCAGGGTGATTGCGAAGCTTGCGATTCTCCAGAAGATGCTCCCGGCAATGGTTCCGGGCCTCCAGCATGGGAACGCCGGTGGCCTTGTGGATACGCACCATTTCTTCCAGAACAGAGTTGTCCAGCTTGGGAAGATTGGCATCCAGGGAGAAAAAGCTGCTGCCATCCGGTAGGGTGGCTACACCCACACAGTCGCCCAGACCGAAGAATTCCAGGAGGCCCTCTCTCTGGCGAAACAGTGCAAGTCCAGCGGAGGGACTGTCGTCAGGCTGGGAAAGCCCCTGTTCCTGCAAGGCAATAACATAGTCCTTCCGCACATCCTCCAGAATCTCCTGCAGAATATGACCGGTAGAGCGTGGGTCGCCGTTATCCAGCTGACGGCACAGGGCGTCTTTTACTTTGGCTACCATCCACGCCGCGTCAGAGCCTTGACCCATAATATTCATGCCGCTGAGACAGGATGCCCCGTCCATAACAAAGAAGTAATCCTTGCCCCAGCCCACAATGTCCTCGTTAGCTCTGCGGGCATCCCCGGGATAGCAGATATATTGGGCTAAATTAAACAAAACCAAATGCCTCCTGCAACGATCAGTGCGCCCAGAATAAACACGGCAAGATTCCGGAAAGCCGCTTTTTTACCAAAGCCGTGGAGGATAGCGCCAAAGGCTGCAAACACACACATCAGGGCGCCCATCAGCACTACGATCAGACCGGCAGCACTTTGGATGGATTGCTCTGCAATAGCGCCGGTGATGGTCAGACTGCCAATGGTAAAGCTGACGATACCGGAGAACAGGCCCAGAAATTCCATGTTTTTCACCATGGTCTGCTTTTCCTGCTCTTCCATTGCTTTCTGGTGCTCCGCCAGGGATGCCTGGGTTTGCTCTTCGTACTGACCCATCTTAGCCCCAAAGGCGGATTCCATGGAGGAAAGCTGCTTTCTGGCGCGGAATTGCTGGCTGTAGCTCAGGTACTGACCGATGCGGATGGCATAGTCAGAGCGTTTGGTGTTCTCCTTGTCAATAGCGATCTCAATGTTCTTCAGCGCGCCTTCAAAGTCACCCTTCAAGGCCAGAAGACGGCTGTAGGTACAATAGAATTTGGCGTAATCCTTATCCATTATGATGGCAACCTGGGCGGCAGCTTCGCCAAGACCCAGCCAATCTGCCTTGGGGTCTGCCAGAAAGTCCTTCATGCTGTCCGGTGCGTTTTCGAAAACCAGAGCCACAGATTCTGCAAAGGCGTGGTGCCCGCCAACATTTTCTGTTAGGTTTTCGCTGTTTTGCTTTGCCAGAACAAGAAGCTCTTTTAGCTGCTCCTCGTTGGAGCTTGTAGCTTTGCCCATTTTGTTCAGCAGCACCAGGTGGTGGAAGAAAACATGGTCTTCCGCAAATTTGGTCCGGTATTTGGAAAGCAGCTGCTCTTCGGCAGTGATGTTCTTCATCCTGCGCTCATAGTTAACGGCAATACAAAAGGCAGCGAAGGCAACACGGTTTTCCTGGCTGGCAGGGTCCGGGAATTTATCCGCAAGTGCAATGAGTCGGTAAAGCTCGTCTTTGATAATGCTGTCATCCCAGTTGACGGAATAGTCCACCAGGGTCTTTTCGAAGTCCCGGGTCACTTCACTGGGAAGCTGGGTCAACAGGTTAAACATCTCTGCTTCGGAAATAATAATTTTGCCTTTTTCTTCAGCTTGCTTTTCGGCCTTGTAGACCCGGCGCATGATATCCACGAGCTGCTCGGCGGTTAACTGGGGATACTTTTCCTCTGTCTTTTCTTCAGTAGGGATGGCCATAGCTGCACCTCCAATTTCTTAATAAATACAGTATAACATTTATTGTAAAAATGAGCAACTTTTTTCTGCAAAACGAAAAGCAGCCCTGCCATGCAGGGCTGCTACAGTTACTGCTGCATGCGGATCACGGACATGCCGGGCGCATCTACAGCCAGATGGGATACCTGATACATAACCTGGGCCACATCGCCCCGGGTGAGACTTTCCACTGCATCCAGGGCAATGCCGTTGTCATTCATAGCGGTGAGGGAAACAGCAGCCCATGCGGGGATCTCCTCCTGATTTTCAGCAGGGGCATCCACAGCGGCAGACTCCATAGTCTCTCTGGAAATGGTCAGATCCAGGGCGTTCTGCAGCATGACTGCGGCTTCCGCGCCGCTGATGGGCTGGTCAGCGCCAAAGCTGCCGGTTTCGGATTCAGGCCAGCCGGCGGTGAGACCGGAGCGCATGGCTGCGGCCAGATAGGGCTTAAGCCAATCCGGGGTGTCCTCAGGAACGGCGGTGGAGACAGCATCTTCAGTGGGAATGTCCAACGCCTTTACTACCATGGTCAAGAACTCTCCACGGCTGACGGTTTTCTCGGGGTAGAAGCAGCTTTCGCCGCCTACCCGCTCGCCGACGAACAGACCGGTATTGCGCAGCCATTCTGCGGCAAACCGACACTCCTTACCAACAGTGTCTGTATACTGCTTGGAGTCGGTGGGCTTCAGGATCTGGATGGTAACAGTGGCCTCCCGGGATACATTACCGCTGGGGTCCGCTGCGGTAAAGGTAAAGGAATCTACCCCTACCTTGTTTTTCTTGGGAGTGTAGTCAAAGGTGCCGTCCTCATTGATGACTACCTGACCCCGCTTGGGCTGCCGCACCAGAGTGTAGGTCAGGGCCTGTCCTTCGGGATCGCTTACGCTGAGCTTCGCCTGGTTAGGCAGGTTTTTGTAGGTCTCGATGGCGGAATCCTGGGCCACCGGCGCCTTGTCCTCCTTACCCTTGACGGAGATGGTCATGGTGGCAGAGGGCTCTACCCGATTTTCGTAAATGGGCAGGTAGGTAACCACTGCGTCCTGATCTTCCTCTGTGCGCAGGGGGGAGAAGGTCAGCTGAGACAGCTGCTCAGCGGTGAGAATATCGCCGGAGCGGATCACTCGGCTGCCCAGCATAACAGTGCCGGTGGCGCTGCGGGGAAGCTGGGTAATGCAGATACCCGCCAGGGATTCGTCCTGGGAAAAATCGGTGGATGTGAAGCAATAAGTGGCATCGCAGTCTACCTCTGCCGCAAGAGCGCCGGTGCCAAGACACAAAAAGCACATCAGCGCCAGCAGCAGGCAGACAAAACGAACTCGGAACATATAACAATAACCTCCTTGTATTTGTTGTCCGCAGGTATTGTTTGCCAGTGGGGTAAATAATATGCAAAGCTTAGAAATAAAACCCATTGGAAAAATATAGGACAACAAAGGAGGCTTGGGGTAAAAAAAGCCGCCTCGTGTGTGAGGCGGCTGCGTCTTTAGACGTAGGTCTTTTCTGTGGCATGGGCTTGCAGATATGCAATCAAATTGTCCAGCAGTTCAGGGTTAGTGGGGTGGTATATGCGGTATCCGGAGAAATTGCTTCCCGAAACACATACAAGGCTGCTGCTGAGGAAGTGGATGTCCACGCCTGCGTCTTTTTCGTTGCCCAGAACAAAGGTTAAAATAAGTGTTCGTCCGTCGTAATTACTATCGGAACCTACACTGTCTATGCCCCAGGGCAGCAAATTGCGGAAGTCCTGCTGATAGCCGGACTGACCAAGTATCTGAAAAATTTCCTCAAGACTGCCGTTTTCCGGGTCCGGCAGATCGATCTGGTATCTCTCGGTGATGGATTCTCCGTTTTCAAAATGCCGGACCATGGCGTCGGTATGGAAACCGGAAACAGAATCCCGGTCAACGGACATTGCGCCGGTGAAGGAGCAGGGCCACAGCCGCCATACCAATAGGGAAACGACCAGTGTGATTACGGCAATGATAATCATTCGTTTCTTCATATCCCATACCTCCATATACAAATTCTGTCTATAATAATTATATTGTGCCGGCAAGGAAAAAGCAAGGAAAAGTGTCTGCTATTACCTGCAAAACACGTCTTGTGGAGGAGGGCCATACATTCCTCCGGGGGTTTTAGGATGCCGGTATAACCCGACAAACAATACAGTTCCGTAATTTTTTGTTCAATATTTTTTCATTTTTTTATGATATAATAGGAGAAAAATGGATTACTTGTTCCAAGACCCAGGGGGAATGTTTATGGCATTTCAAGCAGTATTTAAAAGATACGAATTGAAATATCTGCTGACGCCCGAACAAAAAGAAAAGGTACTTGCTGCAATGCAGCCGTATATGAAGCTCGACAAATATGGCAGGACAACCATCCGTAACCTTTATTACGATACAGATACCTACCTGCTTATTCGCCGTTCCATTGACAAGCCGTTGTACAAGGAAAAGCTCCGGATACGCAGCTACAGCCGGGCGGAGGCAGACAGCGCTGTGTTTGTAGAGCTTAAGAAAAAATATAACGATGTGGTATATAAGCGTAGAATCTCTCTGCCAAACATGGATGCTATGGGGTGGCTGTCAGGAGAAAAGTCTTGCGATCAGCATACGCAGATAGCCAGGGAGATAGATTACTTCCGTGAATTATATGGCACACTGCATCCCACTGTTTTCCTCTCTTATGAGAGAGAGGCTTATTATGCTAACGACGGCACCGATTTTCGCGTAACCTTTGATGACACCATCCTTTGCAGGCAGGAGGAACTGTCCCTTACCTCTGAGGTGTATGGCACAGAAATTCTTCCGGAGGGAATGACCCTGATGGAGATCAAATGCAGCGGCGGCATTCCTTTGTGGATGACCCAGGAGCTTTCAAAGGAAGGGATCTATAAAACTTCCTTTTCCAAATACGGAACAGCCTATAGAACACTGATTTTCCCGCAAACACACCCGATGAACCCGTATCATATGTTGGAGGTAACCGCAAATGCTTGAAAACGTATTCAAAGGATTATTCGATACTGATTTAACCACAGTCATTAGCGTAACGGACTTTATGCTCTGCCTTGGATGTTCCCTTGCGCTGGGGCTGGCAATGGCCTTTGCCTATATGTACCGAACCCGCTATACCAAGAGCTTTGTAATAACACTGGCCCTGCTTCCTGCGGTTGTTTGCGTGGTAATTATGCTTGTAAACGGCAATGTGGGAACCGGTGTTGCGGTGGCTGGTGCCTTTAGCCTGGTTCGTTTCCGCAGCATTCCCGGTACGGCAAAAGAGATCTGCACCCTGTTTTTGGCAATGGGCGCAGGACTGATTGCCGGTATGGGTTATCTGGGGTTTGCAGTGCTGTTTACCGTGGTAATGTGCGTGATGTTCGTTCTGTATAACTGTCTGGATTTTGGCGCAAAAAAGAATTCTGAAATCTTTAAGACCTTTACTGTTACCATCCCTGAAGACTTGAACTACACAGGTATCTTCGATGACATCTTCTCTGAGTATGCGCGCTCCTATGACCTTGTTCGCGTAAAGACTACCAATATGGGAAGTATGTTTAAGCTTACATACAATGTGGAGCTCTCCGATGTTTCCCGGGAGAAGGAAATGATCGATAAGATCCGCTGCAGAAATGGGAATCTTGAGATTGCTGTGTCCAAGCAGGAAACAGTTGGGACAGAATTGTGATGGGGGCGATAGTGTGAAGAAGATAGTATCTATTCTCCTGGCTCTGGCGCTGGTCCTTGGTGCATTTGCCGGGTGCGGCATTGAGGAACAGCCAAACGGAACAAAACCGACAGACAATACGGTTTCGGACAACGAAGATAACAGCAGCGGCGAAAACAGCAACGCTGCGCCTGTGGAAGTGGATTTTTCCAAGACGGATGGGGATATGTTCACCCAGCGGGATAGTAAAACTGCCTATGATGAGGATAAGACCGTTCAGATCCAGCTGAAGGGAACAACCGCTACCGCAAGCTCCGACAGTGTTAAAATATCCGGTTCTACCGTTACTGTCACCGAAGAAGCAACCTATGTAATATCCGGTGAACTCAGCGACGGTATGCTGGTTGTCAATGCACCGGATACTGCTAAGCTGCAGCTGGTTTTCGATGGCGTGGATATCACAAGCCAAACCTCGGCAGCATTGTATGTCGTGGAGGCGGACAAGGTGTTTGTGACCCTTGCGGAGGGTACGGAAAATACCCTGTCTAACGGCGGTAGCTTTACGGCTATTGACGACAATAACATCGACGGGGCGCTGTTTTCAAAGCAGGACCTGACGCTGAACGGCGAAGGCTCTTTGACGGTAACTTCTCCGGCGGGACATGGCGTTGTGTGCAAGGATGACCTGGTGATCACAGGCGGAAGCTATACGGTGAATTCCGCATCTCACGGTTTGGATGCCAACGACAGTGTTAGAATTACAGGCGCTAGCCTCAACATAGACGCCGGTAAGGACGCTATTCACGCTGAGAACACAGATGATGCTACCAAGGGCTTCGTTTATGTTTCCGGCGGAACGATCAAAGCCGAGGCAGAAGGCGACGGTATCGCCGCAAGCTCTTATATGCAGATTGCAGACGGCACCATAGAACTGCTGGTTGGCGGCGGCAGTGAAAACGGAAGCAAAGCCCACTCAGACAATTTCGGTGGTTTTATGGGCGGCGGCAGACCCGATGGAATGAGACCGGAGGATACCCAAAACAGTTCCGCAAGCACCGCAGTCGAAGAAGACAGCACCAGCATGAAGGGCTTAAAAGCAGCAAACAGTCTGCTGATCTCCGCCGGCAATATTACTATAAATTCTGCTGATGATTCCATTCATTCCGATGTTTCGGTTATCATTAACGGCGGCACATTTACCCTTGCTTCCGGTGACGATGCCATTCATGGGGAGGATACCCTGACGGTTACTGCGGGCAAGATCCATATTTCTGAAAGCTACGAAGGACTGGAAGCTCTGCACATTGATGTGCAGGGCGGTGACATCAGGCTAAAGGCGAGCGATGATGGCTTGAACGCCGCAGGCGGCACTGACCAGAGCGGAACTACAGGCGGCCGTGACGGCATGTTCGGTGGCGGCCCCGGTGGAATGGGTGGCGGCAGACCCGGCGGAGGTTTTGGCGGCATGTCCGGCAACGCCAATGGCAGCATTCAGGTTTCCGGCGGTAACCTCTATATAAACTCGTCCGGTGACGGAATGGATGCCAACGGAACCCTGGAGATCAGCGGTGGTTATACGGTAGTCGTAGGTCCCACCCAGGGTGATACTGCAACGCTGGACTATGATAAATCCGGCGTGATTACCGGCGGCACATTTATCGGAACAGGCGCGATCGGCATGGCGCAGACCTTTAGTGATTCTGAGCAGGGCGTTATTGCGCTCCGTGTTGAAAATCAGGCCGCGGAAACGCAGATCATCTTGAAGGATACCAAAGGCAAAGTGCTGATTACCCACCAGCCGGAACTGAACTTTGCGTTGGTGATCCTTTCAAGTCCTGAACTCATAAAAGGAGAAACATATTCCATTACCATTGGGTCCCAGTCCAGAGACATTGTTGCAAGTTAGCAAGTAAAGCAGCGGGGGGGGGGGTTTTTGTTCTGCCGCCGCCTCATATAACCCCTTTCAACCTTTGATAAAAACCAC
>JAZSDS010000052.1:0-2584 GCA_045531275.1 Faecousia sp.
CCTTTTCAGCAGAAGGTGTGGGCGGCGCTGCGGGAGATCCCCTACGGGGAAACACGGTCATATAAAGAAATCGCCGCCATGGTGGGCAACGAAAAGGCCTGCCGCGCCGTGGGCATGGCTAATAACCGCAATCCCCTGCCCATCTTCATCCCCTGCCACCGCGTGGTGGGCTCGGACGGAAAACTGGTGGGCTATGCAGGGGGCTTGGACGTGAAAACCTTCCTCCTGAACTTGGAAAAAGAATAAGAAAAGGGTGTGTCGGGTTTGTGATATGCTCCCCCCATAAGAGACAGTGAAAAAGCAAAACTGTTTCTTATGGGGGGATTTCTATGTCCAAAGGCAGAAGGATCAGCAAAGAAGAGAAAGTTACAATCGTTAAGCGATGTTTATCCGGGGAATTTGGAGTATGTGAAGCCGGTCGGCAAATCGGAGTAAATCAACAAAGCGTGCGGGAGTGGATTAACCGGTACGAAGCAGAAGGAGAAGAAGGGCTAAGTACAGCACAAGGATGGCGCAAGTACCCTAAGGAATTGAAAGAAGCGGCTGTAAAGGATTATCTATCCGGCAAAGGGAGCATGGAGGACATCTGTAAAAAATACAAAATTCGTTCAACTCATCCTCTTCAAAACTGGATTAAGGTGTATAATGGTCATAAGGAATTAAGAACTTCGACAGGAGGAAGCCGTATGACCAAAGGAAGAGAAACCACCCAGGCAGAGAGGATCGCAGTTGCAAAAGCCTGCATCGCTAATGGAAAAAACTATGGAGAGACTGCAATCGCCCACAATGTCAGTTACCAGCAGGCACGAAGCTGGACACTCAAGTACATAGAGGGTGGAGAAGCAGCCCTGGAGGACCGCCGCGGTCAGCGGAAGTCTCAGCAAAAACCCAGAACACCGGAGGAAGAACTGAAAATCCGGATCGCACAGCTGGAGCACGAGAACTATATGCTGAAGATGGAGCGCGACCTGCTAAAAAAATTGGACGAGATAGAAAGGAGGCGGGGCTGAGCCAGGTACGGCAATCTCATATCTACCTGGCGATAAAGGAAGGCAAGGACGAATGCGGATATCCTGTGGAATTATCTTGTGGTATGTTTGGTGTATCCAGAGCTGCCTATTACCGTTGGCTCAGTGGAAAGAAAAGCGACAGAGAACTGGAAAACGAGAAAATTGCAGAGCTTATGGAGCAAATACATACAGAGAATCCTGATAAGGGTTACCGCCGCATTAAGGATGATCTGGCACATGACTACAGGGTGAATGTAAACGAAAAACGGGTGCTTCGTATTTGTCGCAGCTTGGATATTAAATCTACCATTAAGTACAAAAATAATGGCTGTACAAGACAAGCTGCCAATCCACAGCACATAGCAAAGAATTGGCTGAACCGCCAGTTCCATGCAAGTATGCCCAACGAGAAATGGTTAACCGATGTAACAGAGTTTAAGTGGTACGAGGGACCGACCGTACACAAACTGTATCTCAGCGCAATCCTTGATCTGTATGACCGCAGAATCGTTACTTATGTCATTCGGGACCGCAATGATAATCCTCTTGTATTTGATACTCTGGATGCTGCTATTAAAGCCAATCCAAATGCACATCCTTTGTTCCATAGCGACCGAGGTTTCCAATATACAAACAGAACCTTCTACAACAAGTTGAAGAAAGCAAAGATGAGACAGAGTATGTCTAGAGTTGCCAAGTGCATTGACAACGGCCCTATGGAAGGGTTTTGGGGCATCCTGAAACGAGAACGGTACTACGGCAAACGATTTACAAGCCGTAACGAGCTTGTGCAGATGATTGAGAATTACATCACTTACTACAACAACCGCCGTGTACAGCGTAATCTGGGCGTTCTGACACCGATGGAGAAGCACTACAGCTATCCTTTGGCGGCATAAAAAGACTTCCGGCAACCCCTAATAGGTCACCGGAAGTAAGAAAATTCTTATTTTATTTCACTGTCTACTTGACGGGGAGCAGTTCATTGTGGACAGGTTCTTTTTTTGATTTTACTTCAGCTCCCCGTTTGCCTTCATGGACAGGTAGGCGTTGATGAAACCATCAATGTCGCCGTCCATCACGGCCTGAATGTTGCCCATTTCATAGCCCGTGCGGGTGTCCTTGGCGAGGGTGTAGGGCATGAACACGTAGGAGCGGATCTGGCTGCCCCACTCGATCTTCATCTGCACGCCCTTAATGTCGCTGATCTTCTCGGCCTGCTGCTGCAGCTTCAGCTCCGCCAGCTTTGCCTTCAGCATCTTGATGGCGTTGTCGCGGTTCTGGAACTGGCTGCGCTCCGTCTGGCAGAACACCACGATTCCCGTGGGCAGGTGGGTCAAACGGACGGCAGAGGAGGTCTTGTTGATGTGCTGACCGCCTGCGCCCGAGGAGCGGCAGGCCTGCATCTCGATCTCGTCGGGACGGATCTCGATCTCGCTGTCATCGTCCATCTCAGGCATGACCTCGAGGGCGGCGAAGCTGGTCTGAGGGCGGGCGTTGGCATCGAAGGGGCTGACGCGCACCAGACGGTGAACGCCGTTCTCGCTCTTGAGGTAACCGTAGGCATTCTCGCC
>JAZSDS010000081.1:0-5955 GCA_045531275.1 Faecousia sp.
TTGTCTTCCTAAGACCGCTTGGCCTCCGACTTGGGTATAGACCATCAGCACCTCGCCGTTATTCTTGGTGATGCGGTAGACAACGTTGGGGGCGGTGGTGATCAGGTCCAGGTTGTATTCCCGCTCCAGCCGCTCCTGGATGATCTCCATGTGCAACAGACCCAAAAATCCGCAGCGGAAGCCAAAACCCAGGGCAATGGAACTTTCCAGCTCATAGGACATAGAGGCGTCGTTGAGCTGCAGCTTTTCCAATGCCTCCCGCAGATCCTGATACTTAGCGCCGTCAGCAGGGTACACGCCGGAGTAAACCATAGGCTGCACCGGGCGGTAGCCGGGCAGCGGCTCCTGGGCGGGAGACTCCACTGTGGTAATGGTGTCACCTACCTGGGTATCTGCAACGGTTTTGATAGAGGCGGTGATGTAGCCCACTTCTCCCGCGCCCAGCTGATCCCGGGGAATCAAACCGGCAGGGCTCATGGTACCTACCTCCACTACCTTATATACTGCGCCGGTAGCCATCATTTTAATATCCATACCGGCTTTGATGGTTCCCTGCTTGATCCGGGTGTAGACAATGACGCCCCGATAGGAATCATACTGGCTGTCGAAGATCAGCGCCTGAAGGGGAGCTTCTCTGTCTCCTGTGGGGGCAGGCACATCACGGACGATCATTTCCAGCACAGCGTGAATGTTGATGCCGTTCTTGGCGGAAATTTCCGGAGAGTCCTCTGCAGGGATGCCGATAATGTCCTCCACCTCTGCCTTTACCTCCGCCGGACGGGCAGAGGGCAGATCGATCTTGTTGATTACCGGCAAAACCTCCAGCCCTGCATCAATGGCCAGGTAGGTATTGGCAAGGGTCTGGGCCTCCACGCCTTGAGAAGCATCCACCACCAGCACCGCGCCCTCACAGGCAGCCAGAGAACGGCTTACCTCATAGTTAAAGTCCACATGGCCGGGGGTGTCGATAAGGTTCAAAGCATAAGTCTCCCCATCGTCGGCATGGTAGGTAAGCTGTACGGCAGTTGCCTTAATGGTAATGCCCCGCTCCTTCTCCAGTTCCATGGAGTCCAGGATCTGTTCACTTTTTTGCCGGTTATCTACAGCGTCACATTCCTCCAGCAGACGATCCGCCAGAGTGGACTTTCCGTGATCGATGTGGGCAATAATGGAAAAATTACGAATTTTAGAAAGCTCAGTCATTTTCCTGCTCCTCTTCAAATTTCGATTTGTCGGGCAGTTTCGTTTTACCGCTGTCATTGCGAGGAGCGCAGCGACGTGGCAATCTCATGTCCGCAAACAGTCTGGAACAAAAGGAGAGATCACCACGGCTGCATATGCAGCCTCGCGATGACACGCGTTGTACGATGGCTGTTGGGCAGCCCGATAAATCGGAATTTTGCTATACTTTCTGATTATATCATTATACAGATTTTTCATTAAAAAGGCAACTGTATGTTTTTGTGGATTTTCGGGAATACTGTCTATCGGAGCGACAAAAAACGCCCAAAGCTGCATTTTTTGAAAATTTTTTCGTAAAAACCCTTGTCAAAATGCCGGAATAGGGCTATAGTCTAACGGCAACATAAAACAAAGAGGTATTATGATTATGAGTAATGGGAAAAAGCCCGCTAAAAACATAGAAGACTGCCAGGCTGCCCTGCAGAGTCTCATCGCGCAAGGCCGGAAGGACGGCATGATCCGCGCCACCGACCTGAACGCCCTGCTGGAAAAAATGGACCTTACCCCCGAAAAGATCGAAGAGATCTATGATCGCTTCGATGCCATGAACATTCAGGTAGTCAGCAGTGAGCTGGATCTGGACCTGGGTGATGACATGGATGTGGTGATCTCCGACGAAATGAACGAAGAGATCGACCTGTCCACCGTAGAGGACGAAGAGCTGGTAGACCCTGTGGATCTGGCGGCGGAATATAATTTGGACGATCCTGTGCGTATGTACCTGAAAGAAATCGGTCAGATCAAGCTGCTGTCCGCTGAAGAAGAAGTGGAGCTGGCAAAGCGGGTCTCCGAAGGCGATCAGGTTGCCAAAAACAAGCTGACTGAGGCGAACCTCCGTCTGGTAGTTTCCATTGCCAAAAAGTACAGCGGACGGGGCCTGCATATTCTGGATCTGATCCAGGAGGGCAACACCGGTCTGATCCGCGCCGTAGATAAATTCGACTGGACAAAGGGAAATAAATTCTCTACATATGCCACCTGGTGGATCCGGCAGGCCATCACAAGAGCCATTGCCGATCAGGCCCGTACCATCCGGGTGCCGGTGCATATGGTTGAGGTTATCAACAAGGCCACCCGCTGCAACAGAAAGCTGGTGCAGGAGCTTGGCCGTGAGCCCACGGTGGAAGAAATTGCTGCCGAGCTGGGTCTGCCTGTTGAAAAGATCATTGAGGCAAACCGCACCGCTGCCGACACTCTCAGCCTGGACACCCCTGTGGGTGATGAAGAAGACACCTCCATTGGCTCCTTCGTGGAGGACGAGCGAACCCCCGGCCCCGCGGATGCCACCTCCAACGCCCTCCTTGCCGAGGCACTGAAGGAGATTCTGGACACCCTGACAGAGCGCGAGGCCGATGTGCTGCGGATGCGGTTCGGCATGTATGATGGCCGGACACATACTCTGGAAGAGGTGGGTCAGATATTCGGCGTTACCCGTGAGCGTATCCGCCAGATCGAAAATAAGGCCATTCGCAAGCTGCGCCACCCCAGCCGCGCCAAAAAAATTAAAGATTTCTACTGCTAAGGCAGACGGTAAGCCCCGGGATTTCTCCCGGGGCTTCTTTTATCAAAATTTGTAGCCGGCATCCAGCAGGCGGGTCAGGGCATTGTTGGCTTCTTCGTCGGTAAAAAGGTTGGTAAACTGCTTCTTTACCGCCAACGCCTCCAGGGTAAGATCCAGCCTGCCCTTGTCTGCCAAGAGCCAAAAGCCTTCGCTCTCCCTGTGTCCGGATAAGCACCGCCTGGCTGTCTTTATGGCGTTTTCCGGTTCTACCGGGCGCATACGCACCCCCAGCTTTGCAGCCCCTTTCCGAGCTTCTTCCCACGCCGCAATAAACTTATTCTCCATTGAGCAAATTATCCAACAGCCCGTTGAACTCTGCCTCTGAGACTTCCGGCAGTTCTTCCTCTTCTTCGGGTTCCTTCTCCAGAATCACAGCACCATTGACAGCTGCCAGTCCCGCCCGGATATGCTCCGCCGCTTCCTCAGCTGTCAGGGTAACCTGCTGGCCTGTGCGCATATCCTTCACAGAGCACTTGCCTGCGGCAATTTCGTCCTCACCCAACAGCACAGCATAGGGCACGCCGATCTTGTCAGCGTAGCTCATTTTCTGCTTAAATTTCCTCTGCTCACCGTAAAGCTGCACCCGGATACCTGCGGCCCGGAGGGTTTCCGCCAGGGCAATGGCAGCTGCAGGATCTTCTGTCATAGGCAGTACCAAAGCGTCGGCAGGGGCGCTGGGCAGATCAGGATTAAGAAGTCCCTGCTCATCCAAAACATAGAACAGTCTGGTCAGGCCAATGGAAATGCCTACGCCGGGAAGCTGCCGGTCGGTATAGTAGCCCGCCAGATCATCATACCGGCCACCGGAGCAGACGGAACCGATCTCCGGATGGTCACACAGGGTGGTTTCATATACTGTGCCGGTGTAGTAATCCAGGCCTCTTGCAATGGTCAGGTCCACTGCAAAATTCTCCTCCGGCACGCCGAAGGCTGCCAGGTTTGCCGTGACTGCCCGCAGCTCCTCCAGACCCTTATCAAAGATCTCGTTTTTGCCGGCATAGCCTTCCAAAGCAGTCAGCACCGCCTGGTTTGTTCCCTGAATGCCGATAAATTTCAGAATCTCCTCTGCCTGGGACTGGGTCAGCCCGCAGTCCTCGATAAGGATATTGCACACCTTTTCCTTGCCGATCTTGTCCAGCTTATCCACTGTGCGCATAATGTCGCCGCTCTTTTCGCTCAGGCCCTGCATAGCATAGAAGCCGTTGAGGATCTTGCGGTTGTTAACACGGATCTGGAAACGCTTCAGGCCAAAGCCCCGAAACACCCGGTAAATAATAGCCGGGATTTCTGCTTCGTTGAGAATGTCCAGCTTGCCATCACCGATAATATCGATATCCGCCTGGTAAAACTCCCGGAAACGGCCCCGTTGGGCACGTTCACCCCGATATACCTTGCTGATCTGATAGCGGCGGAAGGGAAATGCCAGCTCATTGCAGTGCAGGGCTACATACTTTGCCAGGGGCACTGTCAGGTCAAAGCGCAGGGCCAGGTCACTGTCGCCCTTTGTGAAGCGGCAGATCTGCTTCTCTGTTTCGCCGCCGCCCTTTGCAAGCAGAATCCGGGCATCCTCGATGGCAGGGGTGTCCAGAGGCGCGAAGCCGTAGAGACTGTAGGTATTGCGGAGGATCTGCATCATCTGTTCCAGCTTTTGCTGCTTCTGGGGCAGCAATTCCATAAAGCCCGAAAGCGTACGGGGCTTGATTCGTTCCATAGTAAAAATCCTTTCCAAAAAAATGCCGCCCGCCGGAAGGCTGGGCGGCTGAAAATGCAATTAGAACCGGGGCTTGCTGTGCATCATCTCACGCCAGTCCAGATCGCCACGTTGCAAGCCCATTACGGCAATCTCTGCGCTGGCTATGTTTGTGGCAACGGGCACATTCTGCTTATCACAGTGGCGGATGGTCTCCATCATCTGGGTGTCATCCCAGGGATCAGTGGTGTTGGGATCGGTAAACAGCAGCACCAGATCGATCTCATTATAGGCAATACGGGCATTGATCTGCTGGTGACCACCCTGCTTATGGGACAGAAGCAGCGTTATAGGCAGACCGGTGTTGTCTGCAATGAGCCGACCGGTGGTAGCGGTAGCGAACAAATTATGCTTGCTGAGAATGCTCTTATAAGCTGTGCAGAACTGTACCATCAGTTCTTTTTTCTTGTCATGGGCTAAAAACGCTATGTTCACTGCAGTCACTCCTCCTCATTTATTGATCCGGAACAGGAACGGAAAGTCCCTGAATTCTTTTTGCGATCCTGCGGCAGGCAGCCGCGGCGCCCTTGCGGGTATAGCCCAGCAGGGGCTGACGGAAGGCTGCTGCCAGCACTACATTTTTATCCTCCGGCACGATGCCCAGCAGGGGCAAACCTGCCTGATCCATCACATCGTCTACCGTCAAATTCATGGCTGCTGCCATTTTCTTGCTGATGCGGTTAACCACCATGCGGACATTCTTCTTCCCCATCAATTCCAGCAGCTCACCGGCCCGCATAGCGTCCCGGATAGCGGCAGGGTCAGCACCGGTAACCAGCATGACCCGGTCGGCATATTTGGCAGCCAGAGTAAAGCCTGCCTCCACTCCGGCTGGGGCATCCAGCAGTATGTAGGAAAATTTTTGGCGGGCCTCCTGCAGCATAGCAGCAAAGGCTAGAGGGTCAACAGCATCGGCAGAACAGTTCATGGGCGCTGTAAGGAAGGAAAGCCCGGGGTACACCGGGTGGACTGCAGCCTGTTCCAGAGAATACCCACCCTGGCACACATCAAAGAAAGACAGTGTGCCGATCTCGGAAATTCCCAAGGCGATGTCCAGATTCCGCAGACCCACATCGCAGTCGATACACAGAACCTTTTCCCCCATTTGGGCCAATGCCGCTGCGACGCCTGCGCAAACAGAGGTCTTGCCGGTGCCGCCCTTGCCGGACAGGACCGCAATCAATTCACCCATACACAGTCGCCTCCTTTTTCCTATTTGACCCAATACGACTTCATTATAAAGGAAAAACGCACAAAAAGCAAGAGAAAACACCGGTGTTTTCAAAGGTTTTTTATCACATTTCACAATTTAACCTATAAAAAATCGCCGCACCCGTGGGTGCGGCGATATAAATCTAATATTGGATTAGCCCAGCTCAGCGAAGTACTTAATGGTGCGAAC
>JAZSDS010000069.1:0-18456 GCA_045531275.1 Faecousia sp.
GGATCTTTGGCAGAAGATCGCGGAGACCGATGTTGTCAGCGATATCTACAGGATGTATGACTATGTGAATTTCCTGTGCGCGTGGAATAGTTACTATGTCAACTCGGGAACGGATGAAAACGGGAACGTTGTTCCCGGCTACTATCTGTACCCGACAGATGCCGTCTACCTGATAACTACCGATGGTGCACAGTATAATTACGGTTACAAAGACGGCTATTTCGACAGTATTATTTCCAAAATTGAGACAGTCGATCCCAATGCCTTTACAGATCTGGTTGCTAATATTCGCGCCGCGGAAACGTTAGCGCAGAAAGCATTGGCTGAACTGGAAAATGGACACTACACTTCTGAAAAGAAGTACCTGGAACAGTTTGGTACAGAAGATCTGGTGTACACCCTTACCATCGGCGAAGAATTGAAATCCGAGATGCAGATGCTTTATTCCGCATTTGCAAACTGGTTAGGCAGTTGGGAGATGTAATCGCATAGCATTCATGTCGTTGTAAAATTTGAAAAAAGCATGCCAGATCCCCACGCCAAAAACCGACACAAAACACCCACCGCAAGCTACAGCAAAGAACAACAGGCAAATCCTAAAAGTCATTGATAAGCAAGGGTTTTATCCAATAATTTACGATAAGAGGCGTAAGGCAAAAATCGCTCTAAGATAGTTGGTAAGGATGAGGTCGCCAGTTCAAATCTGGCTAGCAGCTCCATATCAAAACCCCATCCGATTGGATGGGGTTTTGATATGGACAAAAGACAGATTTGAAAGATCAAATGCGGTGCGGGTGAGCACCGCCGGCGAGGGATGGACCGAGCCGATCCCTTATTTCCGCCTGTGGCGGAAATGCAAACAAATCTGGCTAGCAGCTCCAAAAAGAACCAACACCATCCGGTGTTGGTTCTTTTTTTACGCTGATAGCCAGATCAAGGGGAGCGAACCCGACCGCTCCACTAAGGACTTTTTGGTTTTTCATCCCAACGGGTTGCCAATGCAGGCTCGTGGTGTTATACTGGTCATAGGATACCGGTCGATAGTACCGGAGAGAAAGGGGTATTTTCTATGAGTACCGGCAAAAAAATAGCCAATGTGTTTGGCGTTATACTGGCGTTGGTCCTGAGCGTTGTCCTGGTAATTGTGTTGTGTGTTACGCCTGTTCTTATGTCTGCTATGTCCATGGCAAACCCCGGCAAACTGGCAGAAGCGGTGGGAAAGATCGATTTGACCCAGCTTGTTACCGACATGGGCGGCCAGCTGCTGGGCGAGGAGAATGAACAGCTTACGGAGCTTCTCTCCACAGATGCGGCCCAGGAGTTGTATGAGGTTTATGTCTCCGGTGTGTTCAGCGCGCTGGAGGGTGAGGCTCCCCAGCAGATCCTGACAGAGGAAAAGCTACAGGGGATCGTAGAGAATAATTTTGACCAGCTATATGAGCTTTGCCTGAAGTCAGCGCCGGACCTGGCAGAGATTCCCAAAGAAGAGGCAAAACAGAAAATTCAAACCACCATCGGGGAGAATTTTGAAAAGCTGGCAGAGGTCCTTCCCTCTGCAGAGGAGTTGGCCCAGGGATTGGAGTCGGCGCCTGAAATAAAGAAGGCAATGGATGTTCTGGGGCAAGTGGATACCATTAAAATGGCGTTGGTTGTAGTTATTGTGGTGCTTTCCGGCTTGGTTTTTGTTTGCCGGCTCCATGGCTTCCGGGGTCTCCGTTGGCTCTCCACAGACCTGTCTATTGCCACCAGCCTTTCCGGTGTGGTCTGCGGTATTCTGGCAATGGGCGGTATTGCAGTGAAAACGCTGACAGGAGGCGACCCCACAATGGGCTTGCTTACCAGCAGCCTGATGCCTGTTTTTGCCGTTGGCGTGTACATCCGCACCGGCATAATGCTTATTTCTGCAAGCCTGTTGGGATTTGTGTACCGGCTCATTAAAAAGGCCCGTGATAAAAAGGCAAGAACAGCCGTTTTCCCTTGAGTTTTCCAGCGATTACCCTGTTCATTTCCTTGCAATTTTACCGAAATGTTACATCCACCGGTATAGCCGGTGGATGTTTACTTTTGCACAATAATGGCTGGTTGGTAATTCATGGGTTGACATCCGGGTATTTTAATCTATAATAATTGTTAGCAGGACGCGTATGCCCTGAGAATATTTAAGGATAGGTGAAATACATATGCTGAAAAACAAGATCGCCGTTATTACCGGTTCCGGCAGCGGTATCGGTGCGGCTACCGCAGAGGTCTTTGTCCGTGAGAATATCGAGGGCATTGCCATTGTAGACTACAACTACGAGGCAGCTTGCGCTACCGCTGAAAAGCTGGGCCCCGTGGCATTCCCCGTAAAGTGCGATGTTTCCAAGGCTGATCAGGTTCAGGCTGCTATCGATCAGATTCTGGAGAAGTTTGGCCGTGTTGACATCCTGGTCAACAACGCAGGCATTACCCGTGATTCCATTTTCCACAAGATGACCATGGAGCAGTGGGAGCAGGTTATCAACACCAACCTGAACAGCGTGTTCTACTGGTGCCACGGTCTGTATCCCCAGATGCGTGAGAACAACTATGGACGTATCATCAACCTCAGCTCCACTGCTGTAATCGGCAACCCCGGCCAGTGCAACTATGCTGCTACCAAGGCGGCGGTCATCGGCTTTACCAACACCCTGGCAAAAGAGGGTGGCCGTAAGAATATCACTGTCAATGCGGTTGCTCCCGGACCCACCAACACCGATATGTACCTGAGAGTGCCTGAGAGCATTATTAACGCCATGGTGGAAGCCAACCCCATGAAGCGTCTGGGCGAGCCCAGAGAGATCGGCGAAGTGATTGCCTTCCTGGCAAGCGAGCGTGCTTCCTTTCTGAACGGACAGTTCATTAAGGTCAACGGCGGCAAGTAATTGAATATGCAAAAATCTCCCCGGTTTCAAACCGGGGAGATTTTGTGATTATTCTTCTGAGGACAGATATTTGCGGATCAGAAGTCCGGCGATGATGGTTATGGCCGCACTGGTTGCACTGTTAAGTGCTGCGAGCAGTTGGTTGGTCGCGAAGCCTGACAAAGCACTTGCTGCGGAAAGTCCGCCGATGATATACAAACAGATCTGCGTGGCCTTGGTATGCTTCAGCGCGAGTGCTCCTGCTTCGATGCTCTGGTAAACCGATTTAGCAAAACGGTGTATGTAGCGCAGAGAGAAAATGTTGATGACCACCATGATTGCCGCGATCAGTGCGAAGGCAAATAGAATCAGACCGCCGGAAACGGATGCGAGACCCTGCGCGATCATGGCATAGTATTCTGTGGTGTCGACAAATCCTGACAGCAGTGTATCCAAAAAATCCGGATCGTTGGCAAGAAAGCCGAAGGCAAGAGCGAAGATCGCGCCGACCAGGAGCATAAGTCCGGCAAGCACATAGGTTATCACATATTGGGCATAAACCGCACCGCTGACACAGCGCAGATGCTTGGCGTCGGCGATGCCCTTGCGGCTCTGAGCGTAGGTAAGCCACAGGAAGACTGTGATCAAAATGTTTATCAGGGGAACAGAATCCACACTCAGGGACAGGATACACGACGCACTCATTAAGATGCAGATGACCAGGAACAGATTATCCTTCAGCACACACAGGAGCCTGTCTGCAGCGGAAGGCCTGCTGAGGGTCTGGGGCTGCGCTTCCGCACCGCAGTTGGGGCAGAAAGAATAGCCCTGTTCGTTTTCATAGCCGCAATTTTCGCATTTCATATTTTCTACCTCCTAGCATTGTGTTAATAAAAATATATCACAGCACGGCCCCTGACGCAACAAAAGTTTATAAAGAATCAATCCTTTTTATCATGCAGAGGGTGCTCTATGCCGTACTGGGCCAGAGCAACGCTTTTCAAAAGCAGCTTATCCCGGTTTTGCAGGACATCGGCATAGCTTTGTGAGGAGTAGTCAAAGAAGCCTTTGCCGCTTTTAATGCCGTATTCTCCCCGGTCATAGTGATCGAACACTGTGGCAGGATGTGCTGTCTCTGGGGCGGGCTCGTATTTTTTATTATTCAGGCTGTTTACCAGTATGTCGATCCCGTTGAAATCCAGGCGCTGTACAAGACCCAGGATCAGTCCCCGGGGCATAAGACTGGTCTTCACCGCCAGATCCAGCTGCTGTGCGGTGCAATAGCCGTTTTCAATCAGATAAAGGACCTCACGGGTCATGGCGCTTTGCATGCGGTTGACAATGAAGCCGGGAATAAATTTCTCCATCTGCACGGGGGTTTTGCCGCAGCGGCTGTGAAATTGGGTCACTGCATCCATAACAGAAGGAAGGGTCTGCGGCCCTTTTACGATCTCCACAAGGGGCAGGATGTGGGCAGGGGTGTACCAGTGGGCAATAACGGTATAGGGAAGCCGCTCTGGGAGCATCAGCTCGAAAATATTTAAGTAAGAAGTGTTGCTGGCTATAACGGTATCCTGGGGAAGGATCTCATCCAGCTTCTGATACAGGGCCATTTTAGCCTCCGGTTTTTCCACGATGGTCTCGGCAATGTACCATGCGCCTTCCACTGCCTGCTCCAAAACCCGGGTAAATTCCAGATTGGAAAGTGTCCTTTGGGCAGCGTTCTCGTCAATAATGTTTTCTTCCAGGAAAAGTTGCAAATTGCTTTGGATCACAGCTTTGGCCCGGTCCAGCGTTTCCTGGGTCCGGGAGTATATACTGGTCTTATAACCGTGGAGGGCGTAGGTAGTAGCGATGCCGGGACCCATAGTTCCTGCGCCCAGCACAGCCACCTTGTTGCTTGTTTGCACTGCGGTGAACCTCCTGCCTTTTTTCTTTAGCATACAATATTTTTCGGCAAATGTCCAGACAGAAACCCATACCTGGCAACAGAAAACATCGCCTGTCCGAATCCGGCCAGGCGATGTTTCGATTGTTAGCCGGGACCTGCGGTATCTGCGCCGTCGCCGGTGAGACCCAGTTCCTTCGCAGCTTCCTGGCGCATTTTGTACTTGAGGATCTTGCCTGCCGCATTCATGGGGAAGGTATCCACAAACTTAATGTACTTAGGCACTTTGTGCCGGGCCATGCTTGCCTTGATGTAGTCGGTCATTTCCTCTGTGGTTACAGAGCCGGATTCCTTCAGGATGATACATGCCATGATCTCTTCACCGTATTTCTTATCCGGCACACCGATGACCTGCACATCCTTTACCTGGGGATGGGTGTAGATAAACTCCTCGATCTCCTTGGGGTAAATGTTCTCGCCGCCCCGGATGATCATATCCTTCAGCCGGCCGGTAATGCGGTAATTGCCGTTCTCATCCCGACAGGCCAGATCGCCGGAGTGAAGCCAGCCCTCCGCATCTACCGTGTCCTTGGTGGCCTGGGGCATTTTGTAGTAGCCCTTCATGGTGTTATAGCCCTTGGAGCAGAACTCGCCGTTAACACCTGCAGGCAGCTCTTCGCCGGTCTCCGGGTCAACGATCTTGCACCGGATATGGGGGAAGGCGTAGCCGACAGTGTCGGTGCGGACATCCAGAGGATCTGTCCAGGCAGACATGGTGGAGCCGGGGGAGGATTCGGTTTGGCCATAGACGCTGACGATGCCCGTCATATTCATTTCGTCCGGTTGGGCCGCCCGCCGCATCAGCTCCGGGGGACAGCCTGCCCCTGCCATAATGCCGGTGCGCATGTGGGAGAAATCCGTTTTGCGGTAGTCCGGGTGGTTAAACATGGCAATGAACATGGTAGGAACGCCGTTGAAGCAGGTAATCTTCTCCTGGTTGATACAGGCCAGAGATTGCTTGGCGGAGAAATAGGGCATGGGACACACGGTAGCGCCGTGGGTCAGGGAGGAGGTCATGGACAGGACCATGCCGAAGCAGTGGAACATAGGCACCTGGATCATCATTCTGTCTGCGGTGGACAGGCCCATCCGGTCACCAATGCACTTGCCGTTGTTGATTACATTATAGTGAGTTAACATAACACCCTTAGGAAAGCCGGTAGTGCCGGAGGTATACTGCATGTTGCACACATCCTCCGGACGCACCTGGGCTGCCATTCTGGCAACCTGTTCCCGGCTTACCATGTGAGCCCGGTCCATAGCCTGCTGGAAGGTGTGGCTGCCGGGCGGGCGGAAGCCTACGGTGATTACATTCCGCAGGAAGGGCAGCCGCTTGCAGTGTAAGGGTTCGCCGGCCTTCGTTTGGGCAATTTCCGGGCAGATCTCGTTGATGATGCCCCTGTAATCAGAATCCAGGCAGCTTTCGATCATCACAAGGGTATGGGTATCGGACTGGCGAAGCAGGTATTCCGCTTCGTGGATCTTGTATGCGGTGTTCACAGTCACCAGCACAGCCCCGATCTTGGTGGTGGCCCAGAAGGTAATAAACCATTCCGGCACATTGGTTGCCCAGATGGCTACCTTGGAGCCGGCCTTAACGCCCATGGAGACCAATGCCCTGGCAAAGGTGTCCACATCGTCCCGGAATTGCTGATAAGTACGTGTATAGTCCAGGGTGGTGTACTTAAAGGCGTACTGATCGGGGAATTCCTCCACCATCCGGTCCAGCACCTGGGAAAAGGTCAGGTCAATGAGCTCGTCCTTTTTCCACACATACTGGCCGGTGCCGTCGTGGTTGAAGTAAAGGGTCTTTTTTCCGCTTCTGGGATTGTCGAAGCGGTTCATGTAGTTGATAAAGTAGGGGAAGATAACCTCCCGGTCCTGTAGGTCCTCCATCCATTCCGGCTTCCATTCCAGAGAAATAAAGCCGTCGTAATTGACTGAGGAGAGAGCCCGCATAAAATCGTCAATAGGCATATTGCCCTCGCCGATAAGATTGTAGCTGCAGTCGTCGTTGGAATCCCGCAGATGTACATGGCGGACGTAGTCACCCAGATTCTTAATAGTGGTGTCGCCGCTTTCTCCATAATCCCGGTAGGGGTGGTGCACATCCCATAAAACAGCCAGCTCGTCGCAGGCAAAGTCGTCCAGAAGACGGCGCAGCCGGGCGGGGTCGGCGTAAATGCCGCTGGATTTGATCAGAACAGTTACATCTCTTTCCCGGGCATCTGCAAGCAGAACTTCCAGGTTTTTGCGCACCTGCTCCTCGTTCTCTGTCAAGGCAACGGCTGCCACATAGGGCACATGGGTGTTCTGGGCCACTTCCATCAGGGTCTTCAGCCAGGGAATGCAGCTATCGTCCAGGGAGAGGTCATAAGAGGTGTCAAAACAGGGGATCTGCAGCTTCTGTTCCCGCAGCTGCCGCACAGTGGCAGCTGCCTGGTATTTGTGGAAAGGTCCGGATTTATCCAGCAGAGGGTCAAATTTGGGAAGATTGTAGACCTCAATGCCGGCGAAGCCCATGTCCAGGGCAATGTCCATCATTTCTTCCCAGGAAAGCTCAGGCCAGCCCCGGGTGGAAAAGGAGAGTTTCATGCTTCATCCTCCTCGTAAACGATTTTGTTCAAAGCACTGAGATAGGCGTGGATACCGGCGCAGACAATGTCTGTGGAGATACCACGGCCGGAATACAGCTTACCATCGGAGCGCAGACGTACAATGGTCTGACCCATAGCTTCACGGCCTTCAGTGACGGCTTGGATCTGGAAATCGTCCAGTTCATAGTGGCGGCCGGTAATTTGCTCAATAACCTGGAAGGCAGCATCGATAGGACCGTCGCCCAGACACACGCCTTCCAGGATCTTGTCGCCCCGGCGCAGACGCATGTGGGCAGAGGAGGCAATGGTGTTGCCGGAGTTGATAACGTATGTTTCCAGCTGATAGGCAGAGGGGACCTGCATGGCGGCGGCAGCCACGATGGCATCCAGTTCCCGGATGCTGACCCTTTCTTTTTTGGCAGCAATGCTCCGGAAGGCGTCATAGACCTTAGGCTTATCCTCGTCGGACAGCTCATAGCCCAGCTGCTCCACAGCCTTTACGACCCCGTCCACGGTATCGTGGACGGTCAGGTAAATATCGTCCTCCTGCTGAACAGTGCCGGTGAAGGAAGAGGTTTTTTTGCTGTCAGTCTGGCACATCCAGGTGATGCGCTCCATAATGCGGCTGAGCTGGCTGGTGCGGATGCTGCAGCCTGCACCCAGGGTGTCGCTGCGGGCAGCAATGATCCGGGCAACGTTGGAGAGATTACAGGTCTCCACCGGGAAAGCGGCTGCCTTGATTTCCCCTGCGCCCTTGCAGACTGCGGCAATGGCGCAGGCATCTGCCATGGACAGGGTGTTGCAGCAGGATACGCCCAGGCATACCTGCTTCAGTTGGGGCACGGCATCCCGAAGAGCGCTTATAAAGGAGGCAAATTCCTCAGGCAGCATACTGCCGGCGCTGTCGCAGACAGTGACCGTGGAGGCACCGGCTTCAATCGCGGTGCGGATCACGCTTTCCAGGAAGGCACTGTCGCTGCGAGTGGCATCATCTGCCACAAACTCCACATCAGCGCATAGGCTGCAGCACTGCTTTACAGCGCTTTCAATGGATTCCAGCATAGCCTCTGCCTTTTTGTGGTACAGGTATTCCATCTGCACGGAGCTGACAGCGGCGCAAACCTGCAGCCGGGGATGTTTGGCAAGCTTCACAGCATCCCAAACTGTTTGGATATTCTCAGGGTCCAGGGCTACAGGGACAGCTACTACGCTTTCCCGAACTGCCGCTGCCACAGACTTGACCCGCAGTGCGTCGGTTTTTGTGCCGGCAATGCCCTCCAGCTCGATTACAGAAACGCCCAGGCTGTCCAGAAGCTTGGCAAGCTCGATCTTTTCCCGGAAAGAGAGGGAGAAGCCTTTGGTATTCTGGCCCATAGTTATATCACTGATGCGGATGCTGTTCATAGTTAACACTCCTTGTTATAAAAAAGAAATCCCTGAGACCGGCTCGCGGTCTCAGGGACGAATTTACATTCGCGGTACCACCCTGATTATCTCCTGTAGGGGAGATCACTTCAGATTTCCAACAAAATCCTATCCCGTAACGGGGGCTACCGGGTCTCATTACTGGCGTTATGCGTTCACAAGACCGACTCGGGAAGCAGACTGCCCAGACCCTCCGCACCGGCTCACACCAACCGCCGGCTCTCTGGAGCATCAGGAAAGAGCAAGATTTCCGTCAGCGTCTTTACTATATAATATGTAAGACATTTAATCATAAACCTGTGAATTTGTCAACACATCTTCAGCAAAAAAGTCAGCTTTGCCACATGTAACAAAAATTTATGTAAAAAAAGTCGATTCTTTGTTGGAAAAACATTTGACTTTTTGCTGTGGACATGGTAGAGTATGAGCAATACAGAAAAAGGCTGTGACGAAGACGGTCCGGCAACCCAAGCTCTCAGAGAGTCGGCACATGGTGCGAGCCGACAGCTTGAAGCCATCAGACCCATCACTTCCGAGCCGGAGGGGCGAGTATTTGCCAGTCTCTCCCGTGTGCCCGCGTTAAGGGATAGGGCTTATTGGAGCCTGAAGTGACGGCATTTCTGCCGTAATTTGAGTGGTACCGCGGGTAGATTTTACTCGTCTCAAGAAGTTGTTCTTGAGACGATTTTTTGTTTTCGGAGAGGAGAATTACCATGACCAACGCAAATCCTTCTACACAATTAATGGATATTGCAGCCCGTATCAGAGAAATGCGGGAGATTTTGGGTTACAGTATGCAAAAAATGGCGGAGAAGACAGAGGTGTCTGAGGAGAATTACCGCCAGTATGAAACCGGCACTGTGGATCTACCCTTCACCTTCCTGCATAAGTGTGCCAAGGTTTTTGGGGTGGAGATCACTGTTTTGCTGGAGGGTCACAGCGCAAAGCTGTCCGGCTACACCGTTACCCGCCGCGGTAAGGGTCTGGTCACGGCCAGCGAGGACGGCATTACCATTCAGGATATGGCTCCTATGTTCCGCAAAAAACTGGCTACCCCCTATTGGGTTACATATCAGTATTCCCAGGAGCTGCAGGATAAGCCCATCCATACCACCACCCATACCGGCCAGGAGTTTGATCTGGTGATCAAGGGCGCTATGCGGATCAAGGTGGGCGAGCATGAGGAGGTCCTGCGTGAGGGAGACAGCATTTTTTACAAGTCCTCCACACCCCACGGTATGATCGCTATTGACGGCCAGGACTGCGTGTTCCTGTCTATGATCATGGCTTCCGACACCACCGACCAGCCCCTGTATATTGGACAGAGCCGGAAGGGCAAGCCGCAGCAGAAGCTGCTGTGCCACAAGTATGTTACCGCCAAGGAGGACGAAAACGGCGCGCTGCAGGAAGTTTCTTTTGCAGACACGGATACATACAACTTTGCCTTTGATACAGTGGATGCCATTGCCCGCCGTGAGCCTGAGAAGCTGGCTATGGTGCATGTGGCCAACGATATGACTGAGCGGCGGTTCACCTTCAAGGATATGAAGGATGCCTCCAGTCAGAGCGCCAACTACTTTAAGTCCCTGGGTATCAAGCGTGGAGACAGAGTCATGCTGGTGCTGAAGCGTCACTACCAATTCTGGTTTGCTATTCTGGGATTGCACAAGCTGGGCGCCATTGCCATTCCTGCCACCAACCAGCTGATGGAGCACGACTTTGTGTACCGGTTCCAGGCGGCAGATGTGAACGCCGTTCTGTGTACCGCTGACGGCGACACCGCTTGTCAGATCGAGCTGGCAGAAAAGACTGCCAATATCAATTTGAATAAGATCCTTGTGGGCGGCAGCCGGGAGGGCTGGCATAACTATGACGAAGAGTACAGCCTCTTCAGCCGCCGGTATGTCCGGGCAGAGGATGCGCCCTGCGGCAGCGATCCTATGCTGATGCTCTTCACCTCCGGCACCACAGGTTATCCCAAGATGGCCACCCACTCCTATAAGTATGCCCTGGGCCATTATGTAACGGCAAAGTACTGGCATCTGTGCGAGCGGGAGGGACTGCATTTTACCATTTCCGAAACCGGCTGGGGCAAGGCACTGTGGGGCAAGCTCTACGGACAGTGGCTTTGCGAGGGCGCAGTCTTTACCTACGACTTTGATCGTTTTGACGCAGAGAAGATCCTGCCGATGTTCAAGCAGTATCATATCACTACCTTCTGCGCGCCGCCTACTATGTATCGGATGCTCATTAAGCAGGATCTGAGCAAATACGACCTTTCCTCTATCCATCATGCCACCACCGCCGGTGAGGCCTTGAATCCTGAGGTGTTCTATCAGTTTGAAAAGGCTACCGGCCTTCGGATTCACGAGGGCTTTGGGCAGACAGAAATGACATTGGGCATCGCCAACCTGTACGGCGCCAATATTAAGCCCGGCGCCATGGGTAAGCCGGTTCCCGGATATGGCATCGACATTGTGGACCAGGACGGCAATCCGGTGGAGGACGGTGTCAACGGCGAGATCGTTATCCGCACCGATCCCAAGCCCACCTGTGGCGTGTTCCTGGGCTACTACCGGAACCAGGAGGCTACCGACGCTGTGTGGCATGACGGCATGTATCATACCGGAGATGTGGCATGGCGGGATGAAGATGGCTTCTACTGGTATGTGGGCCGGGCCGACGATGTGATCAAGTCCACCGGCTACCGGATTGGACCCTTCGAGATCGAGTCCACCATCATGGAACTGCCCTATGTATTGGAGTGTGGCGTTTCCGCTGCTCCTGATGAAGTCCGGGGCCAGGTGGTTAAGGCATCCATCGTTCTGGTGCCCGGCACAGAGGGCACGGAGGAACTGAAGAAGGAGATCCAGAACTATGTAAAGCAGCATACAGCGCCTTACAAGTATCCCCGTATCGTGGTATTCCGTGACGAACTGCCCAAGACCATCAGTGGCAAGATCATGAGAAATAAGCTTTAATATTGACATTTTCATATTCTAATGGTATGATTCCAGGTATAAAAGGCATGGATGGAGAAAAGCGTTTGCATAGGCTGTCCCAAGAGAAATGGCGTTTGGTGCGAGCCATGACAGCAGCGGATCGCTTGTCGCTCCGGAGCCGGGAGGAAGAAAGCTGCGGCCGGTAGAACCTCCACGCGTCAGCTGCGACAGTGCTTAGGGTGTGTTGGCACCCGATGAGTGGTATCTGCTGTGAGGCAGGTGCAATTTGAGTGGTACCGCGGGCCTATAGAGCTCGTCTCAAGGAATCTATCTTTGAGACGAGCTTTTTGTATTTTACAAGAAACCGGAGGTATGACTTATGGAACAGAATATGACCGGTGCCGATTTTAAGACCAGACAGGTAGCAGCCAGAATCCGTGAGCTGCGTGAGATCACCGGCATCACCCCGGAGGAAATGGCTTCCCGCACCGGACTTACTGTTGAGGAATATATACAATGCGAGGCGGGCAACCGCAATTTGAGCATTGCCTTTTTGTATCGCTGCACCCTGAGCTTCGGCGTGGATATGGGCGACCTGCTGGAGGGCAAAAGCCCCAAGCTGCGCTCCTATGCCCTGACCCGCAAGGGAGAAGGTCAGCGAATCGAAGAGGCCCATCACATGGTGGGCTTCAACCTGGCGGCAGGCTTCCGCAACCGTATCGCCCTGCCGCTGTACATGGAATTGAATTACCGTCCCGGCGCAGAGCATGAGGACATGGAGCTGACCAGCCATGAGGGGCAGGAGTGTGACATTGTGATCCGGGGTCACATGAAGATCCAGATCGGCGGTCACAGTGAGATTCTCCACCCCGGCGACTGTATTTACTACGATTCCTCCACACCCCATGGCATGATTGCTGTGGATGGAGAGGACTGCGCATTCTATGCCATCGTGCTGTCCAATTCCGCAGCCCGTGAGGGCGAGCAGGCGGCAGCAGTGGCTACCCCGGCTACAAAGGTCCGGGAATCTGATAAGAAGCGACGGGTCTACCACGACTTTATTATCCCCACAGTCAATGAGGGCAAGCTGGAGAAAATTGCTTTCCAGAATGAAGAGAAGTTTAATTTTGCCTTTGATGTGGTGGATACTTTGGGAAGAACAAAGCCCGAAAAGCTTTGCATGCTGCACCTGTCGGAGGACGGCACTGAGCGGCGGTTTACTTTCCAGGATATGAAAAAGGAATCTGCCAGAGCAGCCAACTATTTTAAGGCGCTGGGCATCCGTCGGGGCGACCGGGTTATGCTGGTGCTGAAGCGGCACTATCAGTTCTGGTTTGCCATTCTTGGTTTGCACAAGCTGGGTGCTGTGGCTATCCCCGCTACCAATCAGCTGTTGGAAAAGGACTTTACATACCGCTTTGAGGCTGGTAAGGTCAGAGCCATCCTCTGCACCGCAGACGGCGATGTTTCCCAGGCTGTTGAGGAAGCAGCGGCTAAGACCCCCGGGTTGGAATACAAGATCATGGTGGGCGGCAGCCGGGAGGGCTGGCACGACTTCGACGAAGAGTACACCATGTACAGCAGCCACTTTGCAAGAACACAGGACGCCCCCTGCGGCAGCGATCCTATGCTGATGTTCTTTACCTCCGGCACTTCCGGCTATCCCAAGCTGGCTGCCCATAACTATAAGTACCCTCTGGGTCACTTTATTACCGCTAAATACTGGCACCGGGTGAATCCCGACGGTCTGCATCTGACCATTTCCGATACCGGCTGGGCAAAGGCCCTGTGGGGCAAGCTGTACGGCCAGTGGCTGTGTGAGGCTGCCACCTTTGTTTATGACTTTGATCGGTTCGACGCAGAAAAGATCCTGCCCCTGTTTGCTAAGTATCATATTACCACCTTCTGCGCGCCGCCCACTATGTACCGGATGCTCATTAAGCAGGACCTTAGCCGGTTTGACCTGTCCAGCGTAGAGCATGCCTCTATTGCCGGTGAGGCACTGAATCCTGAGGTGTTCCGTCAGTTCCAGAAGGCAACAGGATTGGAGATCATGGAGGGCTTCGGTCAGTCCGAAAGCACCCTTATCATTGGCAACCTGACAGGTGACAGCCACAAGATCGGCGCCATGGGCAAGCCGGTACCGCTGTATGATGTGCGGCTTCTGGATCCCAACGGCGTTGAGGTAGAACCCGGCGAAAGCGGCGAGGTCTGTATCAACATTGAAAAGGGCCTGCCCTGCGGTCTAAGCTACGGCTACGAGGGAAATCCCCAGGTTACAGCTGAAACCTGGCGAGACGGCTACTACCATACCGGCGATTTGGCTTGGAAGGACGAGGATGGCTTCTTCTGGTATGTTGGTCGCGCCGACGATGTGATCAAGTCCTCCGGCTACCGGATCGGACCCTTCGAGATCGAAAATGTGATTATGGAGCTGCCCTACGTGCTGGAGTGCGGTGTTTCCGCAGCTCCTGACGAGGTCAGAGGCCAGGTGGTCAAGGCAAGCATCGTACTGGTGAAGGATTTTAAGGGAACAGAGCAGCTGAAAAAGCAGATCCAGGACTATGTTAAGTCCAGAACCGCGCCCTATAAGTATCCCAGAATTGTGGAATTCCGGGAAGCTCTTCCCAAAACCACCAGCGGAAAGATCATCCGAAAGCAGTTATAATTATGGAACATAAACGACTGACCTTATTTGCCGGCCATTACGGCAGCGGCAAGACTAATATAGCAGTGAACTATGCCCTGCGATTGGCCCGGGAAGGGAAGAAGGTCTGTATAGGGGATCTGGACATTGTGAACCCCTATTTCCGGACCAAGGACAGCGCAGCGGAGCTGGCAGAAGCGGGGATCGAATTGATCTCCCCCCAGTACGCCAATTCCAATGTGGACCTGCCTGCCCTGCCTGCGGAAAGCTACCGGCTGGTGCAGGACAAAAGCACCTGGGGTGTCATGGACATCGGCGGTGATGACCGGGGCGCCTATGCCCTGGGAAGATACGCTCCCTTTATCCTGGAGGAAAACAACTACCGCATGGCCTTTGTTGCCAACTTCTGCCGCCCTTTGACCCGGACAGCAGAGGATGCGCTGGAAGTTATGAGGGAAATTGAAGCTGCCTGCAGATTTAAGTTTACCTGCATTGTCAACAACACCAATCTGGGCAGTGAGACCACACCCCAGACCCTGACAGATTCCCTGGAGCAGACCCAAAAGCTTTGTCAGCTCAGCGGACTTCCCTTGTGGCTGTACACTGCGGAAGAGACGGTAGCCCAGGGCCTGGAAGGAATTTTGGAACCTGTTTTATCTCTGCATCTGCAGAAAAAATATTTTGATCTACCTGACCAGAAGCCCGGCAACAGGCCTCTGTGGGGATAAGGAGGAAACAGTATGGCAAAAGTAACGTTTAACACGGATCTTTGTAAGGGATGTGGCCTGTGTGTCAGCGCCTGTCCCAAGGGTTGCCTGGCCATCGCAACTGACAAGATCAATCAAAAAGGCTATTCACCTGCGGTGATGACCGACCAGGAAAAATGCATTGGCTGCGCATTCTGCGCCACCATGTGTCCTGACTGCATTATCACCGTAGAGAAGTAAGGAGGCAAAGCTATGGCAGAAAGAGTTTTGATGAAAGGCAACGAGGCCATCGCAGAAGCTGCGATCCGGGCCGGCTGCCGACATTACTTTGGCTATCCCATTACGCCCCAGACAGAGATCGCCGCTTATATGGCAAAGAAGATGCCCAAGATCGGCGGCGTGTTCCTGCAGGCTGAAAGTGAGATCGCCTCTATCAACATGGTTTACGGCGCTGCTGCGGCGGGTATGCGTGTTATGACATCCTCCTCCAGCCCCGGAATTTCTCTGAAGGCGGAGGGATTGAGCTATCTTGCCGGTTCTGATGTGCCCGCTTTCGTGGTCAATGTTCAGCGTGGCGGCCCTGGTCTGGGTGGCATTCAGCCCTCCCAGTCTGATTACTTCCAGGCTACCAAGGGCGGCGGACACGGTGACTACCGGATGATCGTCCTGGCCCCTGCTTCTGTGCAGGAAATGGCAAGCCTGACCATCAAGGGCTTTAACCTGGCAGATAAGTACCTTATGACCTCCATGATCCTGGCAGACGGAACCATCGGACAGATGATGGAGCCCATCTCCTTTGAGGAGGCAGAGGTGGAGGAATACGAAAAGCCCTGGGCTCTTACCGGTACCGAGGGTAAGCGGAAACACAATGTCGTCAACTCCCTGTACCTGCAGCCCGATCAGCTGGAGATCAAGAACTTTGAGCGCTATGAGCGTTACAAGCTGGTAGAAGAAAATGAGCCCATGTGGGAAGAGTACATGATGGAGGACGCAGAGCTTTGTGTCGTGGCCTTCGGCATTGCCTCCCGTGTGGCAAAAAATGCAGTGGTAGCCGCCAGAAAAGAGGGTATCAAGGTTGGCCTGATCCGTCCCATCACCCTGTGGCCCTTCCCCAAGAAGGCCCTGGAAAAGGCAGCTGACCAGGTTAAGGGCTTTGTCAGCGTGGAGCTGAACATGGGTCAGATGATCGAGGATATTCGCCTGGCTATCCAGTGCAAGCGCCCTGTCGGTCTGTGCAACCGCTGCGGCGGCATGATCCCCAGCCCCGATGAGGTGCTGGAATCTATCCGCAAAGCTGAGAAAGGAGAGTTTTGATCATGGCAGTAGTATTTCAAAAACCCAAGTCCCTGACTGATGCACCTCTCCATTACTGTCCCGGCTGCCCCCACGGCATTATCCACCGCTTGGTTGCTGAGGCACTGGACGAATTGGGAATCGAAGGAAAGGCCATCGGCGTTGCTCCTGTTGGCTGCGCGGTTATGGCATACGACTATTTTGCCTGCGATATGATCGAGGCAGCCCACGGCAGAGCTCCTGCCGTTGCTACAGGTATCAAGCGCTGCCGCCCGGAGAATATTGTGTTTACATATCAGGGTGACGGTGACCTGGCCTCTATCGGCATGGCAGAAACTGTTCATGCTGCCGCCAGAAACGAGAATATTACCGTTATCTTTGTCAACAACGCTATTTACGGCATGACCGGCGGTCAGATGGCGCCTACCAGCCTGCCCGGTCAGGTGACCCAGACCTCCCCCTATGGCCGTGATGTAAATCACTGCGGCTGGCCCATCCGTGTAAGTGAGATGCTGTCCACTTTGGAAGGTCCTGAGTATATCACCCGGGTGGCGGTGAACAATGTGAAAAATGTCAACAACGCCAAGAAGGCCATCAAAAAGGCATTCCAGAACCAGATGGAGGGCAAGGGCTTCAGTCTGGTGGAAGTGGTTTCTGCCTGTCCCACCAACTGGGGCATGACGCCTCAGCAGGCTCTGGAGTGGGTGGAGAGCGATATGCTGCCCTATTATCCCATTGGTGTCTATAAGGACAGAACCGCTGCAAAGGAGGGCAAGTGATATGAAGACAACACAGATCCTCATTGCTGGCTTTGGCGGACAGGGCATCCTGTTTTCCGGTAAATTTCTGGCCTATAAGGGCCTTTTGGAGGAGCTGCAGGTATCCTGGCTGCCTTCCTACGGTCCTGAAATGCGTGGCGGCACAGCCAACTGCAATGTGATTTTGTCCGAGACCCCTGTGGGCAGCCCTATCATCACCCAGCCGGATGTGCTTATCGCTATGAACCTGCCCTCTCTCCAGAAGTATGTGGATACCGTGGTTCCCGGCGGACAGATTTATGTGGACTCCTCATTGATCTCCGAGAAGGTGGAGCGCACCGATGTGCAGGTGTTCTATATTCCTGCCACCCAGATGGCAAAGGAGGCGCAGATCGCTTCCCTGGCCAACATGATCATCGTGGGACACCTGCTGCAGAACAATCCGGAGCTGTCCTTTGAGGGTACAGAAACGGTAGTCAGCAAATTGGTACCCCCCAAGAAGGCTGGCCTTGTGGAGCTGAATATGAAGGCCCTGCGGATGGGAAAGGAATACAGCGCATGAAAGTGACCTGTATCCAGATGGACATGCAGTTTTGCTGTCCGGATGAAAACTTTGCCCAGGCAACCCGGTTGATCCGGCAGGCGATGGAAGAAAAGCCTGATGTGCTGGTGCTTCCTGAAACCTGGAATACGGGATTTTTTCCCAAGGAGGACCTGCCGTCCCTCTGTGACCGGGACGGCAGCCGGGTAAAGGAAGATATCGGCGCCTTGGCAGCAGAGTTTTCTGTGAATATTGTGGCGGGGTCTGTATCCAATGTCCGCGACGGCAAGGTGTACAATACCGCTATGGTGTTTGACCGGCAGGGAAAGTGCGTAGCTTCCTACGACAAGACCCACCTGTTTACCCCTATGGGGGAGGATGATTATTACACCCCCGGCGATCATCTGTGCCGCTTCACCCTGGACGGCGTTTCCTGTGGACTTATCATCTGCTATGATGTTCGGTTCCCGGAGCTTACCCGTTCCTTGACAGTGCCGGGGCTGGATATGCTGTTTGTGGTGTCCCAGTGGCCCAAGGTCCGCACCTTCCACCTGCGCAGCCTCACAACAGCCCGGGCCATTGAAAATCAAATGTTTGTGGTCTGCTGTAATTCCTGCGGAACAGCCGGGGAAACAGTGTATGGCGGAAATTCCGCTGTCATTGACCCCTGGGGTGAGACCATTGCCCTGGCAGGGGAGAAGGAGACCCTTCTTACA
>JAZSDS010000050.1:0-4082 GCA_045531275.1 Faecousia sp.
GTATCCGATATACACGGCTATTGTACATTGCTTAAGGAAGCTCTGGACAAAGCAGGCTTTGAAGCAGACAATGATGAACATTTATTGATCTGCTGCGGAGATTATTTTGACAGAGGATGGGAAAATGTGCAGGTGCTGAAATTTTTTGAAAGATTGCCTCGCAAAATTCTGTTGCGGGGAAATCACGAGGACATGCTGTTAAAGCTGCTGTTAACAGGCAAGGTTTTGCCCCATCATTACATAAACGGTACTATGCAGACCCTGACGGATTTTCTGGGGAAATACAGCATAGACCCGGTGGATGATACCATCGATTTCTCTGGAAAAACCAGAATTGTGGACAGAATATGCGATTTCATTTCTGAAACGGAGAATTACTTTGAAACCGAAAATTATGTGTTCGTTCATGGATGGCTGCCGGAAGACAGTCGCACCCCGGAAAAGCGTAGACTGGTGTCAGATCAGCAGTGGGGTGAAGCCCGGTGGAAGAAGTGGACAGAGTATTATGACGGACAGAGACCCCTTTGGGATAAAACGGTGATTTGTGGACATATGCCGGCCTTCTTTGCCAATAGGTTTGATCCACACCGCAGTGATAACTGTCCAGATATTTTCTTCGGAAACGGCGTCATTGCAATAGATGCAGGCACTCACGACTCTCAGCACATAAACGTGCTGGTTCTGGAGGATGAGGTAATATAAAAGGGCGGACATCCTTTGATGTCCGCCTTTTACAGTTTTTCGGTGTCTGAGCTCGCTGTTATTGGAACTTAACCTTGAAGGGCAGGGATCCCTGGGGATCCAGCTTGCCGGCCAGGGCGTCAATGGCGCACAGCTGGGCATCGGGCATGGTGTAGCCGAAGATCTTCCGCTTCACATGCTGCAGGGGCTCCAGTGCGAAGGGGTTGCCGAAGTGGACTACGGTGGACAGGCGATTTGCCATGTTCAGAGAGTCGATTACAACTTCAATGCGGCGGGTCAGGCCGTCGGTACCCAGATAGGGCTGGGTCTCGCAGTATGTAACAAATATCACTTCGTCAACCTTGGTGGAAGCCAGCAGAACGCGCTCGTTATCCTTCTTCGCGGGGAACTCGGGGATAAACTCGACCGCTGCATCCGGGAATTCTGCACGAATCTTATCGGCGACCCTCTGGGGATCATACCAGGTATCCATAGCAGTTTCCAGCAGTTCCTCGTTGGGGACGAAGCTGTTTGGGGTGACGATAACAAAGAGTTTGCTCGTATTGCTGTCCAGCTTTGTTTCCACGCCCTCGTCGCACACAGCGGTGATACTTGCTGCGGCAATGCTGTCGTACAGCTTCTGATCTTCCTCGGTGAATACGTCCACTGCCTCGGGAATCTCAGCCAGCTTGTTCTGCAGCTCGATGACCCGGCGAACGCTTTCGTTCAAACGCGCCTCAGAGAACATACCGCGCTCATAGTTCTCAACCAGGTGGCCGAAGGTGACCTCAGCGCGTGTGCGGTAGTTGGGCAAAACGATGTCATTGCCGGCAGCAATGGCAAGACCCAGGATGTTCTCTTCGCCGTACTTCTGCAGAACAGCCATCATGCCGAAGGAATCGGTCCAGCATACGCCGTCCCAACCCATCTTGCGGATGATGCCCTGTACCTTGGGGGACATGGTGCCTGCATGCTCAGGGTCAATGTTCTGGTATACTGCATGACGAGTCATGATACTGGGCAGCAGATCCCGCTCCATCAGATACTTGTAGGGGATCATGTCAAAGTTCATCAGTTCCTCCTCGGTGCACTGACTGGGCACGGAGGTCATGTGGTTATCGTAAGGGGCATCACTGCCGCCGGGATAGTGCTTGCCGCAGGACATGTAGCCGTTGCGCTTATACACCTTGCAGATTTCCTCAGAGGCTCTGCATACGCGCTGGGGGTCATTGGAGAACAGTCGGTAGACCTTGATGGGGCCGTTGCAGCGCAGAACATCCACAACAGGGTTCCATGTTGCGTTATAGCCGGCAGCCTTTGCCTCTGTAACGACAGCTTTTGCAAAAACCTGATAGTATTCGGGCTTGTCACAGGCAGCCAGCGTCACCAGGGGAATGGGCTGCTTCTTGGAAGTGGGGAAGCCGGTTTCTGTATCGCAGACAATGATGATAGGATAGTCTGCTGCTTCCTTGATCTTCTGCATGTAGTGGGGCTTCGTGGGGGGTACCTGAACACTGCCCAGGGCGCGCTTCTTGATCATCTTCAGGGTGAACTCTAAATCGTGGTCCTTAAAGGGGCGAGCGCAGTAGAGCATACCAAGCTTCTGTTCCAGGGTCATTTCATCCGGATTTAAACGAATCATGGTTCTTTCCTCCTGATTTGTTCGGATAGGTTCGCGTTGGTTTTACAACGCTATCTTACCACAGCCGTTTTTTTATTGCTATCAAGATTTTAGAAGATTTTCAAGAATTCTTATGATTTTTAAATATGAGCAGTGGGGAATTAAACTCCAACAGCTCCGCTGCTTAAGCAGTGCAGAAAGAGGAAATAATGAACGAAAGATTGAAGACACACCGAAGCGCGTTACTTCCGTAGGGAGTGCTGACTATGTGCGCCTGTTGTATTTACATGGTTCTAGTCCCTTTTTTGCAAAAAAATAATGGATACCTATTTGGTATCCATTATTTTTGGTGCGCGAGGCGGGACTTGAACCCGCACGTCCGCAGTGAACACTAGAACCTGAATCTAGCGAGTCTACCAATTCCACCACTCGCGCATATATGTGCCGGAAGGGTTTTCCCAACCGCTTGGATATAATAGCACGCCACAATTCATTTGTCAACTGATTTTTCTCTTTTTTTCAAATGTTTTTTCGGTGTTACCGTCTGCTTCTTCTGTGTATTTTATGGCTTTTAGGGGCAATCTAATAGGCAAAGGGGTGTTATCATGGAATCTGTTTGGCAGCAGGAGAAAGAATCCGTTCGTTTTCCGGAACTGAAATCTCACAGACGCACCCAGGTGCTGGTGATTGGCGGTGGCATGGCGGGGGTGTTGTGTGCCCGCAAGCTACAGGAAGAGGGTAAGGATGTTGTCCTGGTTGAAGCAGACCGAATCGGCTCCGGCATTACGGCGAAGACCACAGCAGTGTTGACAGCTCAGCATGATTTTCTCTACCAGGATATGATAAAACAATTTGGGCGGGATACTGCCCGCGCCTATCTTCGTGGCAATCTGGAGGCGGTGCAAACCTTCCGCAAATTATCCAAAAAAATCCCCTGTGATTTTCAGGATATGCCCTCTGTGCAGTTTACCACCGGCTGCCTGGAACGCCTTTGCAAGGAGGCAGATGTTGTAAACGGTCTGGGTTTCCCTGCCCGTTTCACTGAAGAAATTTCTTTTCCGGAGAACGCAAAGGGCGGTGTAATTTATCCGGATATGGCCCAGTTTCACCCCCTAAAGTTCCTAGCCGGGGCGGCACAGCATTTGGATATATACGAAAAGTCCCGTGTGCTGGATATTGAAGGGACAACGGCGAAACTGGAACATGGGACGATCCATGCAGACCAGGTAATCGTTGCCACCCATTTTCCGTTTATTAACCGGCGGGGTATGTATTTTATGAAGTTGTACCAGAGTAGGTCCTATGTGCTGGCTGTTGAGAATGCACCTGACCCCGGTGCCACCATGGCAGAACTGGAGGGGCAGGGGATGTATTTCCGCCGTTACGGAGATCTGTTGCTTGTAGGCGGCGGCGACCACCGCACCGGAAAAAAAGGCGGCGGATTTTCCTACCTGCGGGATTATGTCCAAAGTCATATGCCCAGGGCCAAGGTCCGGTATGCCTGGGCAAACCAGGATTGCATGGGCCTGGATGGGCTTCCTTATGTGGGGGCCTACAGCCCAAATATGCCGGGTGTATATGTTGCCACTGGGTTTAATGCCTGGGGGATGACCAATTCTATGGTTGCGGCAAATGTGCTGGCTGATCTGATCTGCGGTAGGGACAATCCTTTGATCCCAGCCCTCAGACCTGACCGTTCTGTTTTGCACAAGCAGCTTTTGTATAATCTTGGTTCCACATTGGCAGATTTTGCCATCCCCACAGGAAAACGTTGTCCCCA
>JAZSDS010000012.1:0-3673 GCA_045531275.1 Faecousia sp.
AATTAGTGTAAGATTGGAGGGGGAACCTTTTTCCAAATACATTTGCTGTATGGTTGCCGATAGCTCCTCCGCATGGGCGGAGCCGACAAAACCACCAAAAGCAACCGTATCCCCGTCCTTGACAAAGGTGGAGATAGCTTCTTCTGCGCGCATTATCTTCATCATATTCGTACTCCTTTTTTGCTGTATTTTTGCACATTCTCATTATAGTATAAGACCCAATCGATACAGAGTAAAATTAATTTTGATAATGCAAGCATTACCTCAGGTTATACTTACAACGTCAAAAATCAACAAAAATTACCTGTCCTTTTAAGGGGGGACAAACGATGGATATTCAACACCTAAAATACTATGTCGCCATTGTAGAATGTGAGAGTTTTACAAAGGCCGCTGATACCTTATATGTTACCCAACCAATGCTGACGAAGACCGTCCGGCAATTGGAAACCGAGCTGGACGCCACGCTGATAGTCCGCAACAGCAAACACTTTTCCTTAACCGATGCCGGTACGCAATTTTACAAAGAGGCGAAAAGTCTTCTGTCCCATTTTCAAGATATGCGTCGAAGTGTGGATGATATCAAATCGGGTCTCAGCGGACATGTGCAAATCAGCCTCCCCGGCGTGCTTTTAGACACCTATTTCCCTAAGCTTTTGCTGTCCTTCCACCAACAGCACCCCCACATCAAGATCAGCGTCTACGAGGACGGCTCAAAAAAGACTGCCGCTGCCATTTGTTCCGGACAGGCAGATGTCGGTCTGGTTATGCTTCCTCTGCCCGACCTTTCTCCCTTCTCCATATCCCCTTTGGTGCACGATGTCTGTCGGTTGTTGGTGCCCAAAACGCACCCACTTGCCAAACACAAAACCATCTCCCTTCAGCAACTGCAAGATGAGCGAATTATTCTCTTTAATGACAGCTCTATCCTACACGATGCGTTTATTCAGCTATGTACGCAAGAGGGCTTCTCACCCAATATTGCATACAAAAGCTTTATGCCGAACTTCATTTTTGATATGGTGCGCCAAGAGCTATGCGTGGCCGTACTGCCCTCTCCCATTATCGAGCGCTATTTGACAGACGACTTTGCGGTCGTGGACCTAACGCCTACCATACAATGGCATATTGCCGCCATTACAAAGCAGGGACGATACCTCTCCTTTGCCGCCCGTAAGCTGTTAAGCCATATTGAGGAATACTTCGCAAACCTGTGATTTTATAAATTACACACAGAATCCCGAAAAGTTACCTTGATATGCTACCCCCGTAAGAGACAGTGAAAAATATTTCTTCAAAGCAAGCAAACTGGATAAAAGCATTGGGAAACATAAAGAAAAAGCACAAATACACAGGGAGCATATTTACTCATAACCCGGAGGTCGGTCAGGGCTTGCTTTGCAAGCCAGAGAAAAGAAAAAGGGGGTGTTGCAAAATTCACCCCAATGAAAAAACGCTGTCATTGCGAGGGGCTTTAGCCCCGTGGCAATCCGCTTTTCTTGCACTGCGAAGCAGCGCATTGCCCCAAAAGGGGCAATAGGAGAACGGATTCCCACGCCAGTGTGCGCACTGGCTCGGAATGACAGCGTATCTTGCAACACGCCTTTTTTCTTTTCTGGTTGCGGAGGCAGGGAATAATATATGCCTGGCTGGGAGAGCCTTGGGTAGTCAATGCCCGTCCCGGTTTGCGGTGCCCGGTGTGTGCCTTGCCGACGGTTCGGCAGCGTTACACACCGACCGCTGCTCACTAAACGGCCTTGCTGTATCTGCCACAGGCAGCGCAAGGCCGTTTAGGCCCAACGAGCTACGCCCGTCGGTCTCATAACCCGGAGGTCGGTCAGGGCTTGCTTTGCAAGCCAGAGAAAAGAAAAAGTCATCCCGATTGGGATGACTTTTTCTTTTCTGGTTGCGGAGGCAGGACTCGAACCTACGACCTCCGGGTTATGAGCCCGACGAGCTTCCAACTGCTCTACTCCGCGATATGCGCACCTCAAGTGCTCGGTTATTGTAGCACAGGTCATCTGCTTTGTCAACCCTATTGGCGGTTTTTCCTTTTCCGCAAAAAAAGCTTGTATACACGCACATCCCTATGCTATACTCATTATACCCAATTAGGTGGCGCTTTCATACCACCTTTTTTAACCTCTGTGTAGGTATCCCAGGCAAAGGAGAATTGTCGTGAAAAGAAATTCCCTGAGAACGTTCTTGCTGTCTATGGCTGTGACGGCGCTGCTGTTTGGCATTCTCACCGGTTGTAACAGAAACCCTGGTGAGCAAGCTGACCCTTCCGGCACTACCCAAGAAATATATTATCCTGTGCCTGTTGGCACACTGATCCTCAACGCCAACGCCGGTGTGGAAATTACTTATGACGCAGAGGGTCTTGTTCTGAACATCACCGGCACTGACATTAACGGCACCGCCCTTGCCACTGAATATAATGACTACTACGGAAAGACCTGCCCTGAGGTGGTAAAGGACTTGATCCAGGACAGCATCTCTACCGGGCTGCTGGATGCTGACGTCCACACAGTGTCGCTGCTTCAAACTCCCGACTCTCTGCTTCCCGGCACCGCCTTTCTGGAAACCGTCATCACCCAAGCCCAGGCCGGCGTGGCCACGGCAGAAGCAGAAACCTCTGTCACTGTGATTATTGCAGAGGAATTGGATGCCGACGGAAATATGAATGAGGACGCGGCAAAGCGCCTGCTGCTGGCATATCTGGGCGTAGACAGCAGCACTGAGCTAAAGGCTGTTTCCCAAACCGCCAAAGGCAGTTATACTTATGATGTGCAGCTCGATGGAACAGAAAATCGCTACTCCATAGACGCTGCCACCGGCAAGATCACCGACTATCTGTCTGAAAGCGACGATAGCCAGGGAGGAAGCGACAGCTCCTCCCACAATCAGGGTGATCCGGACCCCTCGGTGGATCTCCCCGACGGGAGTATGGATGATTGATAGAAACAACGGGCGTTGGTGAAGCTTCACCAACGCCCGTTGTTTTGGTTGTCACACTCAGGAGAGCATAATCTTAATAATCTCCGCATCGGTCTTGCGCATACCCTGGCTTGCCAAGCGGCTCACATTGTCAATGGTGTTTTCCACGCCCTTGCTGACAATACCGTCGCCACCCAGGAACTGACTGCCCTGGCGGAACATTTCCATGCCCAGCAAGCCGGCTTCCACCGCGGAGGCGATCTTGGCGGCGCAGCTTGCTTTGGCGCCGTCACAGATCACACCGGAATTGATCGCAATGGCATTGACCACCGTATGGGCGATCTCACGGAATTTTCCACCGTACAGGTACGTGACACCTGCCGCTGCGCCGCAGCCGGCGCTGATCGCACCGCAATAAGCGCTGAGCGGACCGATACCGGATTTCAGGTGCAAGGTAATCAGATTGGATACCACCAATGCGCGGTACCGCATTTCTTCTGACACACCCAGCTCCTGTGCGTAAATGATCACCGGCACAGATGCCGTAATGCCTTGATTGCCGGAACCGGAGTTGATGACCACCGGCTTTTCGCAACCGCCCATACGGGCATCTGAAGCCGCGGCTGCATAAGCCTTGGCGCGGGTGACAACATCATCTCCCCTTGCCTTCAGCAGCACCTGTCCGATCCGAGCGCCGTAAGGATTTGTCAGACCTTCCTGAGCGATTGCCATA
>JAZSDS010000037.1:0-21905 GCA_045531275.1 Faecousia sp.
ACCCGGCTGTAGCCTTGGCCTCGGTTTTCAGACTCATCGAGCCTTCTATGCGCTTACCTTTGGCATGGACCTCAAGGATCTCCTCACGACCCTTGGCATCCGGCGCACCTACATAGATCTGTCGGTCAAAGCGCCCGGGACGAAGCAGTGCAGGATCCAGGATATCAACCCGGTTTGTGGCTGCTAGCACGATGACACCCTCATTCCGGGCAAAGCCGTCCATCTCTACCAGAAGCTGGTTCAATGTCTGCTCTCTTTCATCATGTCCGCCACCCAGACCGGAGCCGCGCTTACGGCCAACCGCGTCGATCTCATCGATAAAAATAATAGCGGGAGCAACTTTCTTTGCCTGGTCAAACAGGTCCCTCACACGGCTGGCGCCAACGCCCACATACATCTCCATAAAATCGGAGCCGGAGATGGAAAGGAACTGGACCTCTGCTTCTCCCGCTACTGCTCTTGCAAGAAGTGTCTTACCAGTGCCGGGAGGGCCCGCCAACAGAATACCATGGGGAATTTCTGCGCCAATGGCGTTGAATTTCTCAGGGTTGCGGAGGAAATCCACGATTTCCTGCAGTTCTGCCTTCTCCTCGTCAACGCCCGCCACATCAGCAAAGGTAACCTTCTTATTGCTGGGAAGTCCTTGGGTAGTACGGGCTTTTCCAAAATTATTCATGGGATTGTTGCTGTTTGCCCGACCCACCAAAAATATCCATATAACGATCAACACCAATCCCGCCACAATAATGGGCAGGACATAATCAAAGGGAGACAACTGTTTTTCCGGCACAAAGTCATAGCTTTCAAGAATACCGGATTCTGCCTGGCTTTCCAGAAGCTCCCCCATATCCCGGCGAAAGCTTTCCGAATCTGCCATAGCTGTACTGACCTTTGTTTTTCCGTTATAGGGATTGTGCAGAAGCATCATGATGGTGTTATCCTCCACCACAAAGCTTTTCACTTGCTCGCTGCGGAACAACTGCACTACCTGGGAATAGGTAAGAGCGTCATCATTCCCACCAACCAGCCCCAACATCAGAGAAAACGCGGCCACAAGGACGGCGATATAAATAACAGTTGTAATGATTTTGCGCTTGTTCAAAACTGGGATACTCCTTAACTCATTGATATACTTCCGGCTTTAGCACGCCAACATAGGGCAAATTCCGGTAATGCTCATTATAATCCAGACCGTAGCCCACAACAAACTCGTTGGGTATGGTAAAGCCCACATAGTCAGGCTTCACCGTTACCTCAGGGTTGCGCCGATCAGGCTTGTCCAGCAATGTACAAATTTTTACAGATGCCGGCTCTTTGCTTAACAGATGTTTATATGTGAACTCCAGAGAGTTTCCGGTATCGAATATATCCTCCAGAATAACTACATGTCGTCCCTTCAGGTCCGCTGAAACATCCCGCTTCACCTGCATATGGGAGGAAGTTGTGCCCTGATAAGAAGATATCCACATAAAGTCGATCTGGCAAGGCACCGTGACATGCTTGACCACATCTCCGAGAAACATTACTACGCCCTTCAGAACGCCTACAAAAACAGGATCCTTGTCGGCATACTCTTCAGACAGAACCTGTGCCAGCTCCTGCACCTTCGCCTGAATCTGCTCCTGTGTTAACAATACCTTCTCAATACTCTCTCTCATAAGATATCCTCCCAACAACCCTTAGGTTTCTTTTTATTTAGACGCGCATATCCTCAAAGCTGATTTCTACAGCCGGCAGCGTGTTTGCCAAACGGTCTCTGTCCACGCCAAAGCCATACACACCGAGAACACCTCTGCTGTCAGCAATCACCGGGATCTGCTGACGCTGCCCAGCGGGGATTTTACGGTCAATAAACAATTTCTTCAGTTGCTTTGTTCCCCCATGGAGGCGGATGGTATCGCCGGCCTGCCTGGGCCTGATAACCACTTCCCCACTGGGAATCACGACAAAAGAGTCTTTTTGGTCCAGAATTTTTGTTGCAGGCTTACATACTACCCGCATACCGATTTCCGGCAATTCCAGCATACCGGGACAAGGCAGTGTTCTGCATTCCAGAACCGGTTGACTGCTTCCCTTCTCCAGACGATCATAATTCCGGCAAATCACAATATTGCCGGGGAAATACGCCTTAGCCGAAGGTTTATCCGAAAACACAAGGCTTTGGATCAATTCCACATGGTCTGCTTCAGGCTCCGGTACACCGCATTGCTCCAAAAACGCTGTCAGCGCACGGCTGCGTACAGCCTCCGGCATTGCGCGCAAGGCATCCACATCGCCCAGGTCCTGCTCCCCAGCCAGAGCTGACAGCACCTTCTCATCCTGGCGCAGTCTTAACGCCATGGCTGATAAATTCTGCGCAAGCTGTGGGTTCTCCTCCAACAGTTGGGGCATGACACGGTGGCGAATACGGTTACGTAAAAACTGATCCGTATCATTAGAACTGTCGTTAATATACACAAGTTGATACTCCTGCAAAAACGCCAGCACCTCCTGCCGGGTGATACCCAGCATAGGTCGGATCAGGCTTCCGTTTACAGGTGCGATGGCTCCCAAGCCCTTAAGGCCTGTCCCACGCACAATGTGCATAAGCACTGTTTCCGCATTGTCATCGGCGGTATGGGCAGTGGCAATCTTTCCGGGAATGGCTTTCAAAAAGGCATATCTGGCATCCCTTGCAGCAGCCTCCAGCCCCTTTTTGCCGGATTGGACCTGCCCGCTGCCTACACGCAGCATAATGCCGTAACGGTCACAAAACGTACGAACAAAATTCTCATCCCGATCCGACTCCTGGCCACGCAATCGGTGGTTAAAATGGGCGGCAGATAATGTAATCTGCAACTTTTCACGGAGCAAGTACAACGCAAAGAGCAGCGCCACAGAATCCGCGCCCCCGGATACCGCACAAACCACATGGTCTCCCGGCTGTAACATCTGATAGCGGTTAAGAAAGCGTTCTAGCTTATTCAGCATGCTTCCACTCCCGGTCTGTAAAGGTCTGGTACTGGGGCAGCCATTGCAGTTTTACCGTGCCCACCTCACCGTGGCGGTTTTTAGATACGATACACTCAGCGATACCCCTATCCTCAGTATTTTCGTTATAATACTCATCCCGGTACAAAAACAGCACTTCATCAGCATCCTGCTCAATAGCACCGGATTCACGCAGATCCGATAGCATAGGACGCTTATCCGTGCGACTTTCCGGTCCACGGGAAAGCTGACTAAGGCAGATCACAGGAACATTCAGTTCCTTTGCCATGATCTTCAGAGAACGGGAAATTTCACTGACCACGTTCACACGGCTATCGCCGCCCTTGCCGTAGCCCGAGCCGTTCATCAGTTGCAGATAGTCAATGATCACAAGGCCCAAATTCTCCACCCGGCGGCATTTTGCATTCATCTCCGCGACGGTGATGGAGGGATTGTCATCCACCCGGATATCCGTCTGACTCAATGCGGCAGAGGCCATGGTCAGCTTCGTCCATTCCTCCTCGCTGAGCTTGCCGGTAGCCATTTTCTGGCTGTCCACAAAGCTTTCGATAGCAAGCAGACGCATGGCAAGCTGCTCCCTGGACATTTCCAAAGAGAACATAGCAACGGTCTTATTGTATTTCTTTGCCACATTCAGTCCCACATTCAGCGCAAAGGCTGTCTTACCCATAGCAGGACGGGCAGCAAGCAAAACCAAGTCAGATTTATTCAGGCCGTTGATCTTCACATCCAGATCCCGCATACCTGTAGAAAGGCCGGGGATAGCGGAATCCGACTGACTCAGCTCAATCAAATGGTCATAGACCTTATGAAGGGTGGTGCCAATATGCTCTAAGGAGTCTCCCCGCTCACCTTTCCGCAGAGCGTAAATCTTCTTTTCCGCATTTTCCAGAATCTCGGCAGGGGTGCCTACCTGGTTATAAACCGTTTCAGAAATATCCGCAGCAGCATCCGCAAGACCGCGAAGCATAGCCTTTTCGCGAATAATATTGGCATAACGCACCGCATTGGCAGCGGTGGGAGTGATCTCCATAAGCTGTAGGATGTAGCTGCGGGAATCCTCCCGGTGGACGCCAAGCTCCTTCATTTTGTCCAGCACTGTAACCGGATCAATGGTTTGGGAGAAATTAAACATGGCGTAGATCGTTTCATAGATCTCCCGATTTTGCTGAAGGTAAAAATCCTCCGGGTGCAGAATGCCGATCACATCGGTAAGGCAGCGGCTGTCGATCAAAATCGAGCCCAGAACCGCCTGCTCCGCCTCCAGGGACTGGGGCATCTGCCGGGCAATCAGTTCTTCATCCATTCTGCTTCTCCTCTCTAGAATGTTTTAGGCTTCTACGATCTTAACAGTAAGGGGGGCCACAATTTCATAGCCCAGCTTGCACTGCACTGTATAAGTGCCTACGCTTTTAATTGGATCTGCAATTACGATCTTGCGCTTATCCAGCGCGATGCCGGAATTTGCCTTCAGCGCATCAGCGATCTCCTGATTGGTAACAGAGCCAAAAAGTCTGCCTGCGCCGCCGCCCTTAGCCGTAACGGTGAGGGTCATTTCACGCAACTTTCTGGATACCTCCAGCGCCTCAGCCCGCTCCTTTGCAGCCTTCTCAGCCGCAGCCTTATCGTTCATACGCATGGTATTCACAGCATCAGCAGTTGCTTCAACGGCCAGTTTCCGGGGCAGCATATAATTTCTGGCATAGCCGTCAGAAACCTCAATCATCTGCCCCTTCTTTCCTTTGCCTTTTACATCCTGCATTAAGATTACTTTCATATTAAAACGCTCCTTTAGCTTTTATCCTTCGTAATACTGGTCAATAGAGGCTACCAGCTTATCAAGCACCTCTTTCACTGTACTTTCCTTTACCTGTGCGCCCGCCGTAGCAGTATTTCCGCCACCGCCCAAAGGCTCCAGGATCACCTGCACATTGGCATTACCGATAGAACGGGCAGATACCACCACCTGGTCCTCATCGGGATACAGCACAAAGGACGCTGTTATGCCGGAAATATTCAGCAGTTCATCTGCCGCCTGGGCAGCCAGCGTTCTGGGTGTGGCAGTGTTAAGTGCCGCAATGGCGATCTCCTGACGGTACAGTCGGGCAGCCTTAATGATCTGGTGCTTTGCAAGGGTATTCTGAAAATCGTTTTGCAGAAGCTTTTTAACCTCCACCGTATCCGCGCCCAACTGCCGCAAATAGGCCGCTGCCTCAAAGGTTCGCTGTCCGGTACGGACATTAAAGCTCTTAGTATCCAGGAAAATACCTGCCATGAGGGATTTTGCCTCGATAGGCAGAACATCCTTCCGTTCTACAGCGTATTGCAGCAGCTCTGTTGCAAGCTCTGCCGCAGAGGACGCGTAGGGCTCGTGGAAATTTACAACCACAGGCTTGATATAGTCAGCCGCGCGACGGTGATGATCCACCACACAGACTCTGGGGACAGCCTCCAACAGAGGCCCGCACTCCACCTGATCCGGACGGTTGGTATCCACAACGATCAGCGTACTGCGGTTGTCCGCATGCAGAAGCGCTTCCTGTCCGGAGATAAACACGTTCCGATACTCAGGCTCTCTGCGGATCTCATCGATCAGGCGCTCTGCAGAATTATTTTCAAGATCCAGTACAATATAGGCAGGCTTTCCCTTTTTTCGGCACAGACAGCTTATGCCCATAGCTGCGCCTACGGAATCCAGATCAGCATTCTTATGTCCCATGATAAAGACTTGACTGCTCTGTCCGATCAGCTCCATCAGCGAATTGGCAGTTACACGAGAGCGCACCCGACTGTGGTGCTCAGCCTCTTTTTTTCTGCCACCGTAGAAATTGAAATTCAGCCTGTCCTTTACCACAGCCTGATCGCCTCCACGACTAAGGGCCATCTCGATAGACAGGGCAGCAAATTCATAGCCCTCTTCAAAGGTAGTACCGTCTACGCCCAGGCCAAAGGAAATAGACGCGGCCAGACCGGAAGGTGCTGTGATCTCGTGAATATCCTCAAGGATGGAAAACTTGGTCTCCACAGCTCTTTTCAGATCCCGCTTTTCAAACACAAGCAGAAATCTGTTCTTTTCCAGTCTGCGCAGCAGACCGTGATAGCCCTGGGCCCATTTCATAATGGTGTTGTTGATCCTGGCATCCAGACCGGAGATTGCTGCCTCCGACATATTCCGGGTCAACTCCTCATAATTGTCCACCAAAATAATGGACACTACCGGGCGAGACCGAATATACTCGTCACGGATCTGATACAGCTCCGTCAGATCAGATAAATACAGCACGCCCAAAGGGGTATTCTGAGGATCGTTGGCCCGGATAGCTGCTCCGTATATCCGGTAACGCCGCTGTGCAATGGTCACATCATAGGGATACTCCGTTTTTCCGCCGGTCAGCCATTGGGTGTCGAAACCGGGAAGAAATTCCTGGACTGTGTGTTCAGCAAAGACATCCCCAAATCCTGTCAGCTTTGCGAATGCCTCGTTTGCATGGACGATGCCGTTATCTGTAAGCCGCAACAGTACCATAGGAAAAGGGGCTTCCACACCGGCGTTCATTTCATCCGAGGCCTTTTGAATAAACGTCTGCAGATTCCGATGCCGATTGGCTCTGTACATCAGATGAACCACAAAAAGCAGCAGCGTAACTACAAGCTCCACACCGGCTAATATATAGTATCCCAGCAGCGCTGAAGCGATGCCGAATCCCAGCATTACTATAAAGTACATGCCGGTACTTGGGTTTAGAAGCCGTCCCAGCTTTTTATCCATCTCGCCGCCTCCTTACAATTAGCGCTATTTTATACATTATAACAAAGGAACACAAAAGGTGCAACCTAAATTTATCTTTAATATTGGCCAAATGTATATTGTGTCGACAGTTGCAAAAAAATAAATGTGTACAATTTCCCGAAATCGTGGTATACTATGGTCAGAAAGCGACAGGCGGGCAGACCTGCGCACCCGTATGATACGCATACGGTTCATTAAAAGCATATAAACGCGGGCGTTTTTTTGTGTCAGGAGCAGCGATACGGGGTTGCAAAGGGCACAGACGGCTGCCTGCTTTGTCATGTCCATTAGACGAATTTTGAAAGGAGCATATATTTGGCTGAAAAACTAAAAATAATCCCCCTTGGCGGTCTGGATGAGATCGGCAAGAACATCACTGTGTTGGAATACGGCAGAGATATGATCGTTGTGGACTGCGGCGTAGGTTTTCCTGAGGAGGATATGTACGGTGTGGATCTGGTGATCCCCGACTTTTCTTATCTGGTGCAAAACGCAAAGAAACTCCGGGGCATGTTCATCACCCACGGACACGAGGACCATATCGGTTCTATCCCTTACTGCATGCAGCAGGTAAGCTGTCCCATTCATGCCACTGCCATGACCTGCGGTCTTGTACGACTGAAGCTGGAGGAGCATCGAATCGCCGATAAGGTCAAGCTTATCACCCATAAGCCCGGTGATGTAGTAAAAGCCGGCTGCTTTACTGTGGAGTTCATTCATGTAAACCACTCCATTGCAGATGCGGTGGCCTTTGCCATCCACACCCCTGTGGGAACTGTAATCATGACCGGTGACTTCAAGATCGACCCCACCGCAAAGGACGGCATGATCGACCTTGCCCGTCTGGGCGAGCTGGGCAATCAGGGTGTGCTTGCACTGCTGTGTGACTCCACCAATGTGGAACGCCAGGGCTACACTCCCAGCGAGAACATCGTTGCAGAGGGCCTTGACCGGCAATTCAAGAACTGTGACCAGCGTATCGTGGTCACAACCTTCGCATCCAATATGCACAGAATCCAGGCGGTACTTGCAACTGCCCACCGCTACGGAAGAAAAGTTGCTGTCACCGGGCGAAGCATGGAGAATATGCTTAAGGTTGCGCAGGAACTGGGTTACCTGAAAGTACCTGCAGGCACCATTGTGGATTTAGCTGCAATTAAAAACCTGCCGAAAAACAAGGTGGTCATTGTTTCCACAGGCTCCCAGGGCGAAAATATGTCCGCCCTTTACAGAATGGCATTCTCTACCCACAAACAGGTAGATATCCAGGCCGGCGACCGGATCATCATTTCCGCCTCCGCCATTCCCGGTAACGAAAAAGCCGTATCCCGCATCATCAACGAGCTCTACCGCAAGGGCGCCGAGGTTGTTTACGAAAAGAGCGAGGGCCTGCATGTGTCGGGTCACGCCTGTCAGGAAGAGCTGAAGATCATTCACGCTCTGTGCAGACCGAAGTTTTTTATCCCCGTTCACGGCGAGCAGCGTCACCTGCAGATTCACGGCAAGCTGGCTGTGCAAATGGGCACCCTGGCTAAGAATGTTCGCATTGCGGAGATCGGCAGCGTTCTGGAACTAACCGGCAGAACCTGCAAACTTAACGGCACTGTGCCAGCCGGCAAGGTTTTTGTAGACGGTACCGGCGTAGGCGATGTTGGAAGCGTTGTTCTGCGGGACAGAAAACATCTGGCTCAGGACGGTATGATTGTTGTTTGCGTCAACCTGTCCAGCCAGGATGGCAGCATCATCACAGGCCCAGACATTATCACCCGCGGGTTTATCTACGTGAAGGAATCCGAGGAGCTGATGGAAGAGCTGCGGGAGGTGGCCATGGAAGCCATTGAGCGCTGCGGTCGGAAGCGTGTCCGGGACTGGACCGCCATTAAATCTGCTATTAAGAACGACCTTAGCGGCTATCTGTTCAAAACCACAAAACGCAACCCCATGATCCTGCCTGTTATCATGGAAATTTAAGAATCGGCAGGGTGCGCCTTCGGGTGCACCCTGCTTAAGCAGTGGGGAATCGAATCCCGACAGCCCCACTGCTTTACTAAGGAGCTGACCATGCGTTATTATTTCGCGCCCTTGGAAGGTCTGACCGACCGCATTTACAGGCGGTTACACCATAAATATTTCCCGGGCATTACCCGGTACTACACGCCCTTTTTCTCCCCTACCGTTCACCACTGCCTTTCCCCCAGGGAGCAGCGGGAGCTTCCTCCTGCCCAGGAACTTACTTACCCGTTGGTGCCGCAAATTCTCACAAAAAACGCCGATGATTTTCTCTGGCTGGCGCAGCAATGCCAGGATCTGGGCTATAAAGAGGTAAACCTAAATACAGGCTGTCCCTCCGGAACTGTTACTGCAAAGGGAAAAGGCGCAGGTTTGCTGCGGAATCCGGATGAACTGGATTGCCTTTTATACCACATATTCTCCAAAGCACCGATAGCTGTCTCCGTAAAAACAAGGATCGGTTTTTCCTCTCCGGAGGAATTTCCCGCTTTGATGGAGATATTTAACCGTTACCCCATAAAAGAACTGATTGTCCACCCAAGAGTCCGGGATTCCTTCTATAAGGGCAATACGGATATGGATATATTCCGTTACGCTGCCCAAAACAGCAGGGCGCCTATATGCTATAACGGCAACGTATGCACCCTGGAGGAGGCTCAAGGTTTTGCGGATTTAGGCGCGGTAATGCTGGGCAGAGGTCTTATCGCAGACCCGGGTATGTTGTCCCCCGGCGGGACCACGATAGCAGCACTGGAGCAATTCTACAACGAGCTTCTGGAAGAATATCTGGTTGCTTTCGGCGGCTCCAGAAATGCCATGTTCCGGCTAAAGGAAAATTGGCGCTATTTGATCTGCAAATTTGACGGTGGCGACAGGCTGTACAAGCGGCTGCGCAAAACTACCGACCTGAACGAGTACAAACATCTTACCCACGAAATATTTACCACCCTTTCTCTGCGCAAGACCCTTGACCCCGATTGGTAAAAAAAGTCCCGCGCTTAATGCATTGAACATTAAGCGCGGGACTTCTTCTATTTTCTTACAGTCCCAGGTCTCCCACAACGATCCGGGCATATTTGACCTCCATGGGATTTGCTTCGATCCCTGCATCAATCACATCGGAGATCCGCTCTGCCAGCAGCTGTGTAGTAGCATTGTAATGCCACAATTCTTCGCTGCCGGAGAAATACATAATGTGGTAACCATGCATGGTTTTCACCAGGCCTGTATCGCCCACAGCTCTGGTTTCATCCAGGTACCACTGCTTGAATTCTTCAACAAAGCTGGTTTCCTTGGTCAGCTGTGTATACAGTCCGCCATTCTCGCTGGAGCCGGTATCTGCAGAGTGCTCCTTTGCAAGGGCTCCAAAGCTTTCCTCTGTTTTTTCGCCGCTTGCCCACTGATCCAGCAGCTTCTGTGCCTTTTCACGGCAAGCTTCCCATTCTGCCTCGCTGTAGGTGACCTCTTCATTCTCGTCCTTTGTGCCACCTTCCGGCTGGATCAGGATATGACGCACATCGTAATACTTACCGGCATCCTTTCCCATGCCGTTTTCAGTGAAGGCTTTTTCATTTTCCTTATAGAATGCCTCAATATCTTCTTCGCCGGGCATCAGCTCCTCATAACGGCTCTCAAGGTACTCATTGGCGGTATAGTAGGTGGTCATGTAGCCAACAAAATCCGCTTCCGTAACCCCTGCGCCGTAGTTCTCTTCCAGCCAAGCTTCAGAGCTTTCGTATTCACCCTCCGTTGCCACCTCTTTGATGGTATTGGGCAGATCATTCAAAAATGTTTGCAGGTCCTCACTGAGCGTAAAACCGTTCTCTTCAGCTACCAGCTTCAGTGTTGTGTAACGCTGCCAGCTTTCCAGGGCGTTGCTCAGAAAATATTGCTCCCAAGTAAGATCCTCGTCATTGTAACTGGTCTGCTCAGACAGGGGCATCTCCGGGTCCAGCCCGTAAGAGGAGAGGTAGTAGTAATTGTTATTGATAAAATTGTAAACTGTTTCCTGATAGTAGATCTGGAATTGGCCGTTGGTCAGCCCAATATCACCGATCCTGGCAATTTCATCGTCTTTCTTCTTTTCAAGCTTCTCGTCAGAAACAGTATACACATCCTTTTTCAGAATGTCGTTACCCCGGGGCTTCAGGTCCACACCAAGGGCTGTCAGCAAAAGTACCGCAAGGGCGGCAAGGACGATAACACCTCCGGCGATGGCAAGAGGTAGCTTCCAACCCATCTGTTTGGTATCCTTCTGGGCCGGTTCTGTTTCATCAAACCCCAGAAAACCGTGATAGTGCGTTTCCAGAGTATCCTCACAGCCAGACGCAGTTAACGCATCATCTGCAGTCTCCGTCTCCGCTGCCGTAAGGTCTTCTCCACAGCAAGGACAAAAACGAATGTCCTCAGGAATTTCTGCATTGCAGAACTTACAAATCATAATATCCTCTTTCTCCCTTAAAAGGGGCAAATGATAGAGATAGTTTAACACGCAAAATATGGAATTGCAAGTTCTTCATCGTATTTGTTTATAGAATGTTAAAAATGATCCTGAACGCTTGCAAAAGGAGCAAAAAAATGCTATTATTTAGAATTGAGAAAGTGTCGACCAAGGAGTTGTCCCATGAACAAGAAAACCAGTGTTATTTCCAAGGAACAGCTGGACCATCAGCTCTCCTTTTGCAATAAGATCCGCAGCTATTGGCTGGACCGGGACACCGTTCCTCTGGCCTATGTGGAAACCTACGGATGCCAGCAGAACGAAGCTGATTCTGAGCGCATCCGTGGCATTTTGATTGAAAGCGGTTACGCTGTTACCGATACTGCCGAAGGCGCGGATGTGGTGGTTATGAACACCTGTGCCATCCGGGAACACGCAGAGCAGCGGGTCTTTGGCAATCTTGGCGCATTGACCCACACCACACGCCGCCACCCCAGGCAAAAAATCTTCCTGTGCGGCTGTATGGCAGGCCAGGACCATGTGGTACAGCGTATTAAGAAAAGCTATCCCCATGTTGACGGTGTTTTTTCCACTCACCACTTGTGGCAATTCCCCGAGCTTCTGTACAGAGTCCTGTTTCTTGGCAAACGGATATTCCTGGTAGAGGACGAACCGGGCTTCATTGTGGAAGGACTGCCCCAACAGAGGGACAACACCCTGAAGGCATGGGTGTCCATTATGTATGGCTGCAATAATTTCTGTACCTACTGCATCGTGCCCTATGTGCGGGGTCGGGAACGCAGCCGCCACCCAGAGGATATTCTTTCCGAGTGCCGCCAGCTCATCGCCAACGGCACAAAAGAGATCACTCTGCTGGGACAAAATGTCAATTCCTACGGCAAGGATCTGGAAGAAAAAATCGATTTTTCCGACCTGCTGAACAAAATTACGGAGATCCCCGGGGATTATTTAATTCGCTTTATGACCAGTCATCCCAGAGATGCAGGCAAAAAACTGTTTGATACAATGGCCGCATCTCCCAAGATCGCAAAGCAGCTCCACCTGCCCTTCCAGTCCGGTTCCAGCCGGGTACTGAAGGCTATGAACCGCCACTATGATCGGGAAAAGTATTTGGAGCTTGTACGCTACGCAAAATCTGTCATGCCGGAGCTTGTGCTGACAAGCGATGTAATCGTAGGCTTTCCGGGAGAGACAGAGGAGGAATTTGAGGAGACTATCTCCCTGATTCAGGAAGTGCGCTACGATTCCCTGTTCACCTTTATCTTCTCCCCCAGGGCCGGTACACCTGCGTCTTCCATGGAGGACCCCACAACAAAAGAAGAGAAAAACCGCCGCTTTGACAGGCTCTGCGCCGTACAAAACACAATTTCTGAGGAAATTCACAAAGAATATGTTGGCAAGACCATGCGCTGCATTATTGACGGCCAGGATAAGGATGTTCTGACTGCCCGGACAGAGGGTGGCAGATTGGTCCGCCTGAACGGTGATCCCCGTCTGATTGGCAGCTTTATGCCCATCACCATCACCGGCTCCACCACATGGAGCCTTACCGGAGAGTTAGAGAAAAAGGAGTGAGACCATGGCTGCAGAAGCAAACGAACTGACTCCCATGAAGCGTCAGTACAACGCCATCAAAGAAAAGAATCAGGACAGCATTCTGTTTTTCCGTTTGGGCGATTTTTATGAAATGTTTGACGAAGATGCCAGACTGGCGGCAAAGGAACTGGATCTCACCCTGACTACCCGGGACCGCAAGAAGCCGAAGGAAGAGCAGACCCCCATGTGCGGCGTGCCCTACCACTCTGTGGATGCTTACATTGCCCGTCTGGTTGCCAAGGGCTACAAAGTGGCAATTTGCGAACAAATGGAAGACCCCGCTACTGCCAAGGGTATCGTAGAGCGGGGCATTACCCGCATCGTAACGCCCGGAACTGTGACAGAAAGTTGCATGCTGGACGAAAGCAAAAATAACTACATGAGCTGTCTGTACGGACAGGAAGGTCGTTACGGCCTTGCTTTTTGTGATGTATCCACCGGCGCCTTTTTTGTCACAGTCTGTGCTGATGCCCAGGCAGCTGCTTCTGAATTGGGCCGTTTCGCCCCCTCGGAAGTGATCCGGGGCGGTCAGGGCTGCACAGAGCAGGTATTGGAAGATGCCCTTTTCCATCGGCTGAATTGCTGTGTTGACGAAGGGAAGCCTGAGCAGTTTGATCTGGACCGCAGCCAGGAACTTCTTGAAACACACTTTTCCATGCCCCTGGCCCAGCTTGGGCTTACCGGCCTGAATGCTGGCACCGTAGCTGCCGGTACCCTGCTGGAGACCCTTCGTTTTGTTCAGAAAAACGACCTTGCCCATATCCGTCAGCTGCAATACTACACCACCGGTAAATTCATGGAGCTGGATATGGATGCCCGGAGAAATCTGGAACTTACAGAGACACTGCGCAGCAAAGAGAAGAAAGGCTCTCTTCTGTGGGTTCTGGACAAGACCCATACCGCCATGGGCGGACGGACACTCCGCAGCTGGCTGGAAAAGCCCCTGCTCGACCCTGTGGAAATCACCAGCCGTCACAGCGCTGTGGAAGAATTGGTAAACGCAACTGTTTGCCGTGGAGAACTGACCGAAGCGCTGAAGGATGTTACCGACCTGGAACGTGTCACCACCCGCATCGTTACAGGCACCGTCAACTGCCGGGATCTGCTTGGTCTTGCCCGGGGATTGCGGGCATTGCCCGATGTTAAGCATCAGCTGCAACATCTGGAATCTCCCCTGCTGAGACGGCTGGAGCAGTCCATCGATTCCCTTAAAGACTGTGCAGACCTGATTGAAAACACCATTGTAGAGGATCCCCCTCTGACAGTCCGGGAAGGCGGCATAATCCGTCCCGGCGCCAGCGAGGAAGCCGACCGCCTCCGGGATATTATGAACGGTGGCAAGGGCACCATTGCTGCCATAGAAGCCTCCGAGCGGGACAAAACCGGCATCCGGACCCTGAAAGTGGGCTATAACCGCGTATTTGGCTATTACATCGAAGTATCCAAATCCTTTATTGAACAAGTCCCCGACCACTATATCCGCAAGCAGACCTTGACAAACTGCGAGCGCTATATTACCCAGGAATTAAAGGACCTTGAGAACCAGGTACTGACTGCCAAGGATCGCCTGACCGCCCTGGAGTACCAGATCTTTACACGTCTGCGGGAGCACCTTGCCAGCCAATCTGCCCGGGTGCAGCTTTCCGCCGCCGCCGTAGGCGCTGCAGATGCTCTGTGTTCCCTTGCCACAGTGGCTGTGCAAAGAGGCTACTGCCGTCCCGACATTGATCTTGGTGACGAGATATCCATTATAGACGGTAGGCACCCGGTAGTAGAACAAGTGCTGAAGGATATGCTGTTTGTTCCCAACGACACCCACCTTGGCGGGGCGGACAATCAGGTGTCTATCATCACCGGTCCTAACATGGCCGGTAAATCCACATATATGCGTCAGGTAGCGCTGATTGTCCTGATGGCGCAGATGGGCTCTTTTGTCCCTGCCCGCAGCGCCCGGATCGGCCTTGTGGATCGGGTATTCACCCGGATCGGCGCCAGTGATGATCTGGCCTCCGGTCAATCCACCTTCATGGTGGAAATGGCAGAGGTGGCATCCATTCTGAAATACGCTACATCCAAGAGCCTTCTGATTCTGGATGAGATCGGCCGAGGCACCTCTACATACGACGGCATGTCTATTGCCCGGGCTGTTTTGGAATATGCCGCCAGCCCCAGACACCTGGGTGCAAAAACCCTGTTTGCTACCCATTATCACGAATTGAGCACCATTGAGGATCAGCTCGGCAATGTTAAAAACTATAACATTGCTGTAAAGAAGCGAGGAGACAAAATGATTTTCCTGCGGAAGATCGTTCCCGGCGCCACTGATGACAGCTTTGGCATCGAGGTGGCAAAGCTTGCGGGTCTGCCTAACAAGGTAGTAAACCGCGCCCGAGAGATCCTGTCGGAGCTTGAGACACAGGGCATTCCCGCCGCCACCCATGTGGTCAAGGAGGAGCCTTCGGACCAGATGAGCATGCTGGACCTGCGTTCACAGCAGGTATGCGACGCTTTAGAAAAAATCAATGTTGAGACGCTGACCCCCATTGAAGCCATGAACGAGCTGTATAAGCTGAAGAAAATGCTGTGTTGACTATGAAAAAATTATCCGTTTCTATGACCAGAACTGAAAAGATCCTGGGTTGGATCTATCTGCCCCTGCAGCTGCTGGTCATTCCCTCTATCATCGTTCTTATAAACCTTTTAGCAGGAAGCCCTTTATCCGAAGCAGAATCTAATTTTATTTTCTTTTGCGTGAACTTTATCTGCATCACCCTGATCTTCAGGCGTTATCTGATCCAGTCCGCAAAAGTGGCACTAAAAGATCCCTTTCGGTGTCTGCAAGGCGCTTTCCTGGGATTTGTTCTGTATTGGGTCTTAAGCATTGCCGTTGGCTATGTTATCATGTCTTTTTACCCCGATTTTTACAACGTCAACGACAGTTCTATCAGCTCTATGGTTCAGGAGAATTCCACCCTTATGGCCTTTGGAACAGTACTGCTGGTACCTGTGACCGAAGAGGCGCTTTATCGGGGACTGATCTTCCGTGGGCTATACAACCGCAGCCGCTTCGCTGCCTACGCCGTATCCACAGCCGTTTTCGCCGCCCTCCATGTTGTAGGCTATATTGGCATGTTTGAGCCGCTGCACCTGCTTTTATGCTTTGCTCAATACCTCCCAGCCGGTCTGTGTCTTGGCTGGGCCTACGCCCGGGCTGATTCTATCTGGGCACCGATCCTGATTCACATTACCATCAACCAACTTGGAATTCTTTCAATGGGGTGAGCATTATGCCAAAAATTATACAGTTATCCCCCCATGTGGCTAACCTGATCGCCGCCGGCGAGGTGGTGGAGCGTCCCGCCTCTGTTGTTAAGGAGCTCCTTGAAAACGCCATTGATGCCGGCGCTACCAAAATTACTGTGGAGATCCGGGACGGCGGCATGACCTTTCTGCGTGTTACGGATAACGGCTGCGGTATGTCAACCCAGGATGCCCGCACCGCCTTTTTGCGTCACGCCACCTCCAAACTGCGCAGCGCAGAGGATCTTGCGGCCATTTCCACTATGGGCTTCCGGGGTGAGGCCCTGGCTGCCATCGCCTCTGTCAGCCGTATCGACCTGCTGACAAAAACAGCAGGCGACCTTGGCGGTACCAGTCTACAGCTGGAAGCAGGAACTATTACCGAGGAATCTGAGGCAGGCTGTCCCGACGGCACCACCATTATTGTGCGGGACCTGTTTTTCAACACGCCTGCCAGAATGAAGTTTATGAAATCCGATACTGTAGAAGGGGGAAAAGTCTCCGCTGCGGTCCAGCTCCAGGCTCTCGCCCATCCGGAGGTGTCCATCCGCTTCCTCCGGGACGGAAAAGAGATTCTCTCAACTCCCGGAACCGGTTCCTTGGAGGCTGCGGTCTACTGTGTTTACGGACGGGACGGTGGAAAAATGGTCAAGCTTGACAGCCGATGGGAGGACTATGTTCTGTCCGGCTATGTCTCCAAGCCTACTGACGCCCGGCCCAGCAGAAATCTCCAAACCTTTTTTGTAAACGGCAGACCTGTTAGATCCAGACTTTTGATCGCCGCCCTGGAAGAAGCATACAGAAATCAGCTTATGGTAGGGAAATTTCCTGCCTGCGTATTGCACCTTACTCTGCCTGCAAACGCTGTGGATGTTAATGTGCATCCAGCCAAAACCGAGGTTAAATTCCTCAACGAGAAAGCGGTCTTCGACTGCATTCATTACGGCGTGCTGGGCGCTTTGAACAAGACTCCGGACCGCCCTCAAATGCAATTCAGGCCCACACCCCCAGTTCTCATTACGACAAAACCCACACCTGCTCCTGCAGCGCCCACAGGTGCCAAACCTGCACCGGCAAAACAGGACTCCTTTTTCCGCACCATGACGGCGCAGGAGTATAAGGTCTTCTCTACAGCGATAAAGGACGCGCCCCGGCCGGAAGAAAAGGCTGCCATTGCAACCGCAGCAGCAGTAGAACGCAGCAGCGAAGGCCTCCTGCGGGATAATGTAATGCTGCCAAAGGCAGCACCCCAAAAACCTACAGCACAAGCTTCTCAGAATACACCCACCCCAGAAGCCGCGCCTACCCGGGAGCCTCTGGAAGAGCAAACCTCTCTGCCCATGCCCCAGGAAAACCCTTGGCGCTTTATTGGCGAACTGTACAACACCTACATCATTGTGGAACAGGGCGAGGATGCATTCCTCATCGACAAGCACGCTGCCCACGAACGGATCTTGTTTGAGAAACTAAAGGCAAACCAGGAGGTCATCAGTTCTCAGGCCCTTCTGTCCCCTATTCCCTGCCGGCTGAGCCCTGACAGCACAGCCATTCTGTTGGCAAACAAGGAACTTTTGGATGAACTGGGCTTTGATATTGATGAATTTGGAGACAATACCCTATTGCTGCGCAGAGTTCCCATGGATCTTTCTCCGGAAGACGCTGCCAACGCGCTGGATTCTCTGGCTGCAGACCTGATTAACGGCCGCCGGGAAAAGACCCAGAATGTGCGGGATGAACTTCTGCACACTGTAGCCTGCAAAGCTGCGATCAAAGCCGGTTGGTATACTGATGAGACTGAGCTGCTGGCTCTGGCAAAACAGGTCATGGCCCGGGAGGATTTGAAATACTGTCCCCACGGCAGACCGATTTGTATTACCCTCAGCAAAAAACAACTGGAAAAGCAATTTAAGCGAGCATAACCGTCTACAGGAGGTTTGGTCATGGACAATATAATATGCATTGCCGGGCCAACAGCCTCCGGCAAGACAGCCTTGGCGGTGGCTCTTGCAAAGGAACTGGGCGGCGAGGTGGTCTCCTGCGATTCTATGCAGGTATACAAAGGTATGGATATCGGTACAGCAAAGCCCACTCAGGAAGAAATGCAAGGCATTCCTCACCACATGCTGGATGTAATAGAACCAACGGAGGATTTTTCTGTCAGCCGGTACTGTGCACTGGCCTCCCCCATTGTAGATGATATTCTCGCCCGGGGAAAAACCGCTATCGTGGCAGGCGGCACGGGCCTGTATATGGACGCGCTGATCCGAGGCAACTGCTTTGCCCCTTATCCCTCCACGGGTATGCGGGAAAAGTTGGAAGCACAAGCAGATGCAGAGGGAATGGAGGCTATGCTATCACTTTTAACCTCTATTGACCCTGACTCTGCTGCCCGGCTGCACCTGGCGGACCGCAAGCGCATTATCCGCGCCCTGGAGGTGTACTATGAGACCGGGGAAACCATAACTGCCCACAACTTAAAAACCCAGTCAGTTCCGCCCAAGTATCACGCCCACTGGTTTGCTCTGGAGGATGTTAACCGGACAGAGCTTTATAACCGTATCGACAGGCGGGTGGACATTATGCTGAAAATCGGTCTTATTGACGAGATCAAGGGTCTGCTCCAGGCAGGGATCCCGGAAAAGTGTACTGCTATGCAGGCCATCGGCTATAAGGAGTTTATAGATGCCCTGAACGGAAGATGTACCCTTCAGGAGGCAACAGCCCTTGTGAAGCAGTCCTCCCGGCACTATGCAAAGAGGCAGTTGACCTGGTTCCGCCGCAACAATGCCATTCATTGGTTGCGCCGGGACACAGGCGAAACCACCGCAGAAATTCTTGTCCGCGCGCGACAAACTCTTGCGGAATTCGACAAATAGAAAATGCTAAGATATATGTATCCGAAACGGAATTTCAAAGAAAGAGGGAATACATATGTCTGAACAACTTAATTTACAGGACGCCATTCTGAATGAGGTGCGCAAGGACAAGGTGCCGGTGACACTGTTTTTGATGAATGGCTTTCAGCTCCGGGGCATCATCACAGGCTTTGACAGCTTTGTGGTGGTTCTGGTATCCGACGGCAAGCAGCAGATGATCTACAAGCATGCCATCTCTACCCTGGCCCCCATTCGACCCTTGAAAGCCGCAGCACAGACTGCATAAGCAACCGGGCGACGGAGCAAATGCTTCGTCGCCCGGTTGCGTCACTACAGAAAGAGGAAATGACCATGACCATTACCGAGAACGTTGCCGCCATCCGACAGCAAATTGAAGCAGCAGCCACCGCCGCAGGAAGAGACCCAAATGAAATCCTCCTGTGCGCAGCTACCAAAATGAACGACTCCCAAAATGTACGTCAGGCAATCCTTGCTGGGGTAGACTGCTGCGGCGAGAACCGGGTGCAGGAGCTTACAAAAAAATTAGCAGATAACGCCTACGCCGGTGCGCCTATACATTTTATCGGCCACCTGCAAACCAACAAGGTACGCCAGGTGGTGGGCAAGGTGGACCTGATCCAAAGCGTGGATTCCCTCCGCCTGCTGGAAGCGATCAACAAAGAAGCTGCCCGTCAGGAGCTTGTTCAGGATGTTCTTCTTGAGATCAATATAGGGCAGGAATCCAGCAAATCCGGTTTTCTCACCTGCCAGCTCCATGAAGTGTTGGAAAAAATATGCAATTTTAGTAACATTCGGGTGAAGGGACTTATGGCAATCCCCCCGATTTGTCAAAATTCGAGAGAAAATCGCAAATTTTTTCAAGAAATGTACAACCTTTCTGTTGACATAACGGCAAAAAAATACGATAATGTATGGGTAGATATTTTGTCCATGGGTATGTCCGACGATTTTCGGGATGCTATCGCCTGCGGAAGTACAATGATCCGGGTAGGCACTGCCATCTTTGGTCCCAGGGACTATTCACGATAAGACCGCAAACATATTAGGAGGATACAGACATATGAGTTTTTGGGACAATGTGAAGAAATTTGCCCAGCCCTATTCCGACGAGGAATACGATGACTATGATGAGGAACTGGACGGCTTTGAAGAGGAAGTGAGCGAACCCGCTCCCCGTAGCCGCCGCACCTCTCCTTTTGCCTCTTCCCAGAATTCCGACAGCAGCTATTCTGCCCCCAGCACCACTTCCACCGGTTTCAGTGGCCAGGTGGTAAGCATGGGCTCCGGCAAGCAAGAGGTTGTGCTGTTCCACGCAAAGACCTTTGACGATGCTGCTAAGGCAGCAGATGAGCTTCGCAGAAAGAAAGCTGTTATTCTGAACATGGAGAACGTGGACAAAGCACTGACCCGCCGGGTGGTGGACTTCCTTTCCGGCAGCGTTTATGCGCTGGACGGCAGCGTCAAGAAGATCGCCCAGTCCACTTACCTGTTCTGCCCCCACAACATGGATGTTGTAGGCGACCTTGAAAACGCCCAGGGCGAGATCGAGAGCTATATCTAAAAAGCAGACAGAGAGGATAAACTATGTTTACACCGCAACAGATTGACCAGATCTCTTTTGGCCGCGCCGCTTTTGGTGGCTATGATATTCAGGCTGTAGATGAATTTCTGGAGCCGTTGACCGAGGACTATGTTACTCTGTACAAGGAAAATGCTTTGCTCAAAAGCAAAATGAAGGTGCTGGTCAGCAAGCTGGAGGAGTACCGCAAGAACGAAGCAAGCATGAAGGATGCCATCGTCAACGCACAGAAGACCTGCGATATGATGGTTAAGGAAGCCGAGGCCAAATGCACACAAATGCTTAACGATGCCAACGCAGCTGCCGCTGAAAACGCAAAGAACGCAGATGTGCTGATCGCTGCCGAGAATGCCCGTGTTGAGGAAGCCAAGAAGGTTGCAGCCGCCAAGATCACTGAGCTGCAGGAGCAGATCCGCACCTGCATTCAGGCTCTGGACCGGATCAAGGAAGCCAACCGCCCCACTGTCCAGAACTCTGGCGCTTTCGATTTTGACCGCATTGAGGGTGACACAAAGCAGGATGCCGCAACAGATGCAGTAGCAGATGAGATTTCTGCAAACCTGCAGAATTTGGTTGGCACTGCGGACGAAACTGCCCCCAAAGCAGAGCCCAAGCATCCCACCACCGATACCACGACCAGCAAGTTTGCCAACCTGCAGTTTGGCCGCAATTACGACCCCACCCACCGCTGAGCAACAAGCTCGGGGTTTTCGGATTCAACCAAATAACCAACGCACAGATGAGGACAAAGTAAGCATGTTCCCCGCTTCCAGAGAGCTGCCGGCCGGTGAAAGGCAGTAAGCACAGCATAGCTTATATCCCCTCGGAGCAGCGCACCGAACTAGCAGTAGGCCGCGCCGGGTACGCCCGATACAGCGCATCAAGTGCCGGGAAACCGGAACGAGAGTGGTACCGCAGAGGTAGATATTCGCCTTTGTCTCTTGATTGAGACAAAGGCGTTTTTCATTGTAATCACTATGGAGGTATATTTCCAATGGAGTATAAGAATACAATTATTACACCAAAGACTGACTTCCCCATGAAGGCGGGTCTTCCCAACCGGGAGCCCGGTATGCTAGAACGCTGGGAACAGCAGAACCTGTATGAGCTGATGCTGGAGAAGAACAAGGACCTGCCCCCCTTTGTCCTGCATGATGGTCCTCCCTTCTCCAACGGCTATATCCACATGGGCCACGCCCTGAATAAGACCCTGAAGGACTTTATTGTAACAAGCCATGCCATGATGGGTTTTTACACCCCCTATGTCCCCGGCTGGGATAA
>JAZSDS010000013.1:0-18535 GCA_045531275.1 Faecousia sp.
CATCACAATCAAGGCTATTTCCAACGGGGACGCACAAGTGAACCAAAGCAACAGCTGGATCTCCGGTACGGAAGAAGCGGTAACCTTTGATTATGGTGCACTTATCAGTGAGTCCGGATGGACGTACAATATCCAAGACAATGATGGAAACATCACCTTCACAATAGAATTTGACAACCACGACGGGACTGGCGGTGGATCCGATCCCGGCGACGAGCCCAATCCCGATGGTGGCGGCGGCGAAGGTGGCGAGGGCACCTACACCGTGTACTTTGGCGAAGGCTCCTGGGAAATCGGCGGTGTGACCGTAACAGCAGACAAAACCGATGTACAATATCTGGCCGAAAATGACATCATTACGTTGGAGAACTTCGATCCCGAAACCATGGAAGTGAGAGTGGAAGCTGAGGACGGTTTCTGGACTACTTTAGCGGTTACCGATGGTCAGACAAGCATTTCCGCGCACACCAATGATGGAGGCGTTCCGGCAGATATTGCTTTCTCGGTAGTGTCAAAGTCCTCCAATTCTGGTGGGGAATATAACGGAAATACCGTTCACGCAAACGTTACGGTTGAGATATCCGGAGAAGAACTGGAATACGATATGCCCTGGTCAAATGACGCCGCAGATTTTGTCTTCGGAATAAACGGTTCAGAGATGAGAAGACTCTCAAAAGAAGAAGTGAATTATGCGACAGAAGGCGATAAGATTGTTGGACTAGTAACAAAAGAGGCTCTTGTGTATGAACATGATTATGATGATTCAGGAACAGTAACATTTCATATAAAAACACAATGGGATGATGTTATGACATCATTAATCATAAATGATATTCCATATAATACACCCCAAACAAAAGATGATCTAATCAATGCGTTTGATGCTGACTTTAGAGGAATAAGATTTGATATAGAAAATGTTCCGTATGCGGAAAAATATCACATTGTTGTCGGGGGAAGAAAACAAACGCAGGTTGAAAAAATCATGGGCAATTTTGGCTGGACCTATGACCCAAACATCAATGAATATTCTGATGACGATAGAATCCTTTATGGTAATCTGGAATTTGTGAAAGCGGTATATAACAACGAAACGTATAATTCCATCGAGGAAGTGAACGCAGCCGGAGGAACATTCCAGTGGGATAATGGTGTGAAAGGAACTGACGATCCAACCGGCGAAGCAATGCTCCCAACAGGAACAGAATTAACTTTACGATTGATCCCGGATGCCGGATATCAATTGACGGCGCTTACTTTAAATGGCATACCCTTTGAACCCGGTGAGGAAGTAGGGCTTTATACCTTTACGACTATTGGCGGAAACTGGCATTTAGGCGCATATTTTACCCAGGTTGGCGACGAGGTGCAGGCAAACTCTGTCAATATTAAATCCGGCAATATTAACATTAATGAAGACTTTGAATATGGAACTGCTAAACTTGAAGTAAGCGATGTTGCCAGTATGAGCCCAAGCAGAATGGAAGAATTTGAAAATACTGCAACAGACGAAGGGTATGAAATAGAAAATTATCTGGATATTTCATTATATAATGCTGTTTATAAAGGTGGCATAAAAGATTCTTACGGAAATTATGAATCTTGGGATACGCCGATTGAAAACATCGAAGATAAAGCCGCGATCACTTTAGAGCTTGAGAATGATATGAGTGGCAAGGAGTTAGCTGTCATTCATGAACAACATAATGGAGAACAAATAACCGGATATGAATTAATCAATGCTGTCTATAATGAAGAAAATAACACCATAACCTTTGAATCGGACAGTTTTTCACACTATGCTATTGTATCGAAGGAAATAGGTGGAAACGAAAATCTTTATTACATTGATCTTGGCACCGGCTCCTGGACGATTGGCGATGTAACCGTTTCTGTACCTGAAGGTATGAGCGGTGTGGTACCCATGCTTGATACGGATATCATTCCTGCGGAAATGTTAGAGAACTTTGATCCCGAGACCATGGATATTACCCTTACAACTGCGGACAGTTTTGTGATCTATCTGGAAATCGACGAGAATGGCAGCACCACCCTGGCATCCACCCGTGACGGCGTAGAGCTTCCGCCTTACGGGGAGACATTGATCATTGCAGTAGTAGCAAAACCCGGAAATTTGGAAATCGTTGACAAGACAGAAGAAAATACCTGCGATATCGCATTGGAAGAAACAGCTGATGTGCTCCTTGAAAAATTAGGACTTTCAGATACGGAGGCAACCAGAATCGAAAATGGCGAGAATATCCAGGTGTGGATTGAAGCTGAAGATATCTCCGAAACTGTAGAGGAATCGGACAAGCAACTGATAGATTCCAAGAAGGGAAATGCTGTGGTTGCAATGTACCTGAACATTGAACTGTACAAGAAGATCGGTAACGACACGCCTTCCAATGTCACACAAACAAAGGGTGCGATTACGTTCACTATAAAGGTGCCGGATGCTTTCGTTAATACCAATGGGACGGTAACGAGAACATATCAGATTATTCGTGTACATAACGGAACGGCTGAGGTGCTCCCTTGTACATTTGATGCAGAAAGCCAAATCATCTCTTTTGAAACAGATCAGTTCTCAACATATGCGCTTGCGTATATTGATCAGCAGAATAGTCCTGTCACCTACACTGTATTCTTTGCTGCAAACGGCGGTACGGGTACTATGGCAGACGCAACCGGTATTTCCGGTGAATATACCCTTCCCGCAAACGGCTTTACTGCCCCTAGCGGCAAGCAGTTCAAGGCTTGGAGTGTTGGCAGAGCAGAAAAAGCAGTTGGCGACAAAATCACAGTAACTGCAAACACCACCGTTACCGCTGTTTGGGAGGATATTCCTGCTCCACCTTCCAATCCTGACAATCCTCAGACTGGCGATAATACGCACATCGGTTTGCTGTTTGTGATGCTGCTGATCTCTGCTTGCGGTATGATTGTCTTGTTGTTCGTTGCCCCTCAGAAGAAGGGTAAATATCAACGCTAATACTTTATAGAAAAACACCCTTACCATCACGGTGAGGGTGTCCTTTTGCAATATTACCGGCAAAAACTCATTCTCAAGAATAATTTCTAATTGATATTTTGCCGGTAATGTGATATAATACAGACAAGAAAATGTGCGAGGTGGTCATTATGGAATACGTATCTGTTGCAAAAATGGCTGAAAAATGGGGACTTTCTGAACGTAGTGTGAGAAATTACTGTGCTAACGGAAGACTTGTCGATGCCAAGCTTATCGGCAAAACTTGGTACATTCCGGAAAACGCCCAGAAGCCGGATCGTGTTAATAAAAAGAAAGATACCCCCTCTTTGCTGCAGATCCTCCGGGAGCAGAAAGCTGCTAAAATGACCGGCGGTATCTATCACAAGGTGCAGATCGACCTGACCTATAACTCTAACCATATGGAAGGTAGCCGACTTACCCACGATCAAACCCGGTATATCTTTGAGACAAACACCATTGGCTTTGAAAATGAGTCTGTGAACGTGGACGATGTGATCGAAACATCCAACCACTTCCGCTGCATCGACATGGTAATTGACCAAGCAGGCTCCGCACTGACAGAAAAGTTTATCAAAGAGCTGCATTTTGTGCTGAAGACCGGTACCAGTGACAGCCGCAAGGATTGGTTCAAAGTGGGTGAGTACAAGAAGCTCCCCAACGAGGTAGGCGGCAATGATACCACGCTCCCCGAAAATGTTGCCGGTGAGATCCGCAAGCTTCTGGCAGACTATAATGCATTGCCTTCCAAGACCTTTGAGGATGTCGTTGCCTTCCATGTGGCTTTTGAACGCATCCATCCCTTCCAGGATGGAAATGGCCGTGTAGGCCGCCTGATCCTCTTTAAGGAGTGCCTGAAGCAAAATATCGTACCCTTCATCATTGAGGATAATTTGAAACTGTTCTATTATCGGGGTCTCAAAGAATGGGATCGTGAAAAAGGCTTCCTTATGGACACCTGCCTCACCGCCCAGGATCGCTTTAAGGCTTATTTGGATTATTTTAGAATTGTTTATTGATAGCCTAATCTAAATTACTAAGGAGATATAGAAATGGAATGGTTAGTGCCTGAAATATTTAGTCTAGTAGCAAGTTTAGGAGTAGATTCTTTCCGAGGATTACGTGGAAAGTATAAAAGATGGAAACTGCAAAGAGAATTGAAGGATGACTTGTTTTATGGCATTTTAGAAAAATATGGAAATGAAGTTTATTACAACGACCTGGATGCTTTTTTGTCTCGAAATAAGATCATTTCTGCTATCATTAACAACTGCGGCAATGTTGCTGTTTCACAATATAAATCAAAAAGTGCAATTGTAAATTTCTACATTAAGCGGTTTGAAGAAGAATATCCAAAACACAGGGGCCACCATCATGAAATCGTTGAGTTGCTCCAAACATGTTTCGAAATCGTATTTAATACGCTTAATAAAATAGATAACGAAGATGTAAGAATCGTATGTAATGTCATTAAGGAAGTAAATGCTGAACTTAGTCGCCAGTTGTATTTAATCCATGGCGAAATTCAAAATATAACCAAAAAACTTGATTGGCTCATTGCGCAGCAAATAGAATCACCAGCAACCTTTGACCATAGTCGATACCTGGAATATGTCGTGAATATGTTCCCTAACTATTCTGAAACGACTTATATTGAACGAAAGCTTTACCCCAAAGAAGATAACGAGCAGAAGGGTGATGCTCTTTCTACATTGCTTATAAATAGGCAGGTTCTTGTATTAGGCGAAGCTGGATATGGAAAAACATTTGAATCCATTACATTGCTTCGTTATGCGTGTACAGATAGTCAAGCTTCAGATTTGCTACCGGTGTACCTTCCGCTATATGAATTTGGCACGCTATATACCAGCATTCTAGAGGGAATACTGTATAAAACTAGCCCGTTTTTCACTGGGAATGTAGATTGTGGTATAATCCGAGAGTGGCTAAAAGCCGGAAAACTCATATTGATACTGGACGGTATCGACGATATTACTAGTTCTGAAAACCGAACAAGATTTATAGCAGAACTAAAGAATTTATCTCAACACTACCCGGAGTGTTATTATTTTGCAACAGCACGGTTTAATCAGTACCACAAAGAACTTGAAGAATATAAAGAATATTACCTCACAAAATTTGATGATACTATTATTCGTGCAAGGTTGCGTAACGAGGGAATAAGTACTGATATCCCTAAAAATTACTATGAACTATTTGAGAATCCTTTGTTTTTTGAGGCTGGTATAACAGTTCTTAAAAGCAGTCATCTAAAAAATCATTTTAATAGAAGCACATTGTTTGAGAAACTGATAATGCTTTTGTATGGAGATTGGGGGCATCAAAAGGGCGTTTATTTGTCACAACCATTATGTTTTTCCGAAGCAATATTATTAATAGGTGAATTTGCGTATAAATATTTTGATCAAGCTATGTTTAGATTTTTAGAATTCGAACATTGCATAACAGAATTAACCGATAGCAAAAATAAAAATGCGATCATTGGCTCTTTGATATCCTCGGGCATTTTCCATATAACCGATAGTGTGAAATTCACTCATAAGTTGTTTAAGGAGTACTGTGCTGCATACTATTTATTCACGAAATTCCCCTTCCGAGAAAACCAAGCATTATATATCTCGCTTATTCAACAAGACAAGTGGAAAGAAGTGTTTATTTTTATAGCAGGTATGTTTGCAGACATCTATACACAGGATGAATTCTTAGATTTCATAATGCAAAACAACCTGCGTTTATATGTAGAGTGTATGAATGCAAAAAGTGATCTGTATGATGATTTGTTATCAGATAGCACAAAGCTTGCATTACGTTATCTTAGTCAGATTTTTTATTCATACACATACATTGTTAACCATTATTTTGAACCGCTTAAAACGTTCTTCGTACCTGAGCAAGGACGAGCAAGTAATGATGATCGAAAGGTTTGCATACTCGGAAATCTTTCCGCTGATGGGAGCCAGCTAAGTTATTGGTTTGATTGGCTACCAGCCAATTCGCAAGAGATTGTTTTGCTTTCTGAAGATGAAATCGCGGAGTACCACAAGTCTGCAGAATACACGGCGATACGAGAATTTAGAAATTTCCGGTCGTTTGGGATTAATCTATCTCTTTCCCAAATGAACGGAGATACAGGTAGAAAAATTGCGATTACGTTGGTGAAATCAGAAATCAAACGTATTCTTGATAAGAATTTATTAATCGAGAGCAAGTATTTGTTGTGCGAAAGAGTTTCTGAATATAAGAAAAATATCTCAAAAATTAAGGATAGCACCGACATAAATGAAATGCAGAGGTTTGTGGATGAAACAATTGAATTTGGCCGCAAACTAGTACCAAATGCGGTTGGACATCAATATGGGAAAGTGGATTTGGTACCATTTCAAAGGATCCTTAATCATTTGAACAAAATGGGTGTCCTTTATGATGAATGTATTCTTCCACAGGAGGACAACCTGAATATTGAAGGCCCACATTTTACATGGGATCGGTATTCTGATGAACAGAAAATAAAAAGAGTAACTAAATTTTTTGAATTTCATCACGAAAGCTACATGGAGATGGTAGAAAAGAATTTCCCGGTACTTTGCAATAGCTTTGGAAGATATGCTGATGCTCCATATCAGGTAATAGTACGTCTGGATTTAAACAAGAATTGTGATTCCCGTAGTTTTACCTCGCAACCGTCTATGCAATATTATTACATTGCATCGCCTACTGGGGCACCGATAGCACCGAAGGTGGAGCTAATTGAGGAAAAACTTGATAGTTTTGAAATATTTGAAGAGATCCAACAAAGCTATCATATCAAAGGGAAGACTGCACACAAGGTAACATGTTCAAGTGCGTTATTTTCGATAATAATAAATACACACTCAAGCGGTTTCTGCGGACCATTATCTGAAAGAGTTTACCAAAGTATAAAAAGCAGCTTAGAGGAAATTCTGGGAGATTTAAAAGACAGCTTTTGATTTTTTGTACCTACTATGCGGCGGTTTAAAAAGTTTTCCCTTATTTTTCCCCTTATTGGGGTGGTAATAGGTGGTTAACCGTGGTGTTTAGTAGGGGTTAAATGTTCGGAAAACCCGCAAAATTGGTGCTAAATGGTTAACAAAAGTTATAAAAATGCAAAAACTATAGCAATTCAAGTCCTTGTGCCCCTGATTCGGCGAAGCCGAATAAACAAGCTCTGTGGATCTGACCACCCCTGCTTTCGGCAACTACCACTGCAAGGTGACTGCAAAGCTGACCACCAGCAAGCAGTTTGTTTCCCGTGAATTCGACTTCACTGCCTAAATAACTCCCCACAAATAACCAACCCCCGGGCCCAAGGGCGCGGGGGGGTGTCAGCGTGTTACGGCTGTATGGATCAATAGTTTTCTGCGTTGACCTCAAAGTAGCTCTGGGGATGTGCGCAGGTGGGGCACAGCTCGGGTGCCTTGGTGCCTACTACCAGGTGTCCGCAGTTACGGCACTCCCAGATCTTGACCTCGCTCTTCTCAAAAACCTGTGCAGTCTCCACATTCCTAAGCAATGCGCGGTAGCGCTCCTCGTGGTGCTTTTCGATGGCAGCCACCAGACGGAACTTCTGGGCAAGCTCCGGGAAGCCCTCTTTCTCTGCAGTCTCGGCAAAGCCTGCGTACATATCGGTCCACTCATAGTTCTCGCCCTGAGCAGCCTCTAAAAGATTCTCAGCGGTACTGCCGATGCCCTCCAGCTCCTTGAACCAAAGCTTGGCGTGCTCCTTCTCGTTCTCGGCAGTCTTCAGGAACAGGGCAGCGATCTGCTCAAAGCCTTCCTTCTTTGCCTTGGATGCGAAGTAGGTATACTTGTTTCTTGCCTGGGATTCGCCTGCAAAGGCAGCCTCCAGGTTCTTCTCGGTCTGGGTGCCTGCATACTTGTTTGCCATAGGGATTACCTCCTTAATTTTTCCATTTATTGGGTAAATTCACTATAGCATAAAGAAATCTTTTTTGCAACTAGCTTCGATTCAAAAAATAGACACCAAGATTCAAATATCCTGCAAATGTGACCCAGAGGAGATAGGGCAGCAGCAGATCCCCCGCCCTTTCGTCGATTTTGGAAAATGCCCGGATGGTCAGGTAGATCAGCACCCACAGCGCAATCAAAACAAAGAAAGCCACCAGCCGCCACTGAAGCCCAAAGAAAACCGGTGACCACAAAAAATTCAAAAGAAGCTGGGCCCCATAAAGGGCCAACGCTCTGCGGATCTGTCCGCTGTCCACCCCGGAGGTCAGCACCAGGTAGCTTGCGTAGCCCATAAGCAGGTACAGCACAGTCCACACCACAGGAAACAACCAGCCCGGCGGTGACAGTGGTGGCTGAATCAGGGTCCCATAGTCCATCATACCACCCCGGCTTATCAATGCTGACAAGGCGCCCACCGCCAGGGGAATACCCAGGCAGATCAATAACTTCTTCCAGTCGATCTTCATACCGATCCCTCCCGGAACATTCTATGAACCACCCGGAGGGCTTATCCCTGAAAAACAGTTGCGCAGGGGGAATATTGGGGATATAATATATTTAGATTTCAATGAAAGGCGGCAATGCTATGATCCCCAATGTTTATTTCTCCCCCACCATTACCCCAGAGAAGGTTTTGGAGCTGTATGGGCTTCTGGGTTGCACCCTCCCTGGCAATATTGCCATTAAGGTCCACTCCGGCGAGGAGGGTAATCAGAATTTTCTGCGTCCGGACTTCTGGAAGCCGGTAGTTGACCATGTGGGCGGCACCATTGTAGAGTGCAACACCGCCTACGAAGGGGCCCGGAACACCACCCAGCGCCATTTAACCCTGTTTAAAAAGCACGGTTGGAGTGACATGTACCCTGTAGATTTGCTGGACGCCCAGGGTCCGGACCTGGTACTGGACATCCCCAACGGCAAGCGGATACAAAAGAACTATGTAGGCAAGGACATCGCAAGCTATGACAGCTGCCTGGTGCTGTCCCACTTCAAGGGTCATCCCATGGGCGGCTACGGCGGCGCGCTGAAACAGCTGTCCATCGGCTTTGCCTCTGCCTACGGCAAGACCTATATTCACGGAGCCGGTAATCCCGAAAACTTCTGGCATGCTGACCGGAACCATTTCCTGGAATCCATGGCAGATGCCGCAGGCTCTGTTATAGAGTATTTCAGCGGAAACATCGTCTATATCAATGTAATGAAAAATATGAGCGTGGACTGCGACTGCTGTGCCAAAGCAGAGGACCCCTGCATTGCCGATATCGGCATTCTGGTTTCCACCGACCCTGTTGCCATTGACCAGGCCTGTCTGGACCTGGTGTACGGCTGCGACGATCCGGGGAAGGATCACCTGATCCAGCGCATCGAAAGCCGCAACGGCATCCACACCATTGAGGCTGCCGCCGCCCTGGGGCTGGGCTCCCGGGAGTACGAGCTGATTACCGTAGAATAAAACAAGTTTCTATTACGAAACACAATCCAACAAAAAAACGCTGTCATTGCGAAGGGCTTTAGCCCTGTGGCAATCCGCTTTCCCTGCGCTGCACAGCAGCGCATTTCCCCATAGGGGCTATAGAAGAACGGATTCCCACGCCAGTGTGTACACTGGCTCGGAATGACAGCGTATTTAGTAGATGGCACAATTTTAATCTTCCAGCAGCTTGAGAATATCTGCTTTGGGGCGGTAGCCCAGAGCCTGGGTCACCACTTTTCCCTTTTCCATGATGATCAGTGTAGGAATGCTGGCAATGCCGAATTGGGCAGCCAACGCCATTTCCTCGTCCACATTGATCTTACCCACAGTAATATCCTCCCGCTCCCCTGCGATCTCGTCAATGTAGGGGGCGATCATTTTGCAGGGGCCGCACCAGCTTGCCCAGAAGTCCAGCAGCACCTTATTGTCCGCCTGAATGACCTTTTCTTCAAAATTTTCTTTTGTTATGTGGATAACAGACATATTGCAAACTCCTTTGCGGTATGATATACCTATAGTATACTGCGCCTACTAAGAATTGGCAAGTGGGAAAGGACGACTGCTATGAGCCATTGCTGCAGCGGCAACTGCGGAAGCTGCGGCGGCTGTGCCAAGGAACTTACATTGAGCCCGGGGGAAATTGCCATGCTCCAAACCCTGGGCCAGATTCCGTTTCTGCCTGTGGCACGGCGCGCCGACGATATGACGCCTATTTATAAAGAAGAACAGGAATACACCCCCGAAGAATACAGCCTGATTTTGCAGCTTCTGGAAAAGAAGGGCCTTATTACCCTGGACTATGACAAGCCCCTTTCCGGGGCATCCATGGCGGCCTATAGGGATTATCCCGTCCACGGCAGCATGGCGCTGACCGCCCGGGGGCAAGCCGTAGTGGAGCTGTTAGAAAAGCAAGGTATTCAAGGAGACTGTAATGGCTGATTTTATCGAAGTTCTGGATTTTAACGACCCCCGGCTGGATGTATACGCCCGGCTTACCGAAGCCCAACTCGCCCAGACACCGGGGCCAAAGACAGGCCTATTCATTGCAGAAAGCCCCAAGGTCATTGCCCGGGCATTGGATGCCGGCTGCAAGCCTGTATCCATACTGGTGGAAAAAGGAAATTTAGGCGGCGAGACATCTGCCATTATTGACCGGTGCGGCGATGTACCGGTATACATAGGCCAGAACGCTGTGCTGGCCCAGCTCACCGGCTACAAGCTGACCCGTGGGCTGCTGTGTGCCATGGAGCGGCCGCCTCTGAAATGCGCCGAGGAAGTAGCGCAGAATACCAGGCGGATCGCGGTTTTGGAGGATGTGGTAAATCCCACCAACCTGGGCGCTATCTTCCGCAGCGCTGCTGCATTGGGCATGGATGCCATTTTGCTGACCCCTGGCTGCAGTGACCCGCTGTACCGCCGCTCTGCCAGGGTAAGCATGGGCACTGTATTCCAGGTCCCCTGGGCCTTTTTGGACAAGCCCATTGGCTATCTGAAAGAACTGGGTTTTGCCACCGCCGCCATGGCCCTTCGGGAAAACACTCTGTCCATTGACGATCCCCGGCTAGCTGAGGAACCCCGGCTTGCTGTTGTGCTGGGCACTGAGGGTGAGGGGCTGACGGAGGCCGCCATTGCCCAATGTGATTACACCGTAAAGATCCCCATGCACCACGCCGTGGACTCTTTGAACGTAGCTGCGGCAAGCGCAGTGGCATTCTGGGAGTTGCGATCAAGAAAATAGATAAAAATATTCCCGACTGGACTTTGAACTGCAGTCGGGAATATTTTTACATTTTGTCGGGAGCAGAGAAGCCCAGCAGGTCCATGCAGGTCTCCAGCACATTTTTCGCCAGAGCGATCAGGGCAATGTAGCCCGCCTGCAGTTCCTTGTTTTCCTCTGTGAGGATCCGGGTCTCATGGTAGAACTTATTCACCGCGCCTGACAGTTCATAAATGTAGGCGCAGATCACATTGGGACTGGAAGTGCGCAGAGCGTTTTCCAGATTGGGAGAAAGCTTGGTAATAACCAGCATCAGGTCCTTGGCGTAGCCATTGGCAGGCGCTTGAATAGGCAGGTTTTCCCAGGCTCCGTATTTGGCGAGGATGCTCTTAATGCGCACCACTGTGTAGAGGATATAGGGGCCAGTGTTGCCCTCAAAAGCAGCAAACCGCTCCAGATCGAAATTATAGTCCTTTGTAGGCTGGTTGGAAAGGTCGCCGTACTTCAAGGCAGCCAGAGCGATCTTTGCGGTGGTTTCCTCCACCTGAGAATCCTCCACGATCTTATTTTCCACAACTTTATTGCGGACAAAATTTGTCATGTCGGCAATGAGCTGCTCCAGACGCAGTACGCCGCCGTCACGGGTCTTGAAGGGTTTGCCGTCAGCGCCGTTCATAGTGCCGTGGCCTACATGCTCCAGCTCCGTTTCCGGCTTTACAATACCGCTTTTCTTTGCGGCCCGGAACACCTGCTCAAAGTGTAGCGCCTGCCGCTTGTCGGTAACATACAGCATCTTGTCGGGAGACCAGTCCTGCATCCGCTGGACCATGGTAGCCAAATCGGTGGTGGCGTAAATAGCAGAGCCATCAGACTTTATAAGAATGCAGGGCGGAACTTCCTTTTTATCCGTCTCCTCTTCCACCGGGATCACCAGCGCGCCTTCGCTTTGTACCGCCAGACCCCGGGCCTTCATATCCTCCACCATGGCAGGGATATAAGGATCTGCGTCGCTTTCTCCCAGCCACTTTTCATAGTGGACATCCAGAATGTCATAGATCCGGTGCAGATCCGGCAAGGACAGACCCATAATGTGGTCCCAGATGGCCCGGTATCCCCGGCGTCCATGCTGCAGCTCATAAGTGGCAGTGTGGGCCTTTTCCGCAAAAACCGGGTCGCTTTTCTTAGAAGACGCGGTGGGATAAATCTCCTCCAGCTCAGAAAGGGTGAAGGGAGATTCCTTGGGGTATTCCCCTGTGTAACTTTCGTCAAAATAGCACAGCTCCGGCTGACGCTCCTGAAGCTCTGCGATAATAAGACCCATTTGCAAACCCCAGTCACCCAGGTGAATATCGCCGATGGTGTTGTAGCCGAAGAACTTATACAGCCGCTTTAGGGCCTCGCCGATGATGGCAGGACGGAGATGGCCAATGTGCAAAGGCTTTGCCACGTTGGCGCCGCCGTAGTCCACCACGATGGTTTTTCCCTGGCCGGACTTTTCCACGCCGAAATCCGGGGCGGTACGCATGGCCTCCAGGTAGCTGCGCAGGAAGCTGTCGCTGAGCTTAAGGTTGATAAAACCGGGCATTACCGCGTCGATCATAGAGAAATCGTCGCTGTTCAGCTGGGCCGCCACTGCCTGGGCGATCTGGATGGGCGGGCACTTATAGGCCTTGGCAGCCGCCAGAGCGCCGTTGCACTGGTATTCACACAGGTCAGGCCGGTTAGACACCGTAACTCTGCCGTAGCCCGCATCGTAGCCCGCATCGGCAAAGGCCTGCTGCATTTTGCCGGAAATAATATCTAGAATTTTTTCCATAAGGTTTTCTCCTTCCGAAGGGATGTCATTCTGAGCGACCCTGCGCCAGGCGAAGGGGAGTCGAAGAATCTACGCACCGGCAGTTACTCCCAGTCTCTGGACAAATCTTGCCAGGCCGGATTCTTTCTGCTGATAAGTGCATTCTTCTTCACGCTTGTCCATCCTTTCAGTTGCTTTTCTCTTTCTATTGCACTTTTTATATCCGTTGTGCTCTCGATATACACAAGCTTATCCACATTGTATTTCTTTGTGAAGCCATCTGCCAAATGATTTCTATGTTCATATAATCGGCGTTGCAAATCATTTGTCACGCCAATATATAAAACCGCATCATTCCGGTTGGCAAGTATATACACATAATACATTTCTGTTAGAATCGCCCTCACCCATATACCAAGATCCTTCGGCGCGCTTCGCTTGCTCAGGATGACACAGGCGGAGGTACACAGGGTTTACTGCTTCTTGTTTTCCGCCATCCAGGCCAGGTAATCGTCGTAGGTGCCGTAGCGATCCACAATGGTGCCGTCGGGCTGGAACGCGATAACCCGGTTACAGGTAGATGTCAGCATTTCGTGGTCGTGGGATGCCAGCAGAACAACGCCGTTAAAGGCCTCCAGACCCTTGTTCACTGCCTGAATGGATTCCATATCCAGGTGGTTGGTGGGCTGGTCCAGCAGCACCACATTGGCGCCGCTAAGCATCATTTTGGACAGCATGCAGCGAACCTTTTCGCCACCGGACAACACATTGACCTGCTTGAACACATCCTCATTGCTGAAAAGCATCCGTCCCAGGAAACCCCGAAGGTACACATCGTCCTTCTTCACGGAATACTGCCGCAGCCAATCCACCAGTTCCATGGAATTGCCATCAAAATATTCGGAATTGTCCTTGGGCAGATAGCTGCGGATGGTGGAAATGCCCCACTTGACGCTGCCCTCGTCGGGCTCCAGCTCGCCCATAAGGATCTGGAACAGAGCAGTCTGAGCCAGCTCGTTCTCACCCACAAAGGCGATCTTATCGTTCTTTCCCACAGAGAAGTAAACCTTGTCCAGAAGTTTCACACCGTCAACGGTAACGGAAACATCATTGACAGTCAGAATATCCTTACCCAGCTCCCGCTCCGGCATAAAACCAACAAAGGGATAGCGGCGGGTGGAACAGGGCATTTCCTCAACCGTTAGCTTGTCCAGCAGCTTCCGGCGGGCTGTTGCCTGCTTTGCCTTGGACTTGTTGGCAGAGAATCGCTGAATGAACAGCTGCAGTTCCTCGATCTTCTCCTGATTCCGCTTATTCTTATTGCGGATCATAGCCTGGACCATCTGGGAGGACTCATACCAGAAATCGTAGTTACCCACATACATTTTGATCTTGCCGTAGTCGATGTCCACAGTGTGGGTGCACACTGTGTTCAGGAAGTGACGGTCATGGGAGACGGCAATGACCATGCCGGGGAAATCCAGCAGGAAGTCCTCCAGCCAGTTAATGGCCTCAATATCCAGGTTGTTGGTAGGCTCGTCCAGCATTACAATGTCGGGATTGCCAAACAGCGCCTGAGCCAGCAAGACCTTCACCTTGAGACGGGGGTCCATAGTAGCCATACTGTCATAGTGCAGCTCTGTGCCGATGCCCAGACCCTGCAAAAGACGGGAGGCATCGCTTTCTGCTTCCCAACCGCCCATTTCCGCAAACTCCGCTTCCAGCTCAGAGGCACGCATGCCGTCCTCGTCGGTAAAGTCAGGCTTCTCATAGATGGCATCCTTTTCCTTCATCACATCATAAAGATGCTGGTTGCCCATAATGACTGTATCCATAACGGTAAATTCGTCATAGGCGTTCTGGTTCTGCTTCAAAACAGAAACACGCTTCTCAGGGTCTACATGAATGTCACCGGTGGTGGACTCCAGCTCCCCTGTCAGCAGCCGCAGGAATGTGGATTTACCTGCGCCGTTGGCGCCGATGATGCCGTAGCAGTTGCCGGGCAGGAACTGCAGGTCCACGTGCTGAAACAGCCACTGGCCGCCAAACTGCATACCCAAATTGCTTACTGTGATCATAATACTTTAAACTCCTTCGCAGGCACATAATTATACAGCATAATCTTATCACAGAATTGTAAATAATAAAAGAACTTTTTTCCAGAGGCTTGCTTTTTTCTGAAAGTGCGGTATAATATTAGCACTCACACTTTTCGAGTGCTAAAAAGGAGATTGGAACTATGCGCAAAAAGCAATTCAAAGCCGAATCCAAGCGTCTGCTGGATCTGATGATCAACTCTATCTACACCCACCAGGAGATTTTCCTCCGGGAGATCATCTCCAACGCCAGCGACGCCATCGACAAACTGGCATACACTGCCCTTACCGACGACAAGGTGGGCATTGACCGGGACGGATTTGCTATCACCGTGACCCGTAATAAGGACGCGGGCATTCTAACTGTTTCCGACAACGGTATCGGCATGACCAAGGAGGAAATGGAAGAAAACCTGGGCACCATCGCCAAGTCCGGTTCTCTGGGCTTTAAGCAGGCCATGGAAAAAAAGGAGGACATCGACATCATCGGTCAGTTCGGCGTGGGCTTCTATGCAGCCTTTATGGTGGCAGAGTCCGTTACCGTGGTGTCCAGAAAATACGGCGAGGCTACTGCCTGGAAGTGGGTATCCAACGGTGCTGACGGCTACACCATTGAAGAAGCCCAGCGCACCCAGCCCGGTACAGATGTTATCATGAACCTGAAAAAGGACACCGAGGAAGAAACATATTCCCGATTCCTGGAAGAATATGAGATCCGCAGCCTTATCAAGCGGTACTCTGACTATATCCGCTACCCCATCCGCATGGAGGTAACCAAGTCCCGGAAGAAGGCTGACAGCCCCGAGGACAAGCCCGAATACGAGCAGTATACAGAAGCCGAGACCCTGAACTCCATGATCCCCCTCTGGCAGCGGTCCAAAAAGGATGTGACCCAGGAGGAATACGAGAGCTTCTACAGGGAGAAATTCTTTGATTTCAACAAGCCTCTGGGCATTATTCACACCAGCGCCGAGGGCACTGTTTCCTACAAGGCGCTGCTGTATATCCCCGGCAAAGCCCCCTACGATTTCTACACCAAGGACTACAAGCGAGGTCTGCAGCTTTACTCCTCCGGCGTTATGATTATGGAAAACTGCGAGGATCTGCTTCCGGAGCACTTCCGTTTTGTCCGGGGCGTGGTAGACAGCCAGGATCTGTCTCTGAATATCAGCCGGGAAATGCTGCAGCATAACCGCCAGCTGACCATCATCGCCCGGAATATTGAGAAGAAGATTAAGTCCGAGCTGACCTCCATGCTGGAAAACAACCGGGAAACCTACGAAGAATTCTATGCCGCCTTTGCCCGGCAGCTGAAGTACGGCACAGTGGCAGAATACGGCGCCCACAAAGATGCTACCCAGGATCTGCTGCTGTTCTGGAGCCAGATGCAGGGGAAGCTGATCACCTTTAAGGAATATGTGGAGGCAATGGCCCAGGATCAGGAGAAGATCTACTACATCTCCGGTGAAAACAAGGACCGGGTGTCCAAGCTGCCCCAGGTCCAGGCGCTGCTGAAAAAAGGCTATGATGTACTGCTATTTACCGACGAGGTGGACGAGTTCGTTCCCCAGACCCTGATGACCTACGCAGAAAAACAGTTCTGCAACGCCGCCACCGACGACTTGGGTCTGCAGACCGAGGAGGAGAAGAAGCAGATCGAGGAAAAGGCCGAGGAATTAAAGGGTCTTTTGACCTTTGTGAAGAACACCCTGGGCGAGGGCATCAAGGAAGTAAAGCTTTCCGGCGAGCTTGGAACTGCCCCTGTGTGCATTACCTCCGGTAACGGCATGAGCTTTGAAATGGAAAAGTATTTCAAGCGGATGAACCCGGATATGCCTGTGCCTGCAGAGCGGATCCTGGAGCTGAACCCGGACCATGATGCGGTAAAGGCCCTCCATGCCGCCCTGACAGAGGACCCTGTGAAGGCTGCGGACTATGCCCGGCTGCTGCACTGCCAGGCCCAGCTGATGGCTGAACTTCCCCTGGAGGATCCCATGGCATACACAGAGCTTGTGTGCAAGCTGATGAAATAAATATTTGGCGGCTGCCCCGGTTTGGGACAGCCGCCAACTTGTTTATTCATTAAAAAACAGCATGGAATACCAGGTCACCACATCGCCGCCGTACTGAAATTCCAGTCCGTTTTCCTCCAGCGTGGGGATCAGGTTAATGCCATGGCTTTCCACGCAGGGGTGCATCCTGCCGGGCATCCGGCAAGGCAGACCGTCCAGAATGGCGCAGCGCTCACATACGGCGCAGGCCTCCGTGGACAGTATGTAGGGCTCGATCCCCTGCTCCCGCAGCATATCCCGGACCTGGTTTGTAATGGCCTCATGCTCCGGTCTTGTCCGGAGAGACGCTTCCATATCGGAAATATCCTCCGTCTCTGTAACCGTTCCCACCATAAGGCAAGCGTTGTATTTCAGGCATTTATACCTGCATTCCTCCACTGCGCCCACGCCGGGAGGGCAGGCCCAGCTTTTACCGTACATAGGGCATTCATGCTCACATATCCAGCGGATCCGCTGAGAAAATTCCAGGCCCTTGGGGTCAATAAAAAAGTATGCATACAGGGGCAGTTGGGAAAGCTGCTGCTCTAATTTCTCTCTGTCTATCATGTCAGCTCCTCCAGGATCTGCTTACAGCCCTGGCAAATATCCTCCCAGGTCTGGGTAAAGTCACCGGTGTACCAGGGGTCTGCCACATCCCGGTCAAGGAGCGGCCGGAATTTCCCCTCCCCCGGGAACATCCGGTTCAGATACCGCAGGTTGGATGTGTCCATATAGAATATATGGTCGTATTTGTCGCAATCTGCCTGGTTGATCTGCCTGGCGCAATGGCCGTCGCAGGCAATATCGTGACGGTTCATTTCCCGGCGGGCAGGGGGATACACAGGGTTTCCCAGCTCCTCCCGGCTGACAGCCCTGGAGGCAATGTCAAACCGATCCGCCAGCCCTGCCTTTTTCACCATATCTTTCAAAACAAACTCTCCCATGGGACTTCTGCAAATATTCCCGTGGCAGACGAATAACACTTTTATCATGTCGTTTCCTCGCTTTCGTTGGGAATATTGTACCACGGATCAGCAAAGATTGCAACTTGTAGGGCGGGGCCTTGGTCCCACCGTTTTTGCCTCCGTGCGAGAGCGGCGGGATAAACCCCCGACAATATGAGCATAAAAACCCGCTACCTCTATTTTAGCTGCATTTGCAGATAAGGGCGGGTAGCGGCAATTTATGAGCAAATCTTGATTTCTGTGTGGTGTGGGAGTATAATCGATTCGACAAACTTCAATTTGACGGTCAATTTTCACTCTACCGATGGTTGATTCCTCCTCACTCAACCATCAGTTCGTGTTCTTTGTTACCCAAATTGTCTATACTGAAAGCGAAAGGAGGTAACCTATGGACCAAGTAAAAATTGGAAAATTCAT
>JAZSDS010000030.1:0-32924 GCA_045531275.1 Faecousia sp.
CCTCAGGAATCCGAACTGGCACAGCAGGAAGTCTTCAACTACATGGTCTCCAAGGTGGCACAGAAGCCCGACATGGAAGACAACTCCGTTAAGGGCAGCCAGTTCCGTAAGCCTCTGCTTGAGTTCTCCGGCTCCTGCGCAGGCTGTGCCGAAACCAGTTATGCACGCCTTGTGACTCAGCTGTTCGGCGACCGTATGTATATCTCCAACGCTACCGGTTGTTCCTCCATCTGGGGCGGTCCTGCTGCTACCTCTCCCTACTGCGTTAACGCTGAGGGTCGTGGTCCTGCATGGTCCAACTCTCTGTTCGAGGACAACGCTGAGCACGGTCTGGGTATGTACACCGCACAGGCAGTGATCCGCGAATCTCTTGCAAACAAGATCCGCAAAGTCATGGAGGAAACACGCTGTGATGATCGTAAGGATGTTTGCCAGAAGTGGCTGGATACCTACAATGACGGTGAAGCCAACAAGGAAGCAACCCGTGAGTTGATTGCCGCTCTGGAAGCCAATGTCTGCTGCGATACCGTTGCTGATATCCTGAGCAAGAAGGAATATCTCAGCAAGAAGTCTGTCTGGATCTTCGGTGGCGACGGCTGGGCATACGACATCGGCTTTGGCGGTGTTGACCATGTGCTGGCATCCAACCAGGACGTTAACATCTTCGTGTTCGATACCGAGGTTTACTCCAACACTGGCGGTCAGGCATCTAAGGCCTCCAACATCGGCCAGGTTGCACAGTTTGCGGCCTCCGGTAAGGAAACCAAGAAGAAGTCCCTGGCTGAGATTGCAATGTCCTATGGCTATGTCTATGTTGCACAGATCGCTATGGGCGCTAACCAGGCCCAGACCATCAAGGCAATTTGCGAGGCTGAAGCATACAACGGACCTTCCCTGATCATCGGCTATGCTCCCTGTGAAATGCACTCCATCAAGGGTGGCATGATGAACTGCCAGTCCGAGATGAAGAAGGCTGTTGACTGCGGCTACTGGAATCTATTCCGCTTCGATCCTTCCAAGGAGACAGGCAAGTTCCAGCTGGACAGCAAGGCACCGAAGGACGGTTATCAGGAATTCCTGATGAACGAGGCCCGTTACAGCCGACTGACCCGTGAGTTCCCCGAACGCGCAACTGAACTGTTCGCTAAGAACGAAGCTGCTGCTAAGGAGCGTTACGAGCACCTGCTGAAGCTGGTTGAAATGTATAAGGACTAATATATAATTTAAGCCCGCCCTCTATAGGGCGGGCTTTTCCGTTAAAATAAGCCCGCTGAAATATTTCAGCGGGCTTATAATGTATTTGTTACTCTGCAGTCTGATCATTTACAGGCTGTTCTTCTATTCTGTTTTTATACTTTTTCTGATTTCGAATTCTTCTGAACCTAGAGTTATTATCCGGCGGTTGTTCCTTCAATTTTTCCGGGTCGATATTTGTGGCGGAAAGGCGTTTGTTCGCCCATTCCCGCAGGAGGGTATACAGGACAGAGGTAACAGGGATCATCAGAAACATACCCGCAACACCCATAAGTTCGCCACCAACTGCAACCGCAAGCAATACCCACATACCGGAAAGACCAATGGATGTGCCTACAACACGGGGGTAAATCAGGTTATTTTCAATCTGTTGCAGGATAAGGAACATAATGACAAACCATACTGCTTGGATCGGATTCGCAACAAGGATAAAGAATGCTCCTAAAATACACCCAGCCCATGCACCTACCACAGGAATAAAGGCTGTTACGGCAACCAAAACGCTAACCAACGGGATATAGGGCATGCGGAAGATCGCCATTGTAATCGCAAACAAACCGCCCAAAATGCACACTTCAACGCACTGTCCGGAAAGAAAATTAGAAAATGTTACATTGGCCAGACGAAATACGCGGATCACGCCATCAGAAAACTTCTCAGGCAAGAATGCGTAGAGAAGTTTTCTTCCTTGTCTTGCAAGTGTCTCCTTCTGGAACAAGCAGTAAATAGCAAATACAACCGCAATAAAAAGTTCCATTACCGCGCCCATAACAATGCCAATTGCAGAGAAGGCACTACCAACAATAGTAGAAACGCTGTTACCTACCATTGACAAGAACTTCTGGACCAGTCCGGCAAGATCAATCTTTTCGAGATCCGTATTCGTGTTGACCCACTCCATCACCTGGGGGTTATTCGCAAGAAAATCCTTTACAGTTGTCTCCACAGATCCCACAAAGGTATACAGCTTAGGAATCAGAGACTGGATTGTCTCAACAAGCTGAGGAATCAGCAGCAGAAACACCACAGCCAACACAAGTAAAACTGCAACAACAGTTATAAGAATAGCCAGCAATCTGCGTAAATTTGCGTTGTGTATCTTTTTAAACAATCCCTCAAAAGCACGCATCGGAACATTTAAAATGAACGCCAAAGATGCACCAAAAACAAAGGGAGACAGTATTCCCTTAATAACCGAATAGATGCTGCGTACTCTTTCTGTTTCATGCAGAATCCAATATAAGAATATACAAAACGCTACACCAATAAAGATATTTCGTAGTGTTTTCTTCTCAATATGCAATTGGATCACCTCCAACATAAATTATTTAAAGTTCTTTAATGCCTCACACAATGCATCTACATTCTCTTCTTTTGTAGACCAGCTGGTACAGAAGCGCACAACGGTGTGGTTTTCGTCCACTGTTTCCCAAACGGCATAGGCGAATTTCTCATCCAACTTCGATAACAGAGAATTAGGTAAAATAGTGAATATCTGATTGGTCGTTCCCTCTACATATAGCGGATAACCGAGGGACTGGAGTTCACTGCGTATCTTATCTGCCAGTTGATTTGCATGGCGGGAGATAGAAACATACAAGCCATCTTCAAATAACGCTTGGAACTGCAGCCCCAAAAGCCAACCCTTTGCAAGCATGGCACCATGCTGCTTCATAAGGTACCTGAAATCCTCAGCAATATCAGGGTTCGCAATTACAACGGCTTCACCGAACATTGCGCCTACCTTCGTTCCACCAATATAGAACGCATCGCACAGTCTTGCATAGTCAGCAAGTGTAATGTCATTATCAGCAGCCGCAAGGCCGTAACCCATCCTTGCGCCATCCAGATAAAGGAACAAACGGTGCTCCTTGCAATAGGAAGCGATTGCTTCTAATTCTGACAGGTTGTAAGTCGAACCATATTCAGTAGGATTGGAAATATACACCATCTTAGGCTGTGCAATATGTTCAGCATCCATTGACATGCTTTGGCTAGTCACAACGCCTTCGATCTGCTCCAAACGAATCTTTCCATTTCTTGACGGCACCAAAATCACCTTATGTCCAGTTGCCTCAATAGCGCCGGTCTCATGAACATTAATATGGCCTGATTCAGCCGCAATCACAGCCTGGTGAGGCCGCAGTGCAGCAGAGATCACCGTCAAATTAGTTTGAGTTCCCCCTACTAAGAAATGAACCGCAAGCTTATGATTTCCGCAGAGACATCTGATTATGTTGGCTGCTTTCTCACAGCAATCATCGGTTCCGTAACCGGGCATCTGCCGGGCAGAAAAATCCCTGATGCGATCTAAAACTGCAGGATGGCAGGTTTCGTTATAATCATTATTAAAATACAACATAAATTTTACCCACTTCTAATTGCACATTTACTGATATTTTAACGATTTGCGCAGATTGTGTCAAGGGGTATATTCTGTCCGGTCCATTCATAAATTACATATGGTAGCACACACCAGGGAGGTTAATTTATGGCAGACACGATTGAGCAGAGAGCCTGCGAACTGGCTGTGTACATAATAGAAACGGGGGCAACCGTACGAACCACCGCGCAACATTTTGGTATATCGAAATCCACGGTTCATAAGGATTTGTCTCAAAGACTACCTCACTACAACAAAAATCTTTACATACAGGTACGATGCGTACTTGATAAAAACAAAGCGCAGCGGCACATCCGTGGTGGCATGGCAACTCGCGAAAAATACCAACGCAAGCGCAGGCAATAAACCGAACGGCCCAACTCCCCAGAGTTGGGCCGCACCTATTAATTAAACATCTGGAAAACCGGTACACCCTGTGTTATAATTACAGAAAACAAACTAAGGATGTGGATATCTTGTTCGAAATCACACTAATTACAGTTGGTAAGCTGAAAGAGAATTTTTACCTAAGTGCAGCAGCAGAATACGAAAAAAGACTGAAAGGCTTCTGTCAATTCAAAATGATTGAAATACCGGAAGTGCGGCTTCCGGATTCGCCCTCCCCTGCTGAAATCACAGCCGGACTGGAAAAAGAGGCGGAACAGATATTGACTAAGATCCCGAAGGGTGCCTGGTTTTGCGTATTTACCCCGGAAGGAAAAATGTTATCCTCTGATGATCTTGCAAAAAAGCTTGCAGATATAAAGTTGTCCGGCAAGAGCTGCGCATGTTTCTTAATTGGCTCTTCTTTTGGAATCGCACAAAGAATAAAGGAAAAGGCAGATTACAGACTCTCCATGAGCCTAATGACCTTCCCACATCATTTAGCAAGAATCATGGTTCTGGAACAACTCTACCGTGCCGAAGCAATACAGTCAGGCAGTAAATACCATAAATAAAGAGCGACCAGTCTGTGACTTAGGATACAGACTGGTCATTTATTAATCTTTAAGCGATGCCAACTTTCTGCGGATATCCAGCAGATCGTCAAATGTTTCCGGCCTCTTGGCAGGGTCTCGCAAAAGAGCGGACGGATGATACATGGCAGTGATCCATATATCGTTGCGTTTAATCCAAACGCCATGCTCACGGGAAATTTGAAAACCGGGGTAAAGAATTCGCTTGGCAGCAACACGCCCCAGGCACACAATGATTTTGGGCTTTATCAAGGCGACCTGATTGCGTAGATAATCAATACAGGCATCCTGCTCATCGTCCGATGGATCCCGGTTATAAGGAGGACGGCATTTAACTATATTAGCAATATAGCTGTTTTCCCGGTTCAGATCAATGATGGATAACATGCTGTCCAAGAGTTTTCCTGCCGGTCCAACAAAAGGTTCCCCCTGTATATCCTCCTGTTCACCCGGACCTTCTCCGATAAACATGACATCCGCATCCCTGGGACCTGTACCAAAGACAACATTGCGACGATTTCTGCATAGGTCGCAGTTGCTGCAGTTCCGGCATTTCTCTTCTAACTCTTCCCAGCTAAGCATTTTAACGACTCCTTCTGCGATCCCGACGATACCTTTTTGTATGCATCCGCTTCAGGATATGGCTAGTCCTGCCTGCAAAAACCAGAACCAAGAATAGCACCACAGCGCCACAGATTATCCATATAATCAAAGATGAAGTAGTTGTCAATCCACCGTTAGTACCCGATGGTTGAACAACTGGCTGCGCATCGTGCCTGGGAACGGAATTCATAGCAAAAACTTCGGCTTTGGCAACACACACTGTTCCATACCACACCTCCAGATCGGACAACTTTTGTCCTTCCGAGATCGGTGCCTGAAACCCCTGATCAATATTGGAATATTGGAAAGAAAGGTCTGCCAGCGTAACTGTATCAGGAAGCACGGTTGAAACATCCACCTTGGTACCGAGAATAACATCATTACTCCCGTTTACCACACTGCATTGTTTTAACGCTTGCTCTTTAAACAAAATTCTGGACGCTTTATATCCACTGAAAGCAGCATCAAAAAGAGCTGTTGTTTCTTTAAAACTGCCGTAGACTTGCGTGTTTCCACGATCGTCATAAGTCGATTTGCTGCCCATAACGATACTGATGAGGTTCAGCCCGTTTGATTTGGCTGATGCTGCAAGGCAACGATTGCCGTCCTCAGTAAGTCCCGTTCTGCCACCGGTCACGCGTTCATCATAATATATTTCCATGCTGTCGCGATTCATAAGGAAATTGCCTGTGGAAAGCTTCCTTTCCTCAGATAGATTTGTGGCAGGAACTGTATAGTTTACAGTTGAAAAATATGTTGTAAAAGATTCGTTCTTTAGTGCTGTAGAAACAATGCGGGCCAAATCTCTTGCGCTGGTAAATTGCTCTTCATCGTGCAGTCCGTGAACATTCCGAAATTGTGTAGCGGTGCAACCTAATTTAACAGCATACTCGTTCATTTTCTGAACAAATGTCTGCTGATCCCCATATATATGCTCAGCAATTACAGCGGCTGCATCGTTTCCGGAACCAACCAGCATGCAATAGATCAAATCTCCTAAGGAAATTTCCTCACCCGGTTGCAAATCTGCAGATACGGCATCAATAGGAACTGAAGAAAGCGTGTCCTCTTTCACTGTAACAACATCCCCAGGATCCCCTTCTTCAACGGCAATCAGTGCTGTCAGGATTTTAACAAGACTGGAAGGATAAACCCGCACATCAGGGTTCCATGCATACATAAGGGTATCCGTTTCTATTTCATACAAAAAAGCTGCCTCAACATTTTCTACCAACTGACCACTTCCAAGAAAAGCCGTTGTTCCATCCAGGCCATAGGAAGCATCGGTTATAGCCACTTGTTGGCTCTGTGCCTGTTGTGAATCGTCAATCTGAGTAGCATAAACAAATTCATTTAGGCTGGAAATAAGAATCGTTAGGCACAAAAACAGAGCAAAAAATCTAATTTTTTTCATATTTTACCTCAATATCCGCGGAACAGACTTGTCCACAGCGAAGATCTTGTGTATAATGTAATTGTATTATACCATTTTTTCATATTTCCGTCAATCCGGGAGTGGTTACTGAATGAAAAAAGCATTAAGATGTTCGTTGGTGATCATTACAGCGCTTTATGCTGTAGGCATTGCCTCTGTATTAATTAACAGACACTGCTCCGACCTGTTCATTTCTATATCCTCCATAGAGAACACTCTAGACGATCGCAATGATCCCGTAATTATCCACGGGAAGATCAACATCAACTCCGCAACCGCACAGCAGCTAACAGAATTACCCGGCATTGGCGACACCCTGTCGAATCGTATTATAGAATACCGAGCACTGCACGGCCCATATTCCTCAACTGAAGATCTGTTGGCAGTTAAGGGCATTGGCGAGAGGTTATTAAATAAAATCAGAAATTACATAACAATAGGAGACTAATATGAAAATACTTGTTGTAGATGATGAAGAATTGTTGGTAAAAGGAATCAAGTTTAATTTACAGAACGACGGATATGAAGTTATCAGCGGTTCCAACGGATTGGAAGCTATCGAGCTGGCCCAAGCGCAGATACCGGACCTGATCATTTTGGATGTTATGATGCCTCAGATGGACGGTCTGACAGCTTGCGCGAGAATTCGGGAATTCTCCGATGTGCCCATCATCCTACTCACTGCAAAAACAGAAGATATGGACAAACTCATGGGCTTTGACCAAGGCGCAGACGACTATCTGACAAAACCCTTTAATATCCTGGAGCTGAAGGCTCGGATTCGCGCACTGCTTCGCAGAACCGCTAAAAGCAACGATGAAACAGCCGAACACATGACCATTGGCAGCATAACACTGGATCTGAGCGCAAGAAATGCCTATCGCTCAGGCACACTGGTAGACCTGACAGCAAAGGAATTTGATGTGATCGAATTCCTTATGCGTAACCCAAATCGTGTATATTCAAGAGAAGCACTCCTGGACACCATTTGGGCATATGAGTATCGCAGCGACATACGCACCGTGGATGTTCATATTCGCCGACTGCGTGAAAAACTGGAGGAGAACCCTGCAGATCCCAAATACATCATGACGAAATGGGGCGTTGGCTATTATTTCCGTAAATAACATGCAGCAAAAACCCCGCTTTATAAGCGCACAGTTTTATTACGCCATCCTTTATGTGCTTATTACCTTCATTGTCCTGCTTGTCCTGAACATCTACTGCTCAAAAATCAGTCAAAAGCTCTTTTACAGCAGCAAAGAATCCTCAATGGTTGAAATATGTAACATGACCGCCAGCAACATTGCTCAACTGAAGGTCATGAACGGCAGCACCGTGTCAGGCGTCATATCCGATCTTGGCGAAATGGAAAAAACACGCATTATTGTTACGGATCAGAACAGCCAGGCAGTTTTCGACTCCGAGAACAACATCTCCATAGAAGGACAATATGTCCTCTTCCCGCCAATCTTAAAAGCCCTGTCCGGGTATGATGTTTTTATCTGGAAATATCAGTCTGGAACAATGCATTCCTACGCTGCAACTCCTGTTTTTTCTTATGGGAAACTGATTGGATGCGTGTATATGATGGAGGACGATCCAGATCAAGGCGCGCTGATTGCCTCATTGCAGAGCAACATTCTCACAATCACTCTATTTTTGGAAATTGCGGTTATTCTATTCTCCTTTGTGTTCTCCAACGCATACTCACGAAGGCTGAAGAAGATCATGAGCTCTATCCGTAGTGTTCGTGACGGTGACTATTCTCACAAACTGCAGCTGCCCGGTCACGACGAACTGAATGCCCTTGGAAACGAGTTCAATGATTTGATCAGCAGGCTGCAAATATCTGAAAATAAAAGGCATCAATTTGTTTCTGATGCCTCACACGAATTAAAAACCCCACTTGCATCCATTAAGCTTTTATCGGATTCCATATTACAAAACACAATGGACCAGGAAACTGTGCGGGAATTTGTGGGGGACATTGGAAACGAAGCCGATCGACTAAACCGAATGTCACAAAAATTACTATCACTATCCCGCATCGATAGTGAAGAAGGCGCAACCCACGAAATCGCTTATATTGCGCCAACGATAGAGAGAGTTGTGCGCATGCTTTCCATAAATGCAAAGGATCGTGGCATTTCGGTTGTCCTAAATATTGAAAAAGACAGCCCCATTTTAATTCTGGAAGATGACCTATACCAGATCGTTTTTAATCTCGTGGAAAACGGCATTAAGTATAACAGAGAACAAGGCATTCTCACTGTTTCCCTGAACAGAAGGGATGATAATGCCGTTATTACTGTTGAGGATACCGGAGTAGGAATCCCCGAGGACTCTCTGGGCCACATTTTTGAACGTTTTTACCGGGTTGATAAAGCAAGATCCCGTAAAACAGGAGGAAGCGGACTCGGATTATCTATTGTCCGAAACATCGTTAAAAGGAACAACGGAACAATCCAGGTGCACAGTTCCATGGGTAACGGCACAACATTTACCCTTTCCTTCCCTGTATTTGATATTGAGGAGGAACAGGAATGAAGCGTATAATTAGTAGCATTATTGCTGGCTGTATTCTTATTTCTCTGTGTGCTTGTACACATACCCCGCAAAAAGCAAAAGAACCTATCAAGCTATATTACCGTACCAGCAGCGAACAATACGAAAAGCTAAACAATATAATCACTGCTGAAGTGCGGGATGCACATGGTCACAGCGGGGATTTCAGTTACCTGCTGCAGGACTATCTAAGCGGACCAAGAACAGAGGCATGCTACTCTCCGTTTCCTTCCGGAACCAAACTTGAGAAACTGGATATTATTTCCAACAAGGCGATTATTGTTTTAAGTGAAAATTTCTCCAGTTTGTCCGGCTCTGATTTGATGGTTGCCTGCGCATGTGTTTCAAAGACAGTTATAGAATTGACAGGTGTACAAGCAGTTCAGATCAATTCCCTTAACAATAAGCTTAATGGACAAGACAGCATCACCATGAACCTGGACTCCTTTTTCTTGATGGACAACTTCACTTTTGACGACAGTGATGCCGCCAGGGCAACTATGGAATAAGTAATCCAGGGACACCATTCACGCATGTAAACCTTGCTCTGTCTATATCCTGAAGGCGCGGAAAAGGCTTATCAATTTCAACAGGGACAAAACATCCTGACCGTGATACATTGTCACTGTGGGCAACTATGTAAAACGAAAGTTCACCGGCACCCAGGTTTTTTATCGGTATCCGCTTATTTACCACAAAGAAACCATCCTTTGGAGTAAGAATACCCAAATCGATTCTATCTTCCCCATTGGTAACTATGAGCTTATATATACCTTGGCTTATAGGCGCACACCTACAAACTATCGAATAATATAGGCCCTGCCTCTCGATTTGTACGATTCCTACGTCTGCGTTATTTAGTAAAACTGAATATCGTTCCATAATGATACGCCCCCTTGCTGCAACAATATGCAGCAAGGGGGCGTTCCATTCACATTATTGCATTATCCTGCAGACCGAAACTAACAGCAATTGCGTCATTTACCAATGACATATGCTCATCATCAAGCCTGCCCATATGCTCTCTAAGTCGCCGTTTATCAATGGTTCGTATCTGCTCAAGCAGAATGACAGAATCCTTGCTAAGACCAACACTCCCACCTGCAATATTGATGTGTGTGGGAAGTCGCGCCTTGCTGGTCTGGCTTGTTATTGCCGCTGCAATGACTGTGGGAGAATGCTTGTTCCCGGTATCATTTTGTACGATCAAAACAGGCCGCGTACCGCCCTGTTCACTGCCAACCACCGGTGATAGATCTGCATAGAATATATCGCCCCGTTTAACCGTGCTGTCCATATCCTTCACACTCCGTGAGAAATCATTGCCTGCGCTACCGGAATCATCCATATGTAACGCGGCTGATTCTATTGTCCCACGCACAGAGGAAAAATATACGGTAGCACCGTCAAATTATCCTATGCGATCTCGGTCAAAATGCTACAGAAATATAAAGTCTGTGACAGAAACAGTCAGTATTCGCCTTCCTTTCCACAGAATCTCACCTTGAATTGGTAAATCCGTTTCATTTGTCCATATGTCCAGTTGCAGCGCATCCTCTGCGTAGCTGTCATCAATTTGCATGTGCAGTCCATCACCAGAAGCTCCGCATGCGCTTATGTATCCGCTTCGTAATGTATGGATCATAATCCACGGAGCACATACCGGTGTAATCTGATCATCTGCCATCAATTCAAAGGCAAGCACTTTATCGTCAAAAGTCAATGCGCCTTTTTCCTCCGAAACTGTTCCCTTAATACCGGAGATCGTTTCGGGTTTTATTACTTCGAATGAAAGATTCCCTAATTTGTCTATTTGGCATTTCATCTCAAATGTATAGTATTTCTCTCCGTAATCCGCTATAACAGATGCATTAAACTGACATCCACCGCTCTTGAGCATCTTATCCCGAAGTGATATTGCTCGCTCCATTGCTACATTTTCGCTTTTACAGCCTGTAAGCAGGAGTAGCACAACTAACACAGAAACTAAACGCCTCATTAAATCCCGTCCTATTTCATTAGTCGCGGAAGAACCTGCAGCATATCGCTGGGAAGCATGCTATATTGCCCAATTTCCTTGGCGCAAATATCCCCAGCCGCACCATGGAGCCACGTAGCACAGGCCGCTGCTTCCAACACAGAGATTCCCTGCCCCAGCAGGCCGGCAATCATACCTGCCAGTACATCGCCACAACCGCCCACGGCCATCCCCGGATTTCCTGTAGGGTTTATGTAGCACTGTGCGCCATCCGTAATGACTGTCTGGTGCCCTTTTAGAACGACTGTCGCACTCAGGTTCTTTGCCAGTGATATTGCTCCATCCGCTCTGCCTCGGCCCAGATCTCCACCTAAACGGACAAACTCACCTTCATGGGGTGTCAGTACTGTAGGACTCGTCCTCCCGCGCAATATATCCTTATGCTCGGCTAAGATATTTATTCCGTCGGCATCCACAACCACCGGCCCGTGGTATGCATTCAAAATATGCTCCGTAACCTTAAATACGCCCTCCCCTATCCCCAATCCTGGGCCAATAAGAACAGCATCCATATTGGGGAGCAGCGAGTCTATACAGTCGATTGACTTTTCTGAAAGCTTACCATCCTCGTCTGCCAATGGAATTACAATTGGTTCCAGAAGTTTTGTTGCCTCAATAACATAGATACATTCCGGTACCCCGAGCCAAACGAGACCTGCGCCACAGCGCAAAGCGCCCATTGCTGCCAGGGCTGCAGCGCCCGTATAGCCTTTACTTCCGCAGAGAAGCAGTAGTTTTCCATAATCACCCTTATGTGTATTATTGTTTCGTTCAGGAAGCAACGAAAGTATATCATTATGGCTTAGTTCTTTAAATTCCATTTTCATCTCTCCTTTCTGCCAATCATACCATTGCAAAAATATAGCGTCAATAGATCATTCAAATCGACAAATTCAAAACCGGGACAGCACGTACTGCCCCGGTTAAATGGTTATTCCCTCTGTTTGAAGAATCTACAGATCAGGTCTGATCAGCGGTAGCGACGATGAAGAATTCTTTTTGCAGTGCAAAGTAGCCTGTGTCAAACACTGATTATTTTGTCCTATGGAGATCTTATTCCATTGGCTTTGGGTGTCTGAATAATGCACATCAGCAATACTTGCACATTCTGCAAAAGCAGAATCGCCGATCGTAGCAATCCCTTTTGAGATCGTTACCGTGGTCAAATGATCACAGCTCCGGAACGCTCCGGATTCGATAGCTGTAACACTATCCGGTATAACGACTGAGATAACACTTTCGCATTCGTAGAAAGCTAAATTACCAATACTGCTTACTGCATATCCACCCAGAGTACCGGGGATTTCAACTGCACCACCTGACCCTGTGTAGCCCATGACCGTTGCCGTGCCATTGGTAACCTTATACAAGTAATCTCCTTCTTTTTCGTATAGCATAGAAATAGTAACAGTATTGGTTTTTACGCTGTTGCCGTACTTGTCCGTAACAACACAGTAGATCTGCCGGCCGTCCCTGGCAGCATTCATCTGCGCAGAGTATGTTTTGCCGGGAAATGTAGCGGTGTACGAAAACCCGCTTGCTCCCTTGTTCTTATAGTACCACTTATAGGTCAGTCCGTCACCGGTTGCGGTAAAGCTAACAATGGCATCCTTTCCGCTGGCTACCGTCACAGAGACAGGCTGCTTTGTAATGGTGGCTTTCTTTTGCATCGAGATCGTCACGGTATTGGTTTTTACGCTGTTGCCATACTTGTCCGTAACAACACAGTAGATCTGCCGGCCGTCCCTGGCAGCATTCATCTGTGCAGAGTATGTTTTGCCGGGGAATGTGGCGGTGTACGAAAACCCGCTTGCTCCCTTGTTCTTATAGTACCACTTATAGGTCAGTCCGTCACCGGTTGCGGTAAAGCTAACAATTGCATTCTTTCCGCTGGCTACCGTCACAGAGACAGGCTGCTTTGTAATGGTGACTTTCTTTTCCTTAGCTGCATTAACCTGGACAGGCAATACAATAATGCTCACTAACATAAGGATCAGAAGACATACTGCAGACAGGATTTTCTTCATAAGAATTGCCCCTCCTGAAACTTCATAACAATCATGTGCTAATTATATTCGGTTTTTATCAATTTTGCAAGTTTTTTTCAGTGGAATATCCCTTAATTAATATTAGATATAAGTATATTTTTTCTTGCATTTTCTGTAAAACTATGCTATCATAAGCACAATATGCAAAAGCTATGAATGGGCTGTCTTATGCTGAGCCTACGCACAAAGAGAGAGCGGGATGGTGGGATCCGCTTGCGTACAGTATTGGGCCTTCTCCCAGGAGCTGCTGTCTGAAGTGCTAAGTAGGATAAGCCGGTGATCCCCGTTACAGATCTTGGTGCTATAAGCACACAAAGCTGCGCTGAATGGCGAATTGCGGGTGGTACCGCGGAGGAACTTCCTTCGTCCCGATTTGGGATGGAGGATTATTTTTTGTAGTTATGCTGTTTGGAAGGAGTACAGTAATGAAAGAACAATTAGAACAGATCCAGCTTCAGGCAATGTCTGCGCTGGATAATGCCGAAACACCGGCCGCACTTGAAGAACTACGAGTCAAGCTTCTTGGTAAAAAAGGCGAACTGACTGCGGTTTTGAAACAGATGGGTAAGCTTTCTCCTGAGGAGCGCCCTGTCATGGGACAGATCGCAAACTCTGTTCGTACTGCCATCGAGGAAAAGCTTGAAGAAAGAAAGACAGCTATCAACGCTGCGGTAATGGAAGCAAAGCTTGCGTCCGAGACCGTCGATGTCACTATCCCCGGAAACAGCGTTACTATGGGCCATGAACACCCTATGAACAAGGTTCTGCAGGAAATTAAGGACATCTTTGTAGGTATGGGCTATAAGATCATTGACGGTCCTGAGGTCGAATTGGCCGATTACAACTTTACACGCCTGAATATAGAGGAAGGCCATCCCTCCCGTGACCGTAGCGATACGTTCTATTTCACGGATGATGACTCTATTCTGCTGCGGACACAAACCAGTCCTATGCAAATCCGCGCCATGGAGAATGCTGAGCCGCCTATCTGCATCCTTGCACCTGGTCGTGTTTTCCGTAAGGACGAAGCCGATGCCACCCACTCCCCCATGTTCCACCAGATCGAAGGACTGGTTGTGGACGAAAACATCACTATGGGTGATCTGAAAGGTGCGCTCATTACAATTATGAACCGTATATACGGCCATGACGCTAAGGTTCGGTTCCGTCCCCATCACTTCCCCTTCACTGAGCCCAGCTGCGAGATGGATATGCAGTGTCACAAATGTCACGGTACCGGTGAAGTAGACGGTCAGGTTTGTTCCACCTGCCATGGCGAAGGCTGGATTGAGCTTCTGGGCGCAGGCATGGTCCACCCGGAGGTTCTCCGCAACTGCGGCATTGATCCTGATAAATACTCCGGTTTTGCTTTTGGCATTGGCCTGGAGCGCACCGCAATGGGTCGGCTGAAGATCAACGACTTGCGTCTGATCTTTGACAACGATGTGCGGTTCCTGAATCAGTTTTAAAGGAGGATTGAACTATGAAACTCAACAGAAAATGGCTTCATGAGGACTTCGTAGATCTGTCCCATGTCTCTGACAAAGAATATGTTGAAAAGCTTACTGTATTCGGTCAGAAAGTAGAAACGTACGAGCGGATGGATGCGCAGATCAAAAATGTTGTTGTCGGAAAGGTGCTGTCCATTGTGCGGCACGAAAACTCAGACCACATGTGGGTCTGCCAGGTAGATGTTGGACAGGAAGAGCCTGTTCAGATCGTTACCGGCGCACAGAATGTGCAACAGGGCGATCTTGTCCCCGCAGCCCTTCACAACTCATGGCTTCCCGGTGGAATCCATATCACCAAAGGAAAGCTTAGGGGCGAAAAGTCAAACGGAATGCTATGCTCCTTTAACGAACTGGGTCTGACACAAAACGATTTGCCTGACGCATACGCCGATGGTATTTGGATCCTGAACAACGAAGATTGCAAGCCTGGTGACGACATCAATCTGGTCATAGGAAACGATGACACCGTTGTGGATTTTGAAATCACAAATAACCGTCCGGACTGCTACTCAATCATTGGTCTGGCCCGGGAATCCGCTGCGGCTTTCGGCATGCAAATGAAGCATCACGAACCGGTTGTTAAGGGCAGCAATGCAGGCTCTGTCTTCGACAAACTGGATGTAGAGGTTCCTGCTGAGGATCTTTGCAACCGCTACACCGCACGAATGGCTGCAAATGTTAAGATCGCTCCTTCTCCTAAATGGCTCCGCCAGCGTCTTCGCGCAAACGGTGTACGGCCCATTAACAACATTGTAGATATTACCAACTATGTTATGCTGGAATATGGCCAGCCCATGCACGCATTTGACTACAGATATGTTTCCTCCGGCAAAATCATCGTTCGCGAGGCTGAGGAAGGCGAAACCCTTACCACACTGGACGGAAATCTGCGTCCTTTAAAGAAGGGTATGCTGGTCATCGCAGACGAAGATAGACCCATTGGTCTTGCCGGAATCATGGGCGGTGAGAATTCCGAGATTCTTGAAGACACCACTACTGTGGTTTTCGAATCTGCAAATTTCAACGGCACTTCCATACGTCAGACCGCTCTGGCGCTGGGTATGCGCACAGAGGCCTCCGGAAAATTTGAGAAAAATCTGGATCCTATGATGACTGTACCTGCCGTTGAACGGGCCTGTGAGCTTGTGGAGATGCTTAACTGCGGCGATATCCTGGATGGTATCATCGATATTGTTAATTATGTTCCCCAGCCTAAAACCGTTGAACTGGAAACCGATAAGATCAACAAGCTGTTAGGCACTGATATTTCAACTGAAGAAATGGTCAGGTACCTGGAACTTCTGGAGATCCCCGTAGAGGGTACCGCCATTCATGTTCCCTCCTGGCGTCCTGACCTAAACCTGATGGCCGATATTGCTGAAGAAGTAGGCCGTTCCTTTGGCTACAACGAAATCCCCACTACCGCATTTAAGACCTCTACACAGGGCGGTTACTCCCCTGTTATGAAGTTTGAATCCAAGACCGGCGCTCTTTGCCGCTCCATGGGTTACAGCGAGATCATAACCTATTCCTTTGTTTCCCCTGCGATCTTTGACCAAATTCGGATCCCAGCGAATTCACCTTTGAGGAACACACTAAAAATCCAGAATCCCCTTGGTGAGGATACCTCAGTTATGCGCACAACAGCACTGCCCTCCATGCTGGATATTCTCTCCCGCAACAACGCATACCATAACAAGGCGGCAAAGCTCTATGAACTGGCAAAGATCTATCTTCCCCAGGACGGAGAAGCTCTTCCTCAGGAACCCAAGATTCTGGTCCTTGGCACTTACGGCAATAACGAGAGCTTCTTTACCATTAAAGGCGAGTTGGAGGCTGTCTTTAAGGGCCTGAACATCAAGAAGGCTTCCTATACTGCGGTTCAGGATAACCCCTCGTATCATCCCGGTCGCTGCGCAAAGGTTTCCGTTGACGGAACAGATGTAGGATTCATTGGACAGGTTCACCCTCTTGCCGCCAAGAACTACGGCATTGACACCGAGGTCTATTGCGCAGAGATCAACATGAATCTGATCTATGAACAGCAGCTTCCCGAAGCAACCTATGTGCCCCTGCCTAAGTATCCCACAGTGAGTCGTGATTTGTCTTTTGTGTGTGACGAAGCAATTACTGTCGCACAGGCTGAGGATGTGATCTCCGGTGCCGCAGGCAAGCTGTTAAGAGGCATTCGCCTGTTCGACATTTACCGCGGCACAGGCGTTCCCCAAGGAAAGAAAAGTATGGCATTCTCTCTGGAACTGCGAGCAGATGACCGCACACTGACAGACGCAGATTCTGAGGCTGTTACAACTAAGGTTCTGACCGCACTTCAGGAGAAATTGGCCGCAGTCCTGCGCTGATCCCACTATTTTAAACAAAATTTGCTTTAAGGGCTTTACACCTTGCAAAAATTGGGATATAATAACTTCATTATTCGGAAGGAGGTCGTCCCCATGACGGAAAGTACCATCAAATTCACAGTCCCCAGTAATGACAAAGAGAATATGCGTCGTATTCTCCGTAGTGTGTTCGACGCCTTAAACGAAAAAGGCTACAACCCCATCAATCAGATTGTTGGCTACCTTCTTACAGAAGACCCCACATACATCACGAACTACAACAATGCCCGCAGCATGATCTGCAAGCTGGACCGTGATGAACTTCTGCAGGAACTGGTCCGTTGCTATCTGTTTGAAAAGAACTGATCCTGCCGGGAGGCTTTTGCCACCGCAAAACCCTCCCGATTACATTTTAGGAGGTCGTCATGGCAGAAGAAAAGAAAATTCTGACATATAAAGGGCATCCGCTAATGCGGAAAGATAACCTGATCTACTATGGCTCAATGGCCGACACCCACATCGTTATGCTGCAGATCCTGGAAACCAAAAAGGTTGGCGATGTTGATATTGCCTCCAGGGTCTCCGTTCAGTTGCAACTGACAGACCCCAGCGTAAAGAGTCGGGACCGTGTTGTTAAGAAAGGCGAAAAAGCCGGACTTTACACTGCTCTGGATTTTGGTTGCGTTTGGCTTGAGCGTGCCCTTGCCGGTAAATAAAGAGATTAACTGCTGACATCGCTGTCAGCAGTTCTTTTTTTATATTTTATTTCGCCTTGCGCATACTAGAAAAAAAGGCGGAAGGTGAACAAAATGGAATCGTTGAAACAAGGAAAGCAAAGCTTTGTTCTGCAACAACCACCAACAATAACAGCTTGGGCCAGTGTTGCCGGAAAGAAGGAATTAGAAGGTCCTCTGGGAAAAACGTTTGATGTGACCAAAACAGATTCCTATTTTGGGCAAAAAACATGGGAACAAGCAGAGAAACGGATGCAACAGCTGGCTTTGGATACCCTGGCAAGCAATGCGGGTATAAAAAAATCAGATTTCGGGCTTGTATTTTCCGGTGATCTTCTGAACCAGTGCATAGGGTCCTCTTTTACTTTGCGGAACAGTGGGATTCCCCATCTGGGACTATACGGCGCATGTTCTACCATGGCTGAGAGTCTTCTGATGGCCTCTATGGCCGTAAGCGCTGGTTTCTTTGATAATGTGGTGGCGATGACGTCCTCACATTTTGCATCCTCTGAACGACAATACCGATTCCCCCTGGGTTATGGCGGCCAGCGCACCCCAACAGCGCAGTGGACAGTGACGGGCTCCGGCGCAGCGCTGGTTTGCCAAAAAGGATCCGGTCCCAAGATAACAGCCTGTACAGTGGGAACAGTGACAGACCTTGGAATAAAGGATGCTAATAACATGGGGGCCGCGATGGCACCTGCTTCCCTATCAACAATAACGGCACATTTCCAAGATCTGAACACCGGTGCAGAAGATTTTGATTTGATCGTTACGGGTGACCTTGGACAACTCGGTAAAGAAGTTCTTCTGACTATGGCACAGCGTGAAGGACTGAATTTAGGTGGCAAGCTGGCAGATTGTGGAACTTTGGTGTTTGATCTTTTGAAGCAGGATGTGCATGCCGGCGGTTCCGGATGCGGTTGTAGTGCAGTCACTCTTTGCGGATATTTACTGGACAAATTGAAAAAAGGCAAGTTAAAAAAGATTCTATTTTGTGGAACAGGCGCATTGCTCTCCCCAACCTCCACGCAGCAAGGTTTGCCGATCCCTGGCGTTTGCCACGCAGTAGCTATAACAGGAGGAATGGATTGATGGATTATCTTAAAGCCTTTATAGTAGGCGGCATCCTTTGTGTTATTGGACAAATATTGATTGACAAAACAAAGCTTACCCCAGCAAGAATTCTTGTTAGCTACGTTGTGATCGGTGTGATTCTAGGCGGAATCGGCATTTACGAACCTTTGACAGAATTTGCCGGTGCCGGCGCTACTGTTCCTTTGACAGGTTTTGGATACAATCTGGCTAAAGGTGTTAAAGAAGCTGTTACGAGCAGCGGCATTTTAGGAGTATTTACTGGCGGTTTAAAAGCCACAGCCGGCGGCATTGCTGCGGCAATCACTGCTGGTCTTCTGGCAAGCATTCTGTTTAAAGCAAAGGATAAATCCTAATTTATTGGACAAGCTAATGAAGCGGAATGCCGCAAAAGAAGATTACGGAGGAAATAATTATGAATAACCAGAACAAGTATCAGAACAACCAGCAGAACCAGAACAATCAGAACAATCAGAACAATCAGCAGAACCAGAACAACCAGAACAATCAGCAGAACCAGAACAATCAGAACAACCAGAACAGAAACAGCCGATAAAAGAAAATCCCTCCAGCAAAGAAATGCTGGAGGGATCTTATCTCTATATATTAAATTGCAACAAATTCACCGATAGAAAAGAAATATATCAGAGAGGACTTAACTCGCATATTAAAGATCCGTTCCAGGGCATTGCCATAAATAAGGACCTGGGCTCGATACTTGTTTACAGCCCCTTCTACGGTTTCCCGGGTTACTCTGTCTGTCTTAAAATCAATAATTGTAATACCGTCGGACTCGATCATTGTGCAATCCACAACGCCCTGCAACAGAATCTTTTCCTCCTCAAGGCCGGGTCCATACAAATTACCATGATCCAAAATTGAAAACTTAAATTCTCTTAATACATTCTTCTCCTGCCGCAGTCTTTTTCCAAGATCGGTAGCAAAAAAAGCTGCAATCTTCTCTGAGTCAACAAGTCTACCCTGATCCGGGGATATATATCCATCGGAGACCAGTCGTCTGACCTCTTCCTCAACAGCCGCAACACTGACACAAGCGTCATAGCTTATATATTGCATTGCTGCATGCAGCGCATTTCCATACGCCTTACCTGTAACTGCTGCATTAACAAAGGAAGGCATACGCCAAACATGCGCCTGAGTCTGCAAATGTGTTGCCTCCTCAGCTGCCTCTACATCCTTCTCTCTACCCTTCATTTGCGTTGCTGTTTGCTTAGAGGGAGCCTTAGTTGCTGCTGTATGGCCATAAGAAAAGGCAAGTCCATCTCTTAATTTAGCCATATCATCCGAGGAAAGAGAGGGCTTATTTTGATGCTCTGCGATCACCTGTACCGATCCCATATTGGCAGATTCTGTAACTCGGATCAACCAGGGATGATACTTGACAGCCCCTTTTCTTTCACATCCAGCTAGTCTTATAAAATCCCCTGCCTCTGCCCGTTTCAACGCAGACAGGAGCACCCATTTACCCGGGCAGTCCACATCCCCGGTAAGCAGGATCGGATCGCTGTATTCCCCACGCAGCGCTAGATCCGAGAGTACATGCTCAAGGTTTCTGGATGCATATGTCATAACCAGCCTGTCACGAGCTCGTGTCAAGGCGACATACAATACACGCATCTCTTCAGAAAGGCTTTCTTCATTGATTTTGGCACCCACGGCCCGTTTTGCAAGGGAGGGGTAGCGAACCCGATTTCTTTCGTCCACACAGCTTAATCCCAGTCCCAATTCTTTATGGCAGAGCACCTGCGCCCGGGCACTCTCCCGATTAAATTCCCGGGAAAGGCCGCACAGGAACACCACTGGAAATTCCAGGCCCTTAGATCTGTGGATGCTCATAATCGTTACCGCTCCCTCAGACGACTGCGGTGTTGACGGCAATCCGACCTGATCCATTGCTTCCAGGTGCTTTAGAAAACGGGAAAGGCTTTTATGCCCGCTGGTATCAAAACTGACAGCTAATTGACTAAAGGTCTGCAGGTTCTCCGTGCGAATGTCGCCGTCTTGCATAGAAGCAAAGAGATTATCAAGGCCCGTAACCACAAATATTCGCTGTAACAGTTGCGGCAGCGTGCACATTCTCGCCTCTTTGCGAAGCCTGGTAAGTAATTCTAAAAATGCCTCAATTTTTCGGTCAGCACTGGATTCCAAAGCAGCAAATATGCTGTCGGACTTATTATGACTTCTGATTTCCGCTAATTCATCAGCCGTAAATCCAAACACAGGGCTCGTCAGCGCCGCAACCAAAGGAATATCCTGTAACGGGTTATCTATTATCTGGAGGATCGCCCGTAATGTTTCGATCTCCTGTGTTTTCAGCAGGTCTGACACACCACCTGACGAGCACCGAATTCCAACATTATTAAGGGCTTTAGAAAAAGCCTCGCCCATGCTGCCAGGTGATCTTAACAGGATTACAATATCACCAGCCGTTATGGGTCTCAAAGCTTCCCCATCTCTAACCATATGGGTACCGTCAAGAAGCTGGGATATTCTCTTGGCAACAAAGTTGGCTTCCTCAGCATATGTGTCCTGTTGAACCTGGATGCCGTATAGCTCCACCCCCGGTTCGCCAAGGGATCCATGAGGAATGCCCTCATAAAGCGCTTCTTCCTCACCATACTCAAGACTGCCGACTTGCTCAGACATACATACCGAAAAAATATCATTCACAGCGCTAATAATTTCGCCGGAGGAACGGAAATTTGTGCTTAGCAGCACCTTTCTTCCTTCTCCCTGGATAGCTTCCTCCGCAGGAAGATATGAATGATACTTCTCCAAAAAGATGCCTGGATCCGCCAACCGGAACTGATAGATCGACTGCTTCACATCACCAACCATAAAGCAATTATGCTTTTTATGGGTAATTGCGCCGAAAATAGCATCCTGGACCTGATTTGAGTCCTGATATTCGTCCACCATTACCTCACGATAACGCTGTCCGATCTCGTTTGCAACCAGCGTAACGCCTTGCCGTCCCTTTCCAAGGAGCAGATCAAGAGTCTTGTGCTCCAGATCCCCGAAATCCAGAATTCGCCTTGCTCGCTTAGCTTTACCGTAAGCATCCATGAATTGACGGACTAATAATATCAATCCTCTGGCAGCTGCGCCTGTAAGACATGTATCCTTCAGGATCTGGGCGCTATCGTCAGTAAATCTCCGAAGTTTCTTTCCAAGACCCTTTTTGCACGCCTCTCTGACAGCCTTTATGCTGTCCATAAGCTCCTGGTCTGTACATTTCTTAGAAAAGACAAGACGACCAAAATCAACCGATCCGTAATTTCTTACCTCATCCCAGGAATTGCAGTTACGAAGAACCCAAAGCTGATCTACTGTTTCCAGTAAAAGCATTGCCGGTTTTTCCATACCTTCAGAGGATTGTGCTGCAACAGCGCATTTTGTCAAAGCAGAAATGTGAAAATCAAGATATTGCTGAAGATCACGGATCAAATATGCGCCCCATACCGTATCGGACGCATCCGAAATACCCGTGGTATCCCCAACAGAAAGGCACCAATCCAGCCACTTTTCCGGATCAAGATGACACCTGGCGCTGTTATAGGCCTTCAAAACGATCTCAGGTATCTGCTGGTCATTCCGACCATAGCCCTGGGTGTCTATAAACGCATAAAAGTCAGGGTCAGTCTCCGCCGACTCATAGGCGCTGTTCAATACTTGTTCGATCACACGAAGCTGGAGTTCCACGCATTCGTTTTCCTCTGCTACCCGAAAGTCCCCGGAAATATCCAGGCGATAGGCGTATTCCCGCAGTAATTCAGAGCAAAACGCGTGTACTGTTGAAATTTTGGTTAAATATAGCCTCTGCATCTGATGCTGCAAATGGCGATTTTGAGGATCCTCAGCAATCTTCTGACTGAGCTTTGCTGCAATTTTCCCTCTGAGCTCTGCAGCAGCCGCCTTTGTATAAGTAATTACCAGAAATTCATCCAGATTTGCAGGATCGGAGCTGTCAGTGAGATAGCTCATCAACCTGTCAACAAGGACTTTTGTCTTACCGGAGCCGGCAGCAGCTGACACCAAAAGCTTTCCGCCTCTGTCTTCAACGGCCTGAAGCTGTTGAGGTGTTAATTGTTCAGCCATGCCTATCCATCTCCTTTTCAACATCTTCCCAGAACTGTTGGCCGGTCATAGCCTTATAATTCCTTCTGCCTGTAACCGTCTGCTCATGGCAGACAGAGCTATAGGGACAATACGCGCAGGCATCATGACTGGAGCCTCGCGTATACGGATTGGGCTCAACGCAACCGGAGGCAATATCGTCCACCATTTTTCCAACCAAAGAAAATACAAATGTTTTCAGCAGAGCAAACTGCCGTCTGTCTGCCAAATCACCGGTCAAAGTTCCGTCCTTTTTAACATTTACAGGCAGGCGCTTGGGGAAATCACTGTTTTCCATAGCGTAAAGCACTTGTTCCTGCTCGAGCAGCAACCCCTTCCGCTTCCACAGCTTTTCGCGCATTGTATCCGCTTCGTCCTCTGTCAGCAAGCCGTCTGCCGGAACCATCGGTACCCTGGCAGGGAAATATTGGACGCCTGCTGGGATCGCAGAAGTTGACAACACAGATTGGCCTTCTTGCTCCAATGCAAATAAATAAAGAAGCATCTGCAGACCGTAGCCGTTATAAATATCGCAGTAGTCAAAATCTTTCTTTCCGGTTTTGTAATCCACAACACGGAAATATTGCTCGCCATTATTTTCCCAGGCATCTACCCGGTCAACAAAGCCCCGAAGCTTTGCTTGCATCTGCTTTCCGGAAACATCGATGGCAGGTACCTCTCCGCCGTCTCCAAAGGCTACTTCAAAACCAACCGGAACAAACGAACATTCCTGAAATTCTTTCCAAAGTTCCTGTACGATCAGTTCCAATTCTTTTACGTTGCGTTTGAACAGGTAATTCAGCCGCTCGGTACCAATATCTGCAAACCGTTCCTTTGCATAGCTCTCAGAATGTCTGCGGGCAATTAAAAGCGTCTGATCCAGATTTACGCAACGGAAGCCGCCGGACTCCATAATTTCCTTTACAGTGTTTTCCAGCACCGCATGGACATATGTACCAAACTCTGCAGGATCGATCTGGGCAGTCTTCCTCTCCTTGGCACGCAGACCATACTTGAGAAAATAGGACAACCGGCATTCTGCCTGTCTGTCTATTTGTGACGCAGACAGATTAAGCGTATTGCCGTAAAGTTTTCTCACATTGTCATGGGTAATGTTGCCCAGTGTATGATTCCTTCTGTTAAGAAGCTTCTCATACTCTTCCAATATCTGCAATGAGGATGCTGCATGCCTGTCACCAAGGCGAGCCAGATATGCAGTTGCCTCCTGACGACTGCCAAGGGCGGGACCCAGGCAGTTCTTAACATGGATTTCCTCACCTGCAAGTTCACACAATCGGCGGTACAGGAACGAAGGTTGCCCCGACGGGCAACACACTGTAATCGTCTGCTCAGCGCCGCAAAAAACGCCATAAATTTCAGCAAATTCAGCCTGTAGTCCTTCCATTGCGCCGCCTGTCAGGGGAACACCAATCTGCCGCAGCGTATTCCTTTCCTGATCTGTCAATATGCCGCCAGACCCGCTGTAACCGGGCAGTGCGCCTTCCAGCGCGCCTAGAACCAAAAGATGCTTTGGCTGCTGACAACGCATTGCGCTGACAGGTCCAACTGTAACAGAATCTAGCACAGGAGGGATGGTTCCAACATCATACTGGGTAAGTAGCAGTTTAAACAATCTCGTAAAGTTCTCGGCATTCCATGCGGTATTACCCAAAATGTCGTACATCTGCTCCAGCGCTGTCAGCAGTATGTCCCAAAGCTGATTCAGAATCTGCGCATTTCTGTTATCGCCGTTTTCATCAAGTTCCAAGGCAAGCTCACTTAAGCGTTTGCTCAGGGATATAGCCTCAAAAAAGCTGTAAAGAGCCTGCACCTGCTGCCCCACATTGACAGCATCCCGGAATCCATTGCGCAAATCGAGTAAGGGGCCAATTACCGTAGAGCGGAGTCTGTTTAATTGGTCCAGAGTTTCCTTTGATGATTCATCCCAGGTCTGTCCCAATCCGTTGGGATGCCCTGTCCACTCCTGGTGCCAGCGATTGCCATCAACATCCCAAAGGATAGTATAATTTTCGAATCTGTCGCCATCCTTTAAATCAAGGGGTGAAAGCGCAGACTTTATATATTTAAAGACATCCTGCCGGTCAAAGCCATTCAAGGCAGCATCCATTGCGGAAAGAACAGTATTCACAACTGATTTGTCCAAAACATCCTCTGTGCCGGATAAATAAACAGGCACACCACTCCTATAAAAGACTGTCTCCAGGGTATTACGGTAGAGCTCAAAATCTCCACAAACAACACTGATATCTCGGAATCTGGCCCCCTTGTGAACAAGCGTCAACACTTGCTCAACAGCCGCGCTGCATTCCTGATGAACAGTTTCCGTCCGATATACCTTTACAACGTCCGATGCCTCAGCTTCTCGAATTTGCCCCTGGAACAAACGTTCTCTGACCGAAGTTAAACCGTCCTGCCGAGGCGTTACATAGCAAATATCTACGGGCAAATCCCGCTGTTTGGCATACCGAAGCAATTCTGCTGCTGTTGCTCCTGCCTTCTCAAAGGCCACTGCCCCGGAGCCGGGCTTATCGCAGTTTAAGCTTACGGTCACATTATCTGATACACCTGTCAGGTGTTTTATGATCTCCATATGCTGGCGGGTAAAATCCGGAAACCCATCTATGTAGAATACATGCTCCTGCCCAAAGCTACCGGATTCCAGCACCTCAAGAAGCCAAGTCATCTGATCTCTCGGGTCTCTTTTGCCTTGCGCGCAAAGGCTATCATAGGCTGATAGAATAAGTGAGAGTTCCTCCAGCTTCTGGGCAAGACTGCCCTCAGTGTTTCGTGAAGCAGCTGACAGGTCGTCGGCGGTAATACAACATCTTTTGAATTCATCAACTGCATCCACAAGACCCGAAAGAAACTCAGGATTTGTTTCCACGGATGCGTAGGCTTTCAGCTTGCTGTGAAGCTGCCGGACAGCAGACGCCATCGCAACCACTCGGCCGCCATTATCCAAACATTCCTGGGCTGCGTGCCCAACCGTATCCGCAACCCTTTTTGCCAGTCTCGTAAAGGACAAAACTTCTGCAAACCGACTGCAGGTATCCCCTGCAGCTGCGCAAAGTCTCCGTTCCGTATCATGACTGATAAGCTCAGGGACCATTAAAATACGGCCTGCTTTTTCTTCCCGAACATCCCGGGCAATGCGATTTAAAATTTCCGTTCTGTTTGCAACCCAATCAGTACCCAGCAGCAGTGTCAGCATCCGTATCTCCCCTTTCTTATTTTCTATAATATATCACAAAAAGCCCCTAATGAACAGAAAAACATCATCCAAAATAAAAGAAATTTTCTAACTTTCCAAGACAATCCAGGAAAAAGAATCGAACCTCGTAGCCATCCTGTCCGGACAACGTATTTATCAGGCCTTGTTCCATTCCGCTATCCATCGCTGTATCCTGAAAAGCTTCCACAGACGCAGGCAGGCAAAGGGAGGGAAACACAACGCACCACCAATTCTTTCCTTCCGCCCGACCAATATCTACCCGTAACGCCTCGTAAACCCCTGAGGGCAGCGAAAATGTATCATAATCACGCACATCAAAAGCATCCCTTGTCAAGTACACCTTAGCATTATCATCAGACCCAGCTTCCTTCAGCGTCCTATTAGCGATCTCCTCCAGCATAGGGATCTGTTCTTCGATATAATCCTTTGCAGTGTCAATGTCCGCTATATCTTCCATGTTTGTTTGTAGATAGGAGGTCACAGCATCCCGTACAGATAGTTTGCACCTCTGATCTCCCGCAGAATCAGAGGCAGCAACCACATGTAGGCGTAAGATTTCATTTCTTAAGCACTCCTTATCACCAAGGAGGATACCCAATCCAAGAAAAGTTAATGTTAAAGCTGCTGTCCATACCAATTTGACACAAGTTTTCATAAAAACACCGTCCATACTGAAATACTCTCAGTATGGACGGTTTTCGGTAGAATTATACAGGCTTGGCAATATAAACCTGGGGGTAATTATCCTTAAGCATATTACAGATTACTGCTGCAAATTCAAAATCTGGCACGATACCAAACACGGCCGAGCCGGAACCGGTCATCTGCTGACCTACAGACCCGTAACTGTTGAAGATAGATTTAATATAGTTAAGCTCCAGGTGATCTGCTGTAACAACGGGATCAAAAACATTGCACAGATTTTCAGCAACCTTACCCAGATCGCCTGCCAGCAAAGCGCTTTCCATGGCTTGGTTATTAGGTCTTTTCCCAATGGCAGTTTCGTCAAGCTTTCGATATAGCTCCGGTGTTGAGGAGGCAAAATCCGGCTTGCACACTACAAACAAACAGTCCGGCATGTCAGGAAGCTTCCGTAATCGCTCTCCCCTGCCCTCTACCATCGCCGTTCCGCAGACTGTGCAGAAGGGCACATCACTGCCAACCATAGCACCCAATTCAGCCAATGCCAAGATAGAAAAGGGATTGTCATAGTGCTTATTGAGCGCGCGCAATACCGCTGCAGCATCTGCGCTTCCTCCGCCCAGACCAGCTTCGCTGGGGATACGCTTTGTGATCCTAATTTCTAAACCGTTAGGGTCTCTACCTGTGGCATCAAAAAATACCTGAGCCGCCTTCCAAGCCAGATTCTTCTCGTCCTGAGGGATCCCTTCTTTTGAGCATTTCAGCATCCAGGGCTTTTCTGTGCCTAAATCAATCTCCACATCGTCACGGATTGAGATTGTTTGCATAACGCTTTGAATATCGTGATAGCCATCAGGACGCTTTCCCAATACATCCAGGGTCAAATTCAGCTTGGCAAAAGCGCCTTCATACAATGTTGTCATACTTATCTGCCTTCCCTGTTAATTTTATATATTATACAAAATATCCTTTCTTTTTGCAATGGGAAAACCACATTTAATAATTTATGTATAATTTCATTCTGTAAGGGAATTATAGGAACATCCAACAACACGAATGGAGGTAATTTAATGGATACCATCGCATTGATCCTTTCTATCATTGGTTCAATCAACTGGGGACTGATCGGTATTTTTCAGTTTGACCTGGTTGCATGGCTCTTTGGTGGGCAAAGTGCTGTATTCAGCCGGATCATTTACTCATTGGTTGGTCTTGCCGGTCTTTGGTGTATTTCTCTTCTGTTTCGCAGAGGCCGTCAGAAGATCGACGCCGAGTGATGTTAAAAGCGACGGTATCCCGGAGGATACCGTCGCATAATTTTATTATCCATTGGTTACGCGTACAATGCAGGAGTATGTAACACCCTCATGGGTTACACTTACAAGTGTTTTACCTGCCGCAGCACCGGTAACACTGTTGCCGGAAACAGTGCAGATCGTGCCATCTGCAACTGTCCAGGTTACATTAACAGCAGCGCCATTTGCATCCTCCAGAAGCAATGTAAAGGTCTCGCCAACCTTAATTGTAACATCATTCGTACTGATGGAAAATGCAGCATTGGAATTGCCGCCATCGGAGACATTTTCGTTGCCGGTGCTCTCCTCCTGCGCCTTACCTACAGCATCGGCGCAGCGTACAATACAGCTTACCTTAACGCCGCCGTATTCGCCGTAAACAGTTGTGTAACCACTGCCTACTGCTGTTACTTCACCATTCTTAACCGTGACAACCTTCTCGTCATCGGAGATCCAGACGATCTGATCCGCAGGAATATCGCCTGTATAGAGCTTCCAGGTCTCTCCCTTTTTATTCAGCGTGAAGTCGTCGCGGTTCAGCTTAAACTCCTCGGCGGAGATCGTAGGAGCAGTTGTTTCAGGCTCTTCCACAGGAATGTTGCAAATGACACGACATTCTGTTACTGCAGATCCGCAGTAAATTGTAATTACCGCCTGGCCACCACCTACCGCAACGACCTTTCCGTCGTCTGTAACCGTAGCAACCTTTTCATCGCTGGAAAGAAAAGTGATCGTATCTGTTGTATCAACAGGATCAGGTGTGACATTCAGTAGGAGCGCAGCTCCCTCCTTATCAAATTCGATAACCGTCTCAGAAGCGCTTACCTGAACACAGGGTATCTCAGGGACGGTAGTGTTGGTGGTATCCTGCGTATCCTGGGTCTGCTCTGTAGTGCTTACCGCAGAATTTTGTGTTGTACTGCCCTGGTTGGTGGTGCCGAAATTCAATCCATCAGGCGCAAAGAAGCGGATTGCAATATAAATAACAACAGCGACGATGGCGAGCAGCACAGCAAGGATCGCGATTACAATGCCAGTGTCCTTTTTCTCCTGACCCTGTCCGGAAGCATCAGACTGATCGGCAACGGGTGTTTGCTCACCTGTCTTTCCTTTATTGCGCTTTTTCACATTTGCCTTGGAAAAGCGGCCGCCCTTCACATAGGTATATGTACCTGTAGAAACAGTATCCTTTTCATTTGTATCTCCTGCGACTGTTACCGCATCACCGGGACGCACACAACCGCAGATAGGACACTGGGTTGCCGTTTCGGGGTAAGATGTGCCGCAGACATCACAGATAATCTTACTCATTTTTAACCTCCAAACCGATGCAAATGTATATGCACCGAATATTTGAGATAATTATAGCATTTCTTGCTGAATAAAACAACTATAAACATGTTGCTTTTTTTGTAAATTTATTTTATCATATAAAATGAACATTAAAGGAGGCGATATATGTGTCAGAACCCAAACTGATTTCGCCAATGCTAGACAATTTTGTTATGGGTGACCCCATCAGTGATCACAACGGCGTTCGCTGCTGTCCGGCTATGGAAAAGGACACAGATAAAAAATACATAGTAAAAATCATTTCTACCCCTGCAACACAAACCCAGTTTGAAGCCCTTTTGCTCAGCGGTGCTTACCCTGACAAAGAATCCGCGCTGAGCTATTACGAGTCCCTGTCTGAGAATATCGTACAGGAAGCTGAGCTCCTCCGAAAACTTTCACAGCTTGAAGGCTTTATTCCCTATGAAAAATGGCAGACTGTCCCTATGGAAGATGAGGTAGGCTTTGACATCTACCTTCTCAGTCCCTATAAAAGAACTCTGGAACAGCATATCCGCAGAAATGCAATGACCCACCTGGAGGCACTGAATCTGGGTCTGGACCTTTGCGCTGCTTTGGCTGTTTGCAGACGGTCCGGGCACCTTTATGCTGCCCTGAAGCCTGCCAACATCTATATTTGCGATGACCAGGAATACCGTATTGGCGACATCGGTTTTCTAAAGCTGGATTCTCTGAAGTATGCCTCCCTTCCGGACAGATATCGGAGCCAGTACACTGCCCCCGAAATCGCGGATGCATATTCTGCGCTGAACACCACAATGGATGTGTATGCCGTTGGTCTGATCTTATATCAGGTATTTAACGATGGAAATCTGCCCTTTAAGGGAGATGCTGCCCCGGAGGAGGAATTCCCCGCGCCTGCTTATGCCGATTACGAAATGGCAGAGATCATACTAAAAGCCTGCGCTCCCGACCCCACCATGCGTTGGCAGGATCCCGTTGAAATGGGTCAGGCAATTGTAGGCTATATGCAACGCAACGGTGCCCACGACACCCCCATTGTGCCTGTTTCTGTCGGCGAGGAAGCTGAGCCCCAGCAACAGGATGATGTGACAGCACAAGAGATTCCCGCTGAAGAACCCGATATTGAGGATACTGGGATTACCCCGGAGGAAACCCCTGAGAATTCTCCGGAGGAAACTGTTTCCTGCGAGGATATTACAGAAGAATCCATTTATTCAGAAGACGAGGACGGTAATTTAACATTCCTTGACAATGATCTTCAAGACGAAACTGCTCCTGACAGTGAAGACGGGGAAATTGATTACCATGAGATCTCCGATGAAGTATCGGATATGCTGGTCCAGGCAGATGAACTTATTGCCCATGAAGCCCCGGAGCCTGTGGTACAGCCCGAACCTATTGATGTTCCCATTCCTCCTCCCATTGAGCCCGAAACAATGGCAGATGAAACACCTATAGAATCTGAAGATTCACAAGAAGAACCCCCTGAATCCGAGAAAACGGAAGAAACCGATGAATTGGAGGAAAACGTGGAGGATGAGGATGTACCTGTTAAAAGAGCCCCCCGCCGTTGGATCCGCAATGTGATCCTTATCCTGCTGGCCCTGGCGCTGCTGGCAGGTGGCATCTTCTATTATAAGAACTATTATCTGCAGCCCATTGAGAATATCGTTTTGCAGGAAGGCGCTGACGGCGAATTGACAGTCCTGGTTACCAGCCAGATCAAGGAAGATGCGCTTACCGTAATCTGCTCTGATACCTACGGAAATCAGCTCACTTCCCCTGTGATCGACGGCAAAGCCACCTTCACGGGTCTTGCACCTAACTCCGCTTATGCCGTTGAGGTTGTGGTAAAGGGATTCCACCGCCTTACCGGTGACACCTCCACTGCATTTACAACTCCTACCCAAACAAATATCGTACAGTTTACAGCAGTGACCGGATCTGATGACGGAAGCGTTATCCTTGGGTTCACCATTGACGGACCGGATGCCGACCAGTGGATAATCACATACAAGGGGGACGATGGAGAGGAAAAAGAAGAGCTTTTCTCCGGTCATGTAATAACCATTAACGGACTTACTGTAGGAAAAGAATATAGCTTTACCCTTCGTCCCCAGGGTGATCTGCGCATTACCGGAACAAATCAGGTAAGCCACACTGCAAGCAATATCCTCAAAGCCAAAAAGGTAATGATCACCGGTTGTATAGACAATGTGCTTACAGCCGCCTGGACTGCCCCGGAAGGCGTAAAGATTGACAGTTGGACCGTCCGTTGCTACAGCGATAACGGCTTCGACGAGACTATCGTGACCGCTGACACCAACGCCGCCTTTAATATTACAGACAACACTGCTGACTACACAGTCGAGGTAACTGCATCAGGAATGAGTGTGAGTGAACGGGCCTTTGCAAACGCGGGCTCCATAACTGTCACAAAATTTCATGCCGATGACTCCAACCCCAACATTCTGCAGCTAACATGGAGTGCAACAGCCCAACAGGATCAGGTCGATTGGATTCTTCAGTGCTCTGTAAATGGCTCTGCCCCCAAGGAATACACCTGTGATTCCAGCAGGAAAATTATAATCTCCCCCGTTGTACCGGGAGCCGAATACAACTTCACTTTACAAAGGGCAGACAACGAGCCTGTTCTCGGTGGCTACCTAGTATACAAAGCGCCGGAGGCAAAACCTTTCGAGGCCTATGGTGTCACCGCAGAGTACATGGAATTCATGATGTGCAGAACGCCTTCCTACAGCGGCTGGAATCGTTATGATATTTCCGACTCCGACTACACAACAGAATTCTCTGCTGGAGAGAAAGCATCCTTCCTTGTGAGAATGCGCAAGGAATACAGCACCTCCAGTGATACTATCCTTACCCTGTTTGTCATCCGGGATAAAAACGGTGCAATCGTTGACACGTCCACCTATTCTGAAACCTGGACTGATATGTGGTACAGGAACTACTGCGAACTGGATGTTCCCAGTATTCCTGAAACTCCCGGAAACTACACCATTAGTATTTATTTTAACGGTGACCTCGCAGGGCAAACCAACTTTACTGTTACAGAATGAGTGTAACGGGAGCTGCAGTTGCAGCTGCCGTTACTTCTTTTCAAAATTCCCTGGCGTTATACATTTTCTACTTGAAAAAAACATAACCCGGTGATATAATGGCAATAATTCCTTACAGGAGGCTGGCTATGGTTACCGTATCTAATGCAGCAAAGTTTTACTATAGCTACTATTACTTTTTTGTAAGCAAAAAGTAATAGCGATTTGTGCTGCAA
>JAZSDS010000010.1:0-29934 GCA_045531275.1 Faecousia sp.
ATTGTATATGTTTTCATGTGACCACCTCTTGCTCAATTATACCCACTCTAATTACCAAAATCAACTGTTATTTATAATTGGCAAACGGATTCTCAATTGAAACATCTGTGACCTCTATTTTCTTTGGAACTCAATATATTCGGTATAATATGGATATGAGCGTGATGGCTTATATAACCATCACGCTCATATAGTGTAGAATATAAAATTCAGTTACTCCCACTCGATGGCGGTTTTTAGGCTTTGTAGATTTGTGGTGGTTGCTGGTATATTAGCATTCGAGATCTGGTGCTATTATACCAGTTATTTTGTTTTACCACACTTTTGTTGGTCAAAAGTTGGTCACGGCTTCTAATGCAATAATGGATCTATTGACGACCTTTAATAAAAATAGTATAGCATATTATGGGCGGCTTTTCAAGAGATGACATTGCGCGACTGAGAAAAGATTTTATTTGTATGAATCAAGGATACATTAAGATTATTACAACTGCTTAAGAACTAATGTTAGATGAAAGGGCTTGCCGCCTGCATTATGCAGACAGCAAGCCCTCTTTGTGGCTTAAACAACGTTTAGTTAGGAATACTTGTCTAACTTCTGGGGAAACTCTTCAGCATTTGGCGCACCAACTGCTTCTATGGTATATGGTTACACCATAGTGGCCCACATATAGCGGGTGTCACCGCCGCCGTTTTTGCCTGCCCAAATGCAGACATAGGCTTTATAGTATTTATTCGTTGAGCCTTGGTAGGAAACATAGGAACTATGGTACCAGTCATCCTCAACTAACATAGATTCATAATCTTCGTGCAAGAATGTATCAACATAGCTCCAATTGCTGTTGTCTGACGATTCGTATAGAACGATTGAAAGGACTCCAATCTCATCCATGTCACCAGTACCCATTACTTCGTACCAAATTTGGATGCCACCATTTACTCTACAGATGTATGTGTTGTAAGCGTCCAAGTAATAACTAGCCATCGGCATGACAGGCTCTCGTTCGGCGGCTATTGCTGTGATTGGAGCAGCCAAAACAATGATCAGAATCAGTGCAACAAACTTTATTAGTATTGTTCTTGAATGTTTCATAATAATTAACCTTTCCCTATTGAATTAACAATTTCTTTGATTTCTGAAAGGGATACGGGTCCTATGATGTAACACTCGTAGTTTTCACGAATCCAAACCACTTTTAGCTGATCGTAATTACTGAAAATGTAGTATTCTATTTCGTTCACATTGTAAACTTCAAGCAGTGAGTCGCTTTGCTCAATTTGCGATGGACGGGAATCTAAATAATCGGCTATTCGGATTCGTATAGTGTTGTCACCAGCTTGATATTTTGCAGAGTACATTCTTTGAACGGGTGTTTCTGTTACCCGAACATCTAATTCCTCATAACCATTGGGTATCCAAGTAGGCACCAGTGCTGCGGAAACCTTGTATTCATCAAGCGTATTTTGCAATGAAGTACAGGGACGTGCAAAATGGGGATTTGGGGAATTGGTTTCTTCTGTTTGACTTACATATCCGAAGTGAAATGTCTCCTGCGTCCATTTTGCGATAATTGCGAAGAGATCAAAGTCCAAAGCACTTGCGGTGATAGAATTACCAATAACCAGAATGCATATAGCAGCTACTGCTGCAACAAGGCCCCGTTTCCAACGTCCACTGTTGCTCCGCTTACGGGCAACAGGAACGCTCTCAGAAATGTAAGGAGTTTCATTTTCTGTGTGGTAGTTTTGCTTGAAGGATTCCAGTGCTTCCACTGGGGGCTTTCCTCCGTTTTGTTCTTTTCTTCGTTTGGCAAGCACCTCCATCACATAGAAAATTTCTTCTGTGTCGGATTCTTCGCCCATCGGTTTTGAAGCATCCTCCCGCAAGAATGCCTGAAGTTCTTCTGTGCTCATGGCATCAAACCGGCTGAACCGTTCGGCTTTGCGGTCTTGCATATTGGGCATTTTTGTTCCTCCTTTCGAGGGTATATGTAATAAAATAGCCTTTTTACGACATTATAATTTAATCTTTTTCTGTAAAGCTTTCTTGGCTCGTTCTACTCGCTTTCTGCAAGTACCAACAGTGATACCACGAATCTGGGCCATTTCCAGATAAGACAGACCATCTAAAGCAACCTCTTTCAGAAGCTTAAACTCTTCTGAATCAGCAATATCATCATATAGGATCTCCACACCGATCCGGTCATCGGATACGGAGATGTCGTTGATATTGGAGGCAAAGTATTCCAGCAGAATGCGCCGTGCGATGTTCTGGCTCCGCTTTGTGTTAGCAAGAACGTTTTTAAGCGTGTTAACAAGCCAGCCCTCCGGGTTAGGACTTTCGCATAATGCCTCCGGCTTTTGACAAGCGATAATGAAAGTATCCTGCACAGCCTCTTCTGCCAGAGCGTCACTAGACAGAGAGCTTCGGGCATATTCAAATAGCATGGAATACATTTGTAGGTACAGACGATCTATTTCTTTGCTATACCGTGCGTTCATTTTGGGAATCTCCCTTTAAAATATTTGTAATTTACAAAATCTGTGTCGCATTTTGGGGTGTTCATTACATACCCACATAAATCAGCCCTAGTAATTGAAAAAGGGGGACAGCAGATGAATCTTACAATTATTGGAAAGCGAATAAAAATGGCAAGAGAAGCTGCACAAATCACACAGGAAGAACTGGCCGAGGCGGTCGGATGTACGGCAAAACATATTGGTGCTATTGAAAGAGGTATCAAGACTCCTCGCTTGGACACCTTTATCATCATAGCAAATACGACCGGTGTATCGGCAGACTATTTGCTGCAGGATCTTCTGAATAAGCCAATAGATACCCTTGCCGGTGAGTTTTCTGCAGCGGCAGCACCCTTATCCCCTGAAATACAGAGGCGCATATTAAGAGCACTTCGGGCGTTTTCTCAGAGCGATACATAATATGGTTATTATGCAGCGGTTTTTCTGGCCGCTGCATTTTTTCTTAAAACCGTAGTTTTTGTATTTTCCAACAAAATTCGTGGGATTATGACAAAGCCAACATGCTATTATCGTCTCGCAGACAACCTTTACACCATCTTTCCGATTGCGTCCGGGGCAAAAAGAGAGATAGGCCCATCTGCAGAAAGGACGATACATAATGAAAACTGTTCAAACCATATTGGGGCAGTTAACGGATCCCAAAACAATCATGGCAGAAATCCGTGAGACTCTTAGAACGATTGATCCGGAGTTCTTTGACACCGAAGTTAAGTACCTGGCAGCAGCTTCTAATTTGGAGAAAGAGCTGGGAGGCAGCATTACGCCGTCTGTTGGCGAATTCCTGTCAGCGAAGGAAGAGGAACTTGTTTCTGAGATCATCTACATTGGCTGGCAGGGATTCCAGCTTAACATGGATATCTTCCATGCACCCATCAACGCAATAATGCTGCGAGGTGATTATGAGGAGTTGCACCGAGAAAGGCGTCTTGGAACGCTGCCAATGGCAGAGAAAGCCCGAGACACAATTAATGCTTTCTATGAGATGATGCGGGAGAACCATAGAGACAAGCTGGATTTGACAGAGGATATAACCGGCTTCTACAGTTACCTTCAAACCTCTGGATACAAAATCGCGCATTACTTTGGTTTTCGGCTTGCAGACCTTTTCCTTCCCTATGTAATCCCGGGTTACATTGATGATAGTGTAAATACCGGGTACTACAGGAGGACACTGCAGGAGTATCTTGATATTGACATAGACCGCTTAGAGAAATAGAGTCTGGCAAATAGAACGCGGTTTATTTATCAGCCAAACGCTCTGCCATATTGAGCAATGCAGCAAGATCCTCCGGAGAAAGCTGCTTTGCAAGATCTCTTAACTTGCATATAGATTGGGGATCCTCTATGCCTGCGTCAAAAAATTCAACTGGTGTTACGCCAAGATATTCGCAGATGTATAAGAATTCAGAAAAAGAAGGGAGAGATTTACCGGAAGAAATGCTTTGAATATAACTCTTGCTATGTCCCAGATCTGTACTCATTCTATACTCAGAAACACCCTTCTTGATACGAAGCTGGGATATACGACTTCTAACAAATGCTTCATCCATAGCCATACCACCTTTCCTTTTTTATTGTACACAAATTAAATCGGTAATATTAACGAACAAACTACCGATTTTACTTGATTATTACCGATATAGGCGGTATAATAAAAGGAAGACAGAGAAACCAAACGGCAGTCAGATACAAAAAAGCATCTCTTCCCGTTTGTTGGGAAGAGATGCTTTTTTTGCGTAGAACTGTTTCTTCTACGAACGTATACTATGGCTCATTATCCATGATAGTATATCACTTTTCAACATTATTTGTCAATAAATGCAGGACCGCTTTTGGATGGGATTTGAATATTCTATGAATTGCCTACCATTTAGGATGGATAATTAGCGATAACTGTGAATATTGTCCGCTATATTAGTGGTATGGTAAGGGGTCAAATAAGCTTACATTGTATAAGAAAGGAGTAACCTGCTATGCCAAGACGAGGAGATAATATTCGCAAAAGAAAGGACGGAAGATGGGAGGCTAGATATATTAAGGATGATTATGCTGATCTGGCTAAGAAGTACGGATCAGTCTATGGGAAAACCTATCAAGAGGCAAAAGAGAAACGGGATTTGATTGTTAGGTATGGACAGCAACGGCCACAGGTAGGAGGTGCAATGTTTAAAGATATTCTGGAAGCATGGCAAGCTTCTAACCGCGTTAGGCTCAAGGACGCATCAATCTCCCGATATCAAAACTTGATTGATTCACATATTCTCCCTGAACTAGGCACCAAACGAATGGGGCAACTAAGTGCCACCGTAATTAACCGCTTCTTAGCGACTAAGTTGGAAAAAGGGCGTTTGGACGGAAAAGGCGGATTGTCTGCATCCTATGTCCGTAGTATTACCCTAATTATAGAGTCCGCAATAAACTATGGCGTTGCAGAACATCTTTGTAGTCCGCTACATTCGGTAATAACCAAACCCTCCCTTCCCAAAACGGAGTTGAGCATCCTAGGTAAGGAGAGACAGTCACAACTTGAGCAATATCTGTTGAAAGAGATAAACGAAGAAAAGTTTTTAATATATCTTACGCTCTACACTGGCTTGCGGATTGGCGAAGCGTGCGCTCTTAGATGGGAGGATATTAATCTTGATTCTAAGCTCATCTATGTCCGGCAAACAGTTTCGCGCGTGTGGTGTTCACAGGATGGAAAGAAATACTCTAAGCTTGTTGTCGGATATCCAAAAACAAAAGCCTCCTTGCGTTGCATACCGATTTGCTCAAAACTGTATGCCATCCTCAGTACCTTCCCCTACAAAAGAAAGCGCGGATACATTCTCTCCAATATTAATAATGATAGCTTTATTAGCCCAAGAACATTTGAATACCGCTATAAAAAAATATTGAAGGCCGCGCAACTGGACCTTGTAAATTATCACGCTTTACGGCATACTTTTGCTACTCGCTGTATTGAGCAAGGGGTGGATATTAAATCCCTTTCCGAGATCCTAGGACACGCCAATGTGTCGATAACATTGAACACCTATGTGCATTCGTCCATCGAATTGAAACGGATTCAGTTGGAGAAGTTAGTATCATAGTTGTTAGTGGTCAAATAAATGGTCAAAACGCACAGAATTCCGTTGAGCATCAACGGGTTCTGTGCGTTTTTGTGTAGAAGAAACAGTTCTACGCAAAAATGAATTTTTACTATTGTATTTTGTTAGTATGACCGAATAATTAACAGAATACACACGAAGGACTTATGGTTGTCACTTATAGGGAGGAAATTTGTAGAGATGATTGTATATGGAAAACATAGGAAGAAATATGTGTTGTCTAAAGCTCCAGTGTCTCAGGAATATGATGGTGCCATTTATGCAGTTCCGTCAAACCCTGACATTATGGTGAAAATATACCAGCCTGAATATCGGAGTGCCGAAACGGAACGGCATGTTATTGATACGGCCAATGGTACATGTAGAATGGTTGACGAATTTCCTGTTGATGTGGTCTATGCAAATGGTCGTTTTGCTGGGTATATTTTTGAACAGAGTGCCCCGGAGCTACCTTTCGAAGAAATGCCCGCTCCACAGACACGACCTGAAATGGGGAGCGGTGTAGGTATTTTGCTATGTCTAATTGCTGGTATTGGATTGAGTGCACTAATTTACTGTGTGCTGTTTGATTGGTTGCAGAATGCAATAGGAGGACCATACTGTTACTGGAACTTTAAAGGAATTCCTATGATCATTGGAGGATGGGCACTAATGATTTTGGCATTTTTGCAGTTTCGGGATAGAGGCGGGCAGACTGTAGTGCTAAGTATTCTTGGCTTTATGCTCGGTGCGGTTGTCGTATTCGGTGTGATTGCTCTACTGGTATTGATTGTTTCCGTGACAGCAACACTGGTTCAGGCACTGTTGCCAACGGTTCTTGCAATTCTTGTTATCGTGTGGATCGTGAAGTATATGTTCAGAAGATAAGGAGGGAGACGGATGGATCGGGGGTTAATCGAAGCATTTTCCGCTATTACCCGGGCCAGCGAACTTCTCGAGAAAGATCCCAAAGCACTGCGAGAGTGCAATATAGAGCAGATTGAGAAGAAAATTGAACTTTGCCAAAAGAAAATTATCAGCAGCCAGCAGGCATACCAGCAGGTAATAGCCATGTATTCCAATCAGTTTGGCAAACCGCAGGTTTCAAAGGTAGGTGAAAATGAGATAGCTCTACGCAATGCAGAAATTGATTTTAATGATGCGGCGTTGAGGAGTTTGCTGTTCGCACCACAAAAGGGACTGTTTGCCAAACGGCCCAAGGAGGCGGATTATCGTAGATTCTGCCAGAGTGCGATGATTGTATTTGCACATTATACCAAAGAGCTGAGTCAGTTAGAGGCGTATTGCGAAGCATTCCGCTTTTCGCAGCCTGAGCAGTTAAAGAGACTTTCCGGTGGCCTCATAAGGGCTAAAGAAAACATTAACCCATCCCCCGATAACTGGAGAAAGTATCCAAGTCCAGCGAATTGTTCTAAGGAGCTATACTTGGGCAATATTGAGATTCCTGTGGAAACCATGGGACTGGAAGGATTACGAGAGATTGGCTTTTTGGAGGTTCAAGACAACGAATCCTGGGTGGAATTTCCCTTTTCCTACAATGCACGGGAGCCGTTCTCTCTATTTATCAGCTATGAGGGAGATACCAAAGAGGGCGAAATTAGAATGGGGAATCTGACACGTAGCTTGATGTATCAAATCATCCATGCCCTACCTCCGTATTCGTATCAATTTATTTATCTGGATCCTTTCCGCGGCGGTACTTCTTTGCAGGAAATCAACTCTAAGCTGGCTTCGGCCATAGATGGAAATGCATTCCGTCTGCATGAGGAGCTTTACCCTGATCATCAGTATAAGTTACTGACTGTAGGTTCTAATCGGGATGAAATGCAGCAGCTGCTCAGATCCCTTGAACAGCGTATAGCTAAAATCAACAGCATCTGTGGCGGGCAGACTGTGATGGAGTACAATGCGCCTCTGTTTAACCCGGACGGTTCTATTAAAGATGGGGGCAACGGCGTTATTCCGCAAATGTTTGTGTTTGTAGAGAATGTTCATGGTTATTTGACACAGGATATGGTGCAACTTCTGCATAAGCTAGCAGATTGCGCAAAAGTGTCGGGAATCTCTTTGATTGTAACTTCCCTGAGAGAAAAGGGTGAGAATTTCACAAAGGAAGAACATGAATTATTACTTCAAGACAAGTACAGGGATGATTTAGACCACATTCGCTGGGAGCAGGACGGCTGCTCGGTATATTTTGATGGAAGTCTATTGGGGCAAGAGTCTGGTAGGTATCTGTTTTATAACTTTGCACCCTGTTGGGAAAACCTGTGTCAGGAAGACTATCTGAGTAAGGTTAGTTCCGGTCTTCGACCGTCGCTGGATACAGAAACTAGATATGAAAAGCGTGTGGATATCGATGCTCTGTTTGGGACAGGTAATGCAGATATGCAAATTGTAATTCCCGTAGGCGTTAACAGCCGCAACCAAATTGCTACAGTTGCTTTGGGGGGACCGGATGGCGCACATGGCTTGCTGGCAGGTTCTACCGGTTGCGGAAAATCCTCTTTCCTGCATGCAATAATTAATGGTGTGATTGTCCATTATAAACCAACAGATGTGCAAATTTGGCTTTCAGACTATAAAACCGCGGAATTTCGTCGTTATATGAATAACACACCTCCCCATATCACCTATGTGGGAGTGGGCAGATCTGTAGAGTATTCTATGAACTTCCTGGATCGGATATGGAACGAATACGAAAGACGGCTGCTGGCTTTTGGAACGGCAACCTCTGTGGCTGAGTACCGAGAGATTCATGGGATAGACTCAATGCCCAGAATCTTTATTGTAGTTGATGAATTTCATGTGATGTCGAATCATGTCAAGGAGTTTCCGGAATACAAGATGAAGCTGGCAGCGCTACTTCGTGAGGCGCGTGCCATGGGTATAACATTCTTGCTTTCTGACCAGACCTGTGGTGTTGGCTTGCAGGGTTTATCTGAGGATGGTAAGCTGCAGCTGACTTGCCGTATGTCTATGATGACAACTAATGAGGAATACAATGCGGTATTTAACATCCCAAATGCAAGGGAGGTCATTCCAACCCAGCAGAAGTTTGAAGTTGTCTTGGCAAGACAGACCAGTAGGATGAATAGTAAAGGTGTTATTGAAAATATAAAGTTTTACGAACATTGCAAAACTTTATTCATAGAGCCTAAAGTGCGAGATGCGATAGCGCAAAAGAGTAATGAGATTTATGGACCAGCAAAAGACCCGTTGTTTGTCGAGGACAGCATAAGAAGTATAGCTGACTGGAAAATAATCTCAGAAGAGGAAGCAAAAGCCCCGTCCCAGCGAGGTTTCCCTGTATATATGGGAACACCCTTGAGCCTGAAAAAGTTTTTTGCTTTCAGAATACTGCCCAATTACAGCGAAAACGTCATCAGTGTAGTTCCATTTGATGATGTTCAGGCTAGCGTGTTCATTAGCGAACTGGAAAGTATTCGAAGACAGGGGAACTATGAAATCTACATCATCGCTGATATTAATGACTCTTTGTACGGTTTCTGTGAGGGATGGATCAATCAGCAGACAAGGCAGGATTCTAAAATCCATGTGATCGAGGACATTGATAGCACCTGCGCTACGGTGTGGCAGCTGTGGAACACAATGGTAGAGCGACGTCGTCAACGTAACTATGAAAGCAGAATATATGTGTTCTGGATGGGTCTTTATGACATAAGCAGAGAAATGAGCTATCTGGGCAACAACAAACCAGTTGGTGATTACAGAAGACCTACGATGAATCGTGTGTTGATAGATGAAGTCGCAGATTTGGAGCGCCAGTTCGACGCTCTGTTTGGTCAAATAGAGAGCTTGGCGACGAAACCACAGAATGTGGCGGAGGAAGTGACCACATCAGCTTATAATGCTACGGATGATATTAGGGAACTGCTTGATGAGGGGCCGAAGCGGGAGATTCACAACTTTGTATTTACTTCCGCAGTTACCATTGCAAAAAAAACAAAGTGTGCACCGTTGGACAGTTTTGTTCACAAGGTCGCTATGGCAATTGGCAAAGACGATGCTTTGGAACTGTTTGGAACAGGGCGTCTAATGACCAATGCAGAAGGAAAGCAATTGGATAATAATACTGCTGTGTATTACAACGGACGCACAAGCGCGCCGTTTATGCCCTTTATCAGTGATCTGGAGGATGGAAGTTTTGAGCAGACGGGACTGTAATTTAGAAGGTCTTCTGCAATTTCAACGGAAGTCTGTGGAATTCTATCAAGATTTAATGCAGCTGAGCATTCAGTTGTCGGGAAAAGCAGATGAAGCTGCAGGTATCCTGTGTGATGAGGTATCCGCGTATAGTCTTGAGCAGGTCTATAAGGCTGCAGAAGAGATTGTAAAAATCAGCACAGTCGGCGAAACGACAATGTCGGAGCAATTAAATAAGACCCAAAGAGAGCTCGACCAATGGCAGGCAATGCAATAGCCGCTTGCGGAGGAGTATTTAAGGGTTATTCCAGTTGAGAGGAGTCAGTATTATGGCAAAAAAAGACAGAGATTACGAGGTTATACTGAAAGCCTGCAAGGAATTTGCTGATGCGGTGGAGTCTACTCGCCGTAGTGCAGAATTGTTGCAGAAGGAAGCTGATGTAGCGGAGGCTACATTAAAAGATGATGTTTCAAAGAAGAATATCGAAGCCATTAAAGAGTTGGCAGAGACAATTCTGAAAACCACCGCTCAGGGAGAAGAACGAGTTCGGGAACTGGAGCGGAAAATGAAAAGCGAAAAAAACCGCCTCGAAGAAATGGAAAGGTAAACAGACAGGAGGACAAAACTATGGCAAGCAAAGTTTGTGGTACTTCGGAGCAGGCACGGGGCCTTAAGGATATGCTGCACCAGTCTATGCAACTGGTAGAATCTGGTGTTGACAGTATGGATAGAGCTGTTAAGAATATGAAATCCGGTTGGGATGATGATGGCTCCGGGGAGGTTGATGAGATTCTCAGCGCCATTAAGAACGCATTGAATAAGGCCACAGAAGCAGCGCCCCAGGTAGAACGCGCACTGGAAAACTACGCTGTTTTCTTGGATCAGCGTTGATTGGGCTGGAATAAATGGCGCATCTGAAAGGATCATCGGAAGCGGCACAGGAACTCAATGACACCCTGGTTAGAATCATTCAGCAGCTGTGCGCAAGTGTTACCACGCAGTATCAGAATCTAAGGCAATTAGCGCAAAGTTGTCGGGATGACAGTTATTCTGAAATGGAGCGGATTTTACGGAAAGTAGCTGTCAGACTACAGCAGGTGATGCCACAGCTAGCGGTGGTGAGCAGACGGTTAAGCGCCTACTGTGAACTGATTGATTCTCTGGACCGACAGGAATCCGGTGGACATATGCTGGAGACCTTAGGGATTGATGCGAAAACCAAGTGTCAATGGCTGCAGAATTATAAGAACACCATTTTGCAGAGCGCGGTGCCAAATGAAAAAGGTCTCTTGACACCGCAACAGGAAGCAGCGCGTTGGAAGGGTTCTGTGCGTTTTGTCAATGAGATGATATCCAATTATTGTGATGAATTAAAGAAACGCGGCATTCCTGAATGCAGTTGGTTGGAGCAAACACTCAATAGGGAAAAGGTCAAAATGCTGAAATATGAGGGGGAAGAACTCAGATTCATTCAGGGAGAGCGGGGGGAGCTTTCTGACGATGAAATCTACCGCTACCCGATTTGCGGTGTGGAGTATCCTTACAATGTATATGATCAACTGGTTGATCAGTTTTACACCCACTGCCTTACCTCGACAAATCCCAATTATCGTCCGGAAACGTGCTGGGATATCAATTGCCAGAGGTGTGTACCTACATATGAACAGCTTCGCCGGGGGAGAAATGTGACAGCGAAACCTGCGCCTGGCGGAAATTACGATCATCTTTCTTCTCATCCCTTTGATGCATGGATCAATCCTACTATTATTACCGGTTATGCAGATGGTATGGCTGATATTCAGGCGCAAATGCAAGCATGGGGAAACGGTGCACGCGCACAAGTGGTGGTTATGTGGACAGAGCAAGCAGGCCACACATTTATTGCCGAGCAGCGAGGAAGCAGAACCATATTTTTGGATCCGCAGACGGGAAAGATGGATTGCTACGATTATTTTGACTGTGCTATGCACGGTAAAACGCGCTTTTGCAGAATAGATAATTTGCAGCCTTCTGGTTTTATTACAGATTGCTATACGGAGGTTACACAATAATGATCGATTATCTTCAGGCATGTCAGCTGGCTTGTGCGTATTATAAGGAAAAATATGATATATGCAGTTTAGCAAGTGCTCAGGAAAATTCCCAGAGTTGGTTTTTCTGCGGAGGATTGCCGGGGCAGATACAAATTGGAGGAAAAATAATTGCAGTGAAAAAGGAAGACGGCGAAATCACCCCCATTATGTTACCGTCAAAGGAAAATGTTGCAATGCTGAGAGAAGCTGGGGATATCGATCTTCCGGAGGCGTTTCTTGGAAAAACCGACTGTGATAAGAGCAAGTTTTAATATGGATAAAGAATAGGAGATGAATAGAATGAAGTTTGGCAGAAAAACTATCTGTTTATTGCTGGTATGTGTGATGCTGGCATCTGTTTTCATAACAGCTGATGCAGTTGACGTAGACGAAGGTGCAAGAAACCGGTACAATGTTGTATTCGTAACAGATGAGAGCGGTTCTATGAAATGGACCGATCCTGATGTCTTGAGGTATGAGGCGATTCGACGTTTTGTTGCATTAATGGCACAGAAAGGAAACAGCTTGGGAAGTGTTACTTTCGATGATGCTATTGTTGATACGAATTCGTTGGCGCCGATTACCGGCTTTGCAGAAAAGGAGGCATTTATTCAGGACTTGCTGCAGCATAAGCCATCTGGCGACACTAATATCGGATTAGCTTTGCTGGAGGCAGTAAAACTGCTGGATGAAGGAAAGAACCCCGAGAATCCTTCGGTTATTATTCTTTTAAGCGATGGCAATACGGATCTGAAGCCCAAAGAAGCAATGGAAAAATCACTGGAGCAGAAAGCGGAGGCTATTGAATTGGCGCGACAGGCTGGCTATCAGATTTACACAATCAGCCTAAATACAGATGGTTCCGCGGACAACTCTGAGCTGGCGCAAATTGCAAGTGCTACCGGCGGAGAATTCCAGGAGGTCACATCACCAGAGGATTTGGAAGAGATCCAGACCATGTACTATAAAATGATTTTTGGTGCAGTGGAGGGTGCTGATGCAGAAGATATTGAAATCAACAGTGAGGGATACGCAGAGAAAGAGTTCGAAGTGCCCGGAATCGGCGTTGAGGAATTTAATGTTCTGTTGGAGGGGGACGTTTCAAGCTATTCGCTGACAAATGCGCAGGGATATACCTATACGGATGCGGAGCTTACAGCCATGACTATGAGTGGTGATAGCTTTGTGGTAATCAAGGTGGAAGAGCCTATGGGCGGCATGTGGAAGGTCGTTGTACATGGAGATCCGGGAACTAATATCAATTTCAGATTGTTATATAACTCGGATTTCTATATTACCACATCCATCACCCCGAAAAACGATTACAAATTGGAGCAAACAGTCACCTTTGGTGCGACGATTTGTGATCGCAGCGGACCCATCTCGGAACAGAGTCGCTATGACGGCTTTTCCGCAAAACTGCATCTGACTGTTAATGGTACGAAGCAGGAATATGATATGGAACTCAGAGATGGTGGCTTCTTCTACGATGTAAAGCTGACCGAGCAGGGAACATATTTTGCGTACATGACTGCCACGAACGGTGAGTGTTCTGCCACATCGGACAAAACATACGAATTGAATGTAAACAATTCCGCACCTGTAGCCACGGATAAAGCGTTGACTGGACACGCCAATATTTGGCCTTTGATTGGCGGAAGTGCAACTGTCGATCTGAGTGGAGCGGCTACTGACCCTAATGGAGATGTGCTTGTCTACTCTGTTGATTCCACAGCTTATATGCCTGAGGACTATACTCTTGAAGGAGATACTTTGACAGTTCATAACTTCAGTATTTCAAAGGGTTCCTTCACCATCCGTGCCACTGACCCCTACGGAGCGTACTGTACAGTTGAGGCTTCTGTCACTTCCACCAATATCGGTGTGATTATGGCGATCCTTGTTGTGTTGGGAGCGCTGATTACACTGGTTGCTTTGGCCTGGGGTGCGTATAAGCTGGCAGGCACTCCCTTTATGGGAACAATTACTGTGGAAAGCCATGATATGGAGAATTCCGGATACACGGTTCCTGCTACCATCACTCCGGGTCGCGGCAAGATTCGGATCGAGGCTTTCGGTTTGGGCAATTGCGGTTTGCCTGCGGGTTCTTATTTCCAGGCAGGCGGTAAGAAAAAGGTTATCTATTTTGTCAGCAAGAAACCTGTTTACAGCGATGCTGTGGCCGGTGCTGTAAAGAAGGTTACCATTGATGGAAATGGATTGGAAGTCCTGATTTGCTCCGGTGTGACCATGGAAAAAGGCATCCGTGTCAGTTTCCAGAGCATTTTGAATAATCAGTTTGATTATTAACAGGAAAAGTCATCCGTGCAAGGAATCGCATTTATTTCATGAGATATAACATCTTCCTGCTAGAGAACGGAAAGGATCAAGGAACTGCAGTGTTTCATGGAGAATCGGGGACCTGCTTCCCTGATACAGCTGCCAATGGCCGGCACCCCGAGCTATGAAGTACAGATGCGAAAGGATCATGTAGTTACCTCTTTGGAAATGATGGTAATCATCCGGCAGGAGTTGGCGAAAGAAAGCGAACTTTCCCAGCTGGCTGCAAATCTCAAAGCAAACATAGGAAGCATATCTTCCTGAAATACAATTTGTTATTTATTAAATATCTAGTAACGGAAAGGACTGGATCATTATGCAATACAGACAACTTTTACTCAGCACCGGCGGCGGCGTGGTAAGTACCAGCCAGATGGATGCACAGAACAACTGTGCCACCATTGCCATTGGACTTGGCGGCACGGGTGTTGCCTGCCTGCGCAATCTGAAGCGTCAGGTCTATTCCCGTTTGCAGCCGGATGACCCCAAGGCAGTCGTCCCTGCCTACAGCCATATTAAGTTCCTGGCAGTAGACACGGACAAGGGATCTTTGGATTCCGACGGCCAAATCTATGACCTCAACGAAGCAACGGAATACTTCGATATTTCCAGCGGAAATATCCAAGGATTGCTACAGCAGACTACCGTGCTAGCTGGCAAGCCTGAATGCAAGTGGCTGAAGAATAAGGATGACGAAAAAGGTCAGGGCGGTCTGTCTATCCTTTCCGCAACCGCAGGTGCCGGCGGTGTCCGTCAAATCGGACGACTGCTGATCGTTGAAAAGTCCAAGGCCTTCGTTGAAAGAGTGTCACAGCTGATCAACGAAGCAAAGACCGGTCTGCCCGGCGGCAGCGATGTGAATATCCATATCTTCACCGGTATGGGCGGCGGTACCGGCTCCGGCACCTTCATGGATGTGTGCTATCTGGTACAGCAGGCACTCAAGGACATCGGCGAAGATGGTCATGCCCTGACCTGCGGCTACTTCTTCCTGCCTGACGTGAACCTGAGCAAGCCTGAGGTCGCTGCAAATCCCGCCGTTTCTGAGTACATCAAGGTCAACGGCTTTGCTGCCATGAAGGAACTGGATTACTGCATGAACTTCCACAACAACCATGGCAGCTGGGATCAGGAATACCGCACCTTCCATGTTGGTCCTACCCAGGAAACACCTGTTAAGCTGTGCCACCTGATCTCTGCGGCAACCACCGGCGGTGCCGTGCTGGAAGAAGGCTTTACTTATGCCATGAACGTGGTTACCAACTACGTCATGCAGTTTATCGTTGAGAGCCAGGGTTTTACCCTGCAGTCTCACATCGCCAACTTCTTCATGGAGATGAACAATGTCAAGAAGGAGCACGGTGCCAACTACGGCTACTGTATCCTGGGTGCCTCCAATGCCAATGTTCCCATGCGTGAGATCACCACATATCTCAGCAGCAAGCTCTTTGAGGGCATGGGCAAGGTGCGTGATCAGGCTCCTACCAATGCAGACATTGAGAAATTTGCCAACGATAACGGTCTGAACTTCAACAGCCTGTTCAGAAGCATTCTGGACAAGACCTCTTACCAGATGCCCACCCTGCAGCTGGATCACAAACTCTATACCTCCATGCCGGAGGACGATCTGGCGCTGCCGGATGAAGTGCATCTGCCGGAGTCTATTCTCGGTTCCTACCGTCAGGTGGAGCAGAAGATGACCGGCCGTGTGGAGACCAACAAGCAGGCTCTGCTTCACGAGTGGAAGCGGGAGAACATCAACGAGGAACTGGACAGCGTCTCCAAGATGTGCAAGGTATACTATGCCCTTTCCGATGTGGTCAGCGATCCGGAAAGAGGTCCGATCTACGCAGCGTCCATCCTGAAGGGCACCGGTCGCAAGAACCTTGTGGACCTCCTCAAGGGCGTGCTGAAGGAAACCCAGGATGCCATCATAAAGACCAGCGGCGATGTCAGCCTGCGGATCGATACCATCAAGAAAGCCCGGACCGCCTTCCTGCACCCCGGTCTGTCCCTTACCCCCAGAAGCAAGCTGTTTGACGCCTTCATCCAGACTGTGCAGCAGTACGTGACCACCACGTGCAAGATCAAGGTCCTCACCGAGATGGAAAGCATGCTGCGTCTCATGGTGGACCAGATGGACAAACTGTACGAGACCCATTTCAAGATCTATGCACAGGTTTCTTTGAACCTGCTGGATACCTTCCATGAGAATTACCGGTATCTGATCAACGCTGCCAAGCCCGTACAGGATCCCTTTGTGATGCCCCTGATGACCATCGAGGACCTGAAGGACTCTCTGGACAAGACCGTTGCCTCCATGCGTCTGGAGAGCGAGCTGCAGGCATTCCATTCCATGCTGTTCGGCGATCCCGAGGTGTGGATCACCGGTGACGAAAACAAGATCACCAAGCGTGTGTCTAACTACCTGACGGATAAGTTCAGCGGCTACACCTCCAAGACTCTGACGGATTATCTGGAGCTGCGCTTTGGCACCTCCGATCCTGCACAGCTGTCTGACGCGATCTACAAGAGCATTCTGATGCCTCTGAGTGACAAGGCAACCCCCCTGTTCTGGTTGTCCAACGCATTCCAGATCACAGACGCTGCGCCTCTGGGTTACTGCTCCATTCCCGATGGTGCTACCGCTATCCAGAGCGCTGCAAGCAGCCTGATTGGTGCCCGTACCGACCTGAAGCTGGTGCCCAACAAGGTGCCCGACCGTATCAGTATGCTGCGCTGCACCTGCGGTGTGCCGTTGTTCGGCTACAACGGCATCGACAGCTACTCCAAGCTGTACAACAATGATGTAAATGTGGGTAAGCATTTGTACGAGGAAACCACCCGGGATCCCAGAGACTGGCGTTTGCTGCCGAACATGATGCCTTTCAGCACCATCAACAATCCCAGTGAGGAGCTGTTAAAGTGCAGTGAGGATTATGAGCGTGCAGTGCAGAAGGAAATCATCCGCAACAGCGCTACCAATAAGAACGACTACTATATTGTTATCCAGCCTGAAATCACGGAACTCAAAGAGAAGATTGAACAGGTTTTGGCTGCGCCCACCAACAGCGCCCTGCAGGCTGCAAAGGCAGAGCTGGATCAGTTTGTTCAGACCCGTACGCCCGCAAGACAGATCGCCATTTCCAATGACGGTGCGGAAAGCCACAAGGATAAGGTCAGAAAGGACCATGTGGTTGCAGCACAGGACATGATGGCTGTGATCCGGGGTGAGCTGAAGAAGGAGGACGCCCTGGCACAGATGGGTCAGGAGCTAGACGATGCACTGCTCCAGCTTAAGAAGGACAGCGGTCTGCGTGAAGAGTTCTTCAACGCCATGATGACCGGTGTATTCACCTACAAGATCCCCTCTGTGCTCTACATCAGAGAGGTGTTCGGCATGTCTGAGGAGACTGTGCTCAGCGATCCCAAGATGGAGCCCTACGGCAAGGTGGTTCCTCTGTACCAGGCATTCAAGACCTACTGCGCAATGAGCGCAGCAGATCGCGAAGAGGTAGTCAACGCTTGCGATGAGCGGATGGCAACCCTGGCACCCGAGCTGCAGGCCACCTGCACCCAGCTTCTGGAGATCTTCAATCCCCAGTATCTGGGCATGCAGCAGAGAATGCTCCAGAGAGCAGAGACCGACGAGGCGTTGGTCAGGGAGATCCAGAAGTTCCTGGTTGATTTCCGTCAGGGCATCGACGATTTCAAGGGAATGTACGGATTGGTCTAAAGCATCCCAACAGTTGTACAACAAGCATCGGCAGTACTGCCCGTTCCCGGGCAGTACTGCCGGGCACCCCCATTACCGACTTTCGGCAAAGAGAGGTTAGATAACATGAATTATGTGTCTGAATTGCTTGATGGCCTGACCGGCATCCTGGAAGGTCAGGCACGCACCCGAATCACCGACAACATGCCCGAAACACCTACTGCGATCCTGTATACGGGAGAGAAGTCCTTCGAGGCATCCGAAGATATCATGAACACGCTGCGCAAGGTATGGCGCGGACGGGCGGATGATCTGTGTCAGCTGGTGTTTAAGGAAGGTGCGTACCATAGCAGCAACGGTGATCCTCTGTCAGAGGCAGCTCTGCAGGAGCTGATCGACGGCATGTTTGCCCAAAACCAAAGCTTCCGTTCCATGAACGGATTGCTGCTGTGCGCCGTTATCAACACGGCGGATTACTCCACCATTGAGCAATTCCGGGATGCTTACCTTGCGCTGGATGACCTGCAAGCACGGCTTGGCATGTCCGCCAGCAACACCATGAAGATCGTCCTATTGGATGAGTCCGGTATGGGCAGAGCCCTTGCCACACAGGTGCGTACATATTTGCGTACCCTCTTGGATGCCGGTGATTCGGCAAGCAAGGCAACAGTGATTTTGAGCAACCGTCTAAAAAACGGTGTACTTCTTGCCGGAACACGCATTCGGGAGAATTATGCCCTTGCGGGCAATCTGATCCTTCTGGCAAACGGAAGCAACAAGACCTTCTCTCCCAAATTTGCCCGCATGTTTCCCCTGACACAGCCGCAGTTTTTGACGGCTTCTTACTCCAGCATCCAGAAACCCAACAGCAAGATATGCGAGATCCTCGTGAATTCCTTCCTGAACTGGCTGGAGGCACGCTTTAACAAGGGAGACCTTCTGTCTACCGATGATATCAGCAAGCAGCTGGAGATCACCGGCGGCAACATGAAATCCATCGAAAGATTCTTCCAGCAGAACATTGCCGATACACTTCCCAGAGCTGACGCTTTGGATTATTTACCTCGAAACAACACGAATCTGGAACCCATTTCCGGGCTTCCCTTTGCGGAATTCAACCGAATCACCATGGATAGTTTCGATTTGTTTTATCAAAACACGGTGAAGGATATCTGCACCTCGGACCGCAACAAGCGGCTCTTCCGGGATTCCTTCCTCAGTGAGATACGCACAAAGTTCACCCCCAGAGAGGCCGCCAGATCCGTCACCGCACAGACCGTGGAGCAGGTTTTGCGTCAGGTCCGCTGTGACGAGCCCTCCGCAGCTCTGCCTGCTAGCGCATACTGGATCGCCAAAGCCAAGGTCGACTGCTGCAGGACATTGATTCCTATTTGTGAGGACGCCCTCAAGGAAGTGGCCTCTGCCGCCAAGAATCACATCGCCCAGATCACTGACATTATCCAGGATTTCCAGCACAGCTATATGCTGGATGTGGATGAGACGCTTCAGCAGTATTACCACGAACTGGCTGTCAGCGCCCTGGAGGGAAGCCTGGGTCAGCAGCTGCTGGATATTTTCAACCAGCCTGATCTGACCAAAGGCGGAATGCTGGAGGCGCTGTACAACACCATCAGCCTGCTGTTTACCAGCGAAAAGATCTTCGGCATGCCTCTGGAGCAGGAGATGACCCTGCGTATGGGTGGCGATGGCAAGCAGGTGCAGCGCATCGTCCAGGACGAGCTGACAGACGGTCTTTCCGACCGGGTGCGGCTGCAGACCGGCATCGTACCGGATATTGCCTTTGAGACCATCCTTGTCAACCAGAAAGACGACACAGGCAATCCCGGCACATTCTACAGCTATCTGTCCAGCATTTTCGTAAATGCGGAATATCTGGATACAGGCAACAGCAATTCCATCGAATTTGTACAGCTGTATACGTTGGATGCGCACATGCTGTAAAAGGGGGTATCGTACATGAATATTCAGTTTTCCTCTGCCGGAGACACTAATTTCGCCATGAATCCCCAGACAGAAAAAAGAGGTGACCGCCGCCTGCTGCGCATGGCACAGCGTGGCTGCACCCACTTCCTTGTGCTGACATCCCCGCTGAACATGAAGCTGGACATCCAGGACAAGGCGCTGCAAAGCAAGCTGGAAGCGCTGGGCGACGCTCTGCGAGACGCCCAGGAGCTTCCCCTTCCCCAGCAGGAGGAGATCACGGTATCCTGTATCAGCTACATGACCTTCCGAAAGGACAACGAATATATTGACCTTCCGGACAAGGCTGCCAATTACGCCATCTGCGGATGCCACTACAGAAAAGAAGATGATCTGTTCAACGTGCTTTTGCCCACCACCGGTATGGGCTACCACACCTCGGTGGCGGTGGAAATGCACTACAGAATGAAGCCCTACGAAAAAGAAGTCAAAAAACTGTTCCGTAAGCAGGTGGAAAGAACACCGTTTTATGAGGTTTGTTTTGAAAAGAAGAATTCCTTCATCGACGGAAGCATCGTCTACACCATCGGCAAAAAGCCGTACCGCTTCCCCATCACCCAGCAGATGCTGGGCAGGACCTTCCTGATCAAAACAGACGGAGAAATTCCAAAATTTGAAGCTGACAACGCAGGCGTTATCCTGCGGCAGGAGTAAATACAGAAGGGAAAGACAGCTATGCCCGATTATCAAATCACATGTCCATATTGCTTTGAGAAGTTCTCTCACACCAAGGTTCATTTCCGTATGGAAACCTTTTTCAACGAAGATGAGCTTAACGATATGTCCTACACGGAAAATGACGTTCTGAGAATGCCGGATTCTGACCAGAAGAAGTCACTACTGGCACAGATCCGTATGCGCAAGCCCTTCCTCAGACGCGATGACGAGAAGTATGACGCCTTCTGGGCCAATTACGGCAAAACCACCGAACGCACCACCGGTGTGGACAAGAGACTACCCTTCCCGGTGCAGCAGCTGCCCATACTGGATCCGGGTGAATCCATGACCCAGGCCGTGCTCAAGCGCAAGAGCGAAACGCCAAACAGCACCCAGGGCGCTGCCAATTATTTCATCTATGACGGCGACGGCATGGTGGTGGCTGTAGAGGATATCTACGACCACGAGACCCACAGAAGAGTGTGTCCGTACTGCCACAATCCCCTGCCACTGGGCTACGGAAAGTATCCGCTGAAGTTTATCTCCGTCATCGGTGTTACCGGTGCCGGCAAGACGGTTTACATTTCCCAGCTGCTGAAGAACATGAACAGGTACGCCTCCTATGTCAGCATGGATGCCTACTTCACCTCCGACCACGAAACCAACTTCATCGAGGAGAACCCTGTTGAAGTGGGTAAGCCCCTGCCCAGACCGACCATGGACGGTCAGCTGGCACAGCCTATGTTCTACGATCTGGTACAAACAACTAAGAGTGGTGAGATCCGCACAGATACCATTGTCATCTACGATATTGCTGGTGAGAATTGCCGGACTGCTGCCGCCATGCAAAAGTACGGTGAGTTTGTTACAAAATCCGACGGCATCATCCTTTTGGTGGATCCCAGTCAGCTGGAACTGGTGGTGGAGGATAAGCTGGGGGAAAATGCACGCTCAGCAGAGCCTGCACTGGTATTGAACACAATCCATAATGCCTTTGTTACCAAGAACTCCAGGGAAAAGCAGGATATCCCTATTGCGGTTTGTATTTCGAAAAGTGACTCCTTTGAGGAGCTTCTTCCATCTGCCGCAGGTTCCGATATCGTTCCGGTGGTAGACAGCTTTACAGATGAGAATCTGCCTTTGTTCAATGCGACTGAGTATAATTCCCTTGAACCAGAGATTATGCGCCTGATGCGGAACAATCCTATGGTAACGAATTTAAGGAACGGTTATAAGAATTTCAACTTTTTTATTTTCTCTGCAACCGGCTGTCCTGTAGAGATGCGTGATGTTTCCGGTGAGAGCAAAGCGCGTTCTTTCCCTGTGGCACCTCCTATTCCCAAGCGTATTGCAGAGCCACTGCTTTGGTTATTCTTTAAGTTTGGCTATATTGGATCTGATGTTCCGATCCGTCTGCCTTATCCCAGAGAGCTTCCGGAAGGGATTCCTGTACCTGTAAAAGGTTTGAAACGTCTGTTTGGTCCCAAGGAGGTCTTGCGTGAGCTGACAGAGGAGGAAAAGGAACGATACCGCTATGAAGAGCATTGCTGATTCAGATAGGAGTGTTTATAGTATGACAAAGTTTTATCAAGCATGTTTTTCACGCCTGGGTGGAAATGATATTGATTCCGGGTGGCAGACATTAAACCTTTCGGAAGGAATGCCCCGACAGCTCAAGGAACTGTTTGAACGTGCAGCTCGCGCAGATCAACCTGCCGATTACGAGACACCCAAGGATCAAAACGGAGATGCTCTATGCATGTTGGAATTCATTGGTGACGGTAGCAATGTGGGCATTTCCCGTGTGCAGTATGGGTTAGCAGATGCCTTTGGCAGAGAGAATATGTACTGCCATGGTTATCTGTTTCCCAATGCGTATGCGTTATTAAAGGATCCCAATCGAATCCTGAGTATCAGTGACAGCAACTTCCATTTTACACCGGAGGAGACTGCCGCCATCCCCGAAAGCCTTGCCATGCAGGATGCGCTTTCGGATGAAACGGCACTGTCCGTCTGCCGGATGGATGCGGAGGACTATGTGCGTTTTGTTTCCTGCGTTTACTACGCACTGGCCACCAACGCAAAAACCACCATCTATGTCCGCACGGACGGAAGCGACCGTATGGCGCGGGCACTGCTGTACCTTGCCTACAACGCCATCCCCTATTCCCTGCGCACTAAGATCACCGCAGCCACCTATGCAAATCCCCACGCGCAGAACACCACGCTGGTTCTGTGCCCGGAGCTGCCGGAAAGCTGCATGTACATTGATCCTGTTTCCGGTGAGAACAACATTCTTACCAGCAATGTTCAAAACCGTTGGAAGCGCTATCCTTTTGTGGAGTTCTTTGCCCGGAACCATGCACAGCTGGGTGACAGCAAGGACCGCTATTTCCAGGAAATTGAAGACTGGCTGACCCGGATGGGTGACCCCTATCTCAATAATATGGATGCCCTGCGTCTGGCTTTTGACATGATGCGCAAGGACAGCAACCCGGATGTGGCAGGTCTGTTGTATGACTGGCTTGTCCTTCCGGTGCCCAACAACGAAACGCTGGAGCAGAGCGTCTGCGACCTTCTCAAGCAGGTCATTGCCCAGGACATCGCCCTGGGAAGCGATACCGAAAAAATTCTGTCACAGCGTCTGGCAACAGCCTCCTCCCGGGAACTGATCGAGCTGGGTCACCGGTATCATGCCGCACAGCTGATCAAAATGCCAGGCGATGCGGCAACGGAATTTATCGACAGCCTGGAACCGGAGAGCCCCCTGTTCAATGCCATCCGCTCAAACCTGTCCGTAAGCAGCAAGGGCAGAAATGTGCTGTGCAATTACTATCTTTTCAAGGCAAAGCCTCTGGTGGAGCGCAGCGTTTTGTCCTATGACGAATTGGCAGACTTTGTGCGCACATTTTCTGACCTCCCCGCCATGGACGCTGTGTGGAATGAAACGATCCGGAAGGCACAGGACATGGCTAAGGAGCGGATCCTGGCAGGCAATCAGTTTAACCCCACTGCCGGTATGCTGCAAAGATTCCTGACAGAGGTATCCCCCGCTTCCCTGGAAGATATCTGGAAGGAATCTATCGTGGAGCTGGTTCGTTTATATGACAAGCAGTTCAGACTGCATTTCAATTCCGCAATGCTGGAGGATTATACCCAGTTTTATACCAAGACTTGCGGCGGAAGCAACACTTATGCCCATTCTGCAGATCTGCTGAAGAAGTACAGATCCATTCAGATGGGAGACTATGTAACCGCTGCACAATATGCGGCCCAGGGCTGTGCTTATCTGGAGCGCACGCCCGAATCCGAGGAAGAAAGAAAGGCTATCACCCATTCTCTGCTGCGGTTTGCCTTCGCCTGCGGTGCAGCCGAAAACTGCATGGATATGCGGTTCTGGACGCTGACTGCCGATGTTCTGGGCATATCCGTTGCCCAGCTTATGGTGCAGAAGCAGGCAAGACTGTTCTGTGACCCGGAGGCGCTGAGCGCATCTGTTGCAAATGACAGCTACTGGAACATGGAGCGTGTGCAAGCCCTCTATGACAGCTACAAGGAATACGCAGAGACAAACCCGGATACCCCCTGCAAGCGCAGTGCGGATATTCTCATCAGGGATCTTCGTGCCCGCGGGGAGGAGGCCAAGAAGCTGGAGCGGGAGAGAAAGCGCCAGGAGCGCAACGAGGCACGCTCTGAGCATAAGAAGTCTGCCTTCTGGGATGATGTGCCTTCTGCGCAGAATGATCCCGCAGCCCGGCGACACGAGCAAAAGAGCACCTCCTTCTGGGACGATACCATGTACGCAGGGAAAGAAAAGCCCCGCCGGGACGACCGTGCAGAGGGCAAAAACCGTGACGCACAAGCCAAGCCTCAGGAAAAGGGAAATGTTTTTTCAAAGCTGTTTGGCGGAGGAAATCGTCAGAAGAAATAACCGCAGGAAGGTGAAAACCCATGAGTATTTCCGAAAATATCCAGACGCTGCGCAGCAGCAGGCATGTTGAGTTCAGTGCCATCAGTGGTTACAACTACTACCATCTGCCCGAGACCCAACAGCCCAGCGAACTGGTCCATGCGCTGCATGCACAGGCGGATGCAATGGTATATCTTACGCCTGCGGCAACCTCAGAGCATTTTTTCCCGCCTGAGAAGGTCCGCTGGTACGCACAGTTCGTGCTTAAGCCTATGACCGCAAAGTACTTTGAATGGCCGGTGGATCTGGTGCAATGCAAGACCGTTTCCGGACTGTATATGCTCTATTACGCATTCCCCCAGCGGGCATTTCTGGACTACCGCCCCATCCGGACCCTGCTTTACCAGAAGAAGGACAGCAAGGTGCTGGATTGGAGAAATCCTGAGATTTGTAATATTTGCCGTAGCTTTTTGACTGCCATGGATCTGTTGGAGCAGTCGGGCTACACCTACAACGATTTTGATATGGATCGCATCGTGTATCAGCAAACCACCGGGCAGGTCCTGTTCCGGCATACGCTGCAGCTTCGGCGGAAAAACGGCACTGCCACCATGGACAAGGTGGATCCCGGGGCTGTGGCAACGGAATTCGCGCCGCCTTACCTGTACAAGGAAGGCTTTAACGGCTATTTGCCAAAAGCAGATCTTTACTCCATAGCGGCACTTTTGTTCCGGTTGATGATCGGTCGGCTTCCCTACGAGGGACGGGGCCTTTCCAATTACGGCGACGTGCTGGATCCCGTTCGTGACAGAGATCTCACAAATCACAACAACTATTTCCAGCATTATCACACTTATCCCCACTTCATCTTCTCTGAAAAGGATGAATCCAACCGTCTGGCACCCATGCAGGAAAACGATCTGCCCAGAGAACGCTGGGAGATGCTCCCTGAGACACTCAAGCAGATGTTCCGCACTGCTTTGGATTCCCGCACGGCAGAAAATCAGAAAGCAGAGGGATTGTATACTGCCGCCCAGTGGCTGGAGGCATGTAACAAATACTGTTGGGATACAGAGGAATATCGGAGGTGAGCCATGATGCATGAATTGATCAATGATTACAAAACCGCAGTGAAGACCTTTACCTGTGAGACGCCCTCCGCCACACCCAGTGCGTTGGCGGTGGCTCTTAAGGGGATCGTGTCGGCAGAAGGCGTGGATGTCTACAGTGACCCATCCAAGCTGGCTGCACAACTGCAGAGCAAGGGGATTGAAGCTTGTCAGATCAAGCAGGTCGAGCTGGCTGTGTGGGCAAGTGCATTTGTACGGTACCTAGATCAGCTGAGCAGCGGTCTTTCTGCCATCGATATCAACAACATCATCTTGTCGGTAGAAGAGGCAGGTCTTTCTGCCAGCGTTTCCCGGAATGTGGTATCTGACATCCTGTTCAGCCTGAATGTCCCCCAAATCGCCCAGGAGGTTTCGCTCAAGCCGGGTGAAGCAGACCCGGAACTTGCCCAGCTGTATATCCCTCCCCGGGAATACAGTGCTGCACTTGAGGAAATCAAGCGCTGTGTCTTCAACGGACAAAAGCTTACCGAGAAGCAGTTCTCCACCCTCAACAGCTTTTTGGGGGCACGGATTCCGGATGCCTATACCGTTATGGGTATGGTGTATTATACCGGTCTGGAAGTGACCCAGAGCGACGAGAAGGCGCTGGAGCACTGGCAGTATGCCGCATCCCACGGCAGTGCCGAGGCTTACGGTCTTTTGGGTGACTACTATTACAACCGTGATAACATGCAGGCATATCGCCTGTATTCCCGCCCCGGTGCGCTGGCGCTCAACGAAAAACGCTGGGATAAATTCAGAAATCTGCTGAAAACAAAGAAATTCCATCTCAAGCAGCTGGTCATTCTTGCTGCGTTGTTTGTGCTGACCACTGTGTTCATGTTCGTTTTCAAGAATTCTGCGATCACCGGCGGGCACACCGCAGCCGCAATCGTCTGCACCATCATCAACGCGCTGATTCTTGCCGGCTCTGTGTTCATTCATATCAAGGATCCTTATCAGGATCTGCGGCATTTCTCGTTGCCAATGATGCTTATGTTCCTGATTTTTGCACTCATACTGATTTAGTGAGGGATAGATCATGTCAGAAAAAAGAATAAAACATCTTACTGCCCTTGCTGTCTGGGCGATCATACAGGGATATTTTTTGGCACTCCACTTCAGCTGGGGCAATGCAATCGTCATGGCAGTGGGTTTGGTGCTGCTGGCGCTGTCCATGCTCTTTGGCGAACATGTGGACAAGCTCAATGTGAAGGACGATCTGCTCAAGCTGCTGCGTATCACTTTTTTGGTCTTTCTGGGATACTTTGTGGTTTCCCACATTGTTCCCATGTATACCGACAAGGAAAATGCGCTGGAGCTGCTGCTTACCAACTTCGGTGCCGGTGTGGAATACTTTTTTGACCGGGTGGAATTCAGTCCTCTGACTTTGTTCCTTTTGGTTCTGTTCTTCATTACGGGACGGTCCAAGAAGCACCCGCTGCTCAATATGCTGAGCAAATACCTGTTCTGGGCCGTGCTGATGATCGCCTGCTTCAAGGTATGGTGCGATGCCGTCTCCATCACGGTACTGGTGCTGCTGTCCACATTGATTTTTGCTACCTGTGACATTTATGACTACCTGTGCTGCAATATTTACACCAAGGATTGCAAGCGCTGGTATCGGGTCCTGACCTTCCTGCTGCTGCTTGTGCTGATGCTGAAGCCCGATGCCCTGCTGCCTTATGCACAGCCCGGATACATGGAAAAGTATTTTGTCATCGATGGCTTCAAGTGGTACACCGCATTGCTGCTGTTTGCACTCTTCGCAGGTGCGGCATACATTATGTGGCGGATGGACCGGGAGGACGGCGTCATCGGAATCGGAAACGACGCATACCTTTTCCTCATCGCTGCATGCCTGGTGGTTGCCGCATTCTTTATGACCAGATTCTTTGTTGGCTATTGGTGGGTGCTGGCCATTCTGTACAGCATTGGCATTGGCTATGCCCTAGTGGCATTGCACCCCAAGAAAACAGCGGATTATCTTAGCAAAAGAAAACGGACATACCTGTTTGTTCCGGTTTTAACCGTTCTTTTGGTGGTGCTTACCATTGCGGGACATAACGGCAGACTCATGCGCATGTCCATGCTCCTTGCCACCGCAGCCGGTGTCGCCTGGCTGTGGAAGCACACAGATTTCAGCACCGATACCTGGAAGGATAAGGCCTGGTTCTACACAGGTCTGATGCTGGCTGTTGCATTAAATGTTTTGGTCACATTGTATTGCTTCCGCCGGATCACCTTCAATTTCCTTTTGCTGTTGGGTATCTTTGCAGTATGCGCCGCTTTTGTCTGGTTCCTGTCCATGCAATCGGGATTGCTCTCCAGAAAGAGCTATTTTGCACGCGCAGCCGTGGTTGCGGTGTTCGTCATCTTGTGCCTGAGCCTGTGCGGCACAGGCGGAAGCAAGATCGAACTGCAGACTGGGGACCCGCTGCTTCCTGCGGTTACCGTCACTGCCAGAGGTAAAGATAACCAGGTTCAGGCTGTAGAATACTACTGGTGGGCAAGTGCTGCAGCTCCGGATGAAACCCAGGAAGATTTCCCGGAGGAAATTCAGATCGACGGCACCCTGATCCCCAACACAGACGGCAGATTGCGTGTTGTGGCATTGGATTCCATGGGAATTAAGACGGAACAGATTTATTGGATCCATAATTGCAAGTATGTTGAAAGTGGAGATAGCGTGGAAAACGATGAAAACGTTCAAAGCGTAGAAAGCGAAACAACAGGAGATATCCCTTCCTGAAGAGCAGTTCTTGAAATGAGAAATGATAGTAAATAGCACATTGTTCTAAAATGGCAAAAAGCTAAGGCGTAGCAACTCATTGCAGAGTATTGCTACGCCTTTAGCAAAACAGAGAAGTGTAACCTTAAACGATGTAAACACGTTTCGTATCAGTGTCTATAATTCATTTTTGACAGCCTTCTCAAAATAATTGAGGCTTAACAGAGATGGAACGTAAGTTACAGTCATGTGTCATACAAAGATAAAAAGGAGTTCTTATGATTTATGTGACATCTGATCTTCACGGATATCCCTTAGAGCGCTTCATAGAACTATTGACGCGTTCCGGCTTTTCAGCGGACGATTATCTGTTCGTCCTTGGTGATGTTATTGATCGAGGAGAGCATGGTACACAGCTTTTGCGTTGGCTGGCGGAGCAGCCCAATGTACAACTAATTCTGGGCAACCATGAAGCAATGCTGCTTTCGTGTGATTTTTTGTTCTCAGAGGTAACAGAGGAAAGCTTATCAAACTTAAACTTGTTATACTGGCAATAGTTTACAACAAGCTGCAGGCCGGAAACCTTGTGCTGACGGTAGAACCGAATGGTATCCACCAGCTTGGGGCTGACAGTTCCTTTTAGCTCGGGCATATGATTGTAATACACGGCTTGCCAACAATCAAGGAAAATGTCCTTCGTAATTTCAAGGGAATTATAAAGTTCACTGTTTGCATCATAAAAGCTTTCAATCGTGGGCGTGTCAATCTTCGAAAACGACAACTGGGATTCCTTTGTAGAGTTGAGGATCAGATAAAGAACGCAGGCCAATCTTTCTTGATGTCCTTTAGGTAATATAGACATAAGCCTATCCCAGTCGGCAACCAGGAAGGGAGCAAAGGCATCAAAAAACAGACGGCAATCTTTATCCACACCTGCCGAGACAAGCTCACTGCAAAGCGAGAAAAAGGCAGGACTATCATAGTACGGTTCTGTATCAGGGGGCAGTAACTGATACTGTGAAATCTCCGCAGCAAATTCTGCCGTATGAATTCCGTCTGTATAATCAGGCTTTCTGGAGTGCTCTATATTGAGTTTCGCCAGAGCGTAACAGCGGACAACATCCTCGTAATGATAGACATCTATATTGAGTGCGGCAAGCTTTTCTGAGATGGAATGATAGATATTGCTCATTATAAAACACCTCCGTAACTAAAGTAATGAGCCGAGTAATTTTGCAGAAAAATTGTGTCTCCACCACAATCTTACCACTTAAATTAAATCTATGCAAGCGTATACGAAAATAAACAAGTGGGAAACTGTTAGTCAAAAGTTGGCCAAATTCAAAATGCCAAAAATCAGTTACCGAAAATTAAGAACAAAAAGCACCGTATTTTGCGGTTTAATCCGCAAAATACGGTGCTTTTCTAACTATTTAGAGAACCACATAGCCACACGGGGTCATTCCCACTCGATGGCGGGTTTTTTGCTTTGTAGATATGTGGTGGTAACTGGTGTAACAGCATTCAAAATGCAGTCCTATTATCCCAGTTGTCTTCTTTTACTTAAGTTTTGTTGGTCA
>JAZSDS010000061.1:0-23430 GCA_045531275.1 Faecousia sp.
ACCCTTACTATGGCAGCTGCGCCTAAGATCACAAAGCAGCCTGTCAGCGTAAAGCAGGGCGTGGGCAAGACCGCTACCGTCAGCTTCACCGCTACCGGCGAGGGTCTGACCTACAAGTGGTACTATAAGAATAAAGGCGAAAGCAAGTTCACCCTGACTACCAGCTTTACAGGCAACACCTACACTACGCAGATGAATGCTACCCGGAACGGCAGACAGATCTACTGCGTTGTCACCGACAAGTACGGCAATACTGTAAGGACCAACACAGTTACCCTTACTATGGCAGCTGCGCCTAAGATCACCAGGCAGCCTGTCAGCGTAAAGCAGGGCGTGGGCAAGACCGCAACGGTCAGCTTCACCGCTGCCGGCGAGGGTCTGACCTACAAGTGGTACTTTAAGAACAAGGGCGCAAGCGCCTTCTCCCTGACTACCACCTTTACAGGCAATACCTACACTGCGCAGATGGACGCTACCCGGAACGGCAGACAGCTCTACTGCGTTGTCACCGACAAGTACGGCAATTCTGTAAAGACCAACACAGTTACCCTTACTATGGCAGCTGCGCCTAAGATCACAAAGCAGCCTGTCAGCGTAAAGCAGGGCGTGGGCAAGACCGCTACCGTCAGCTTCACCGCTACCGGGGAGGGCCTGACCTATAAGTGGTACTATAAAAACAAGGGCGAAAGCAAGTTCACCCTGACTACCACCTTTACAGGTAATACCTACACTGCGCAGATGAATGCTGCCCGGAACGGCAGACAGCTCTACTGCGTCGTCACCGACAAGTACGGCAATACCGTAAGGACCAACACAGTTACCCTTACTATGGCAGCTGCGCCTAAGATCACCAAGCAGCCGGTGAGTGTGTCTGTGGCAAACGGCAAGACTGCAACGGTCAGCTTCACCGCTACCGGGGAGGGCCTGACCTATAAGTGGTACTATAAAAACAAGGGCGAAAGCAAGTTCACCCTGACTACCACTTTTACAGGCAACACCTACACTGCGCAGATGAATGCTGCCCGAAACGGCAGACAGATCTACTGCGTTGTCACCGACAAGTACGGCAATTCTGTAAAGACCAATACAGTTACCCTGACTATGCGTTGATTCCTAAGCAAAAACATCCGGACATCATCTGATGTCCGGATGTTTGTTTATACGCCGATTTTTAGAATGATTCTGATTCTCCACCAAAAATGGCGCAATATATGGAGAATTGCCTGTTTCCCGGCACGGCTTAAAAAGTTGCAATATCAGGTTAATTTATTAAGAATTCCATAACCGTATTGCCAAGAAAATGATCCTGTGGTACTATTGCGTTGTTCCCGACAGAAAGAAAAGGAGACAAATCAAATGTTAGATTCCTTCTTCGAATCCATAGCTTGGCCAATGGAGCCGCCCCCGGCATACGGCGCGTTCCATATCCTGTTTACCTTAATCGGCTTTGCCGTCTGTGGTTTCTCCGCCTGGAAACTGCGAAATGTCAGCGACAAGGTTGCCGGTAGAATTTTGTTTTTCTGCGGCCTGGTTCTCACTGTTTCAGAGGTTTTTAAGCAGTTCTTTTACTATTTTGTGATGATGGATAACTGCTATTCCTGGGGCGATTTTCCATTTCAGCTGTGTAGCATCCCCATGTATATGTGCCTGGTTGCGCCCTGGCTGAAGCCCGGAAAGCTGCAGCGTGGAATGTATAGTTTTATGGTGCTGTATAACCTGTTAGGCGGTGCGATTTCCTTCACAGAACCCTCTGGCTTGCTGCATGGCTACTGGTTTCTGACGCTCCACGCCTGCATCTGGCACATGCTGCTTGTTTTTGTGGGTCTGTTCATCTGTTTTTCCAAGCGTGGAGGCAATCAGAAAAGGGACTATGTGGGAGCTACCTGGACCTTCCTTGCTTTGTGCGGGATTGCCTTCGGGCTTAACTGCTTTGTCCGATACGGTCTGGGAGAACATATGAATATGTTCTTTGTAGGTCCCGGCAATTCACCGATCATCGTTTTCAAGCAGTTCTCTGAATGGTTTGGCTGGTACATAAACACCCCGATTTACATCTTTGCGGTGTGCCTTGGAGCCTACATTCTGTTTGCATTGATCTACTGGATCCATAATAAGGAGCTGCCGTTCCGCAAAAGGGGAGAAACAGTCAAACAGTAATAAGCTGAAAAGTGCGTCGGTTGGCCCGACGCACTTTTTCTTATGAATGAATCCCCATCTTTTCCCGGAGATCACCCAGGCTCTTATTATACTGTGTCTTGCTGATGGCTCCTTTTTGGAGGAACAGCTCCAGGGTTTTCTTTTGATTCAGGAAAAGCTGACGTCTCATTTCTTCAGGGGAAAGGGCTGTCCATTGGGTTTTATCCGGATTCATTTTCCGTTGATCCTTTCCTTCAGGATGTTGACCTCATACCCGTATATGTCGTTTTCGTACTGGAAACGCCGGGTTTTTCCTTGGCGGTCAGTAAAATACAAGTAGAAGTAATGATTTCTGGTTGCGCTTCGTCTGTAACGATAAACTCTTTTGACCTCCCAGCAGCGGGCAATATCCTGGTAGTTAAAATAGGTGCCGTTAAAGGGATTTGTCTGATAATAAAAGCCGTCCTTTTCAATCTTGATCTGGAAACAGAAATAGGTAAACAGGGCGTTCACCAGCAGGAAGCCTGTAACCAGCAAACCGATGAGGCCCATAATGAGGGCAATACTGCCCAGCTGAAACAGAGGAAATTCAAAAATGCAGACCATACCTGCTGCGACAAACGCACCGATCAAGCCAACTACGCCACCGGCTTTGCCGTCAATCCGGTGTTGTTGCGTTTGCTGTGCTTCCCCGGCAGTTTCTGCCTGTATGCGCTTTACAAGATAACCGGCAGCCTTTTCGTCGTTATAATAAATAACGAACCGTGTTACTTTGCCATCAGTTGTTTCGAAATGACACCATTTGGTCTCATGACCGCTGAGATTTTGACCACTGGTGATCCATGCGTTTTTAAGTTCCGTGTAGTTGTGGTACATTCCGTTGCCAATGTGCGTCTGGAAGTAAAAGCCGTCCCTGCCAATGAGAACTTTATAAAACATCAGACGGTAGATAGTAGCAATCAGCACCGCAACCATGATCCCGGTCAGGATATCGCCGAAGAAATATGCGCCGTTTCCGGTCCTGTGGAGCCATACGCTCAGGCTGCCGAACAGGATCGTCATGCCCAGCGAAAGGATCACGGGCGTTTTACCGGCACCGATTTTATATTTCCATTGCTTTGCTTCCAATGTGTTTTCTCCTATCAAACTAGTAGTTTCTCCCGGTCGATGACAAAGTTTCGGCAGGGAGTCCGGCGCTGCATTTTCTGAATGTGTTAGCAGTTCGGTACAGATAGACTGGCTTCAGAATGCTCACTACAATCAAACCAATGGCGGAAGCGAGAGTCACAAGTAAACCCAGCATGGGGATGATTACGATAACCAGCAGGCTGCCGAGCATGGTACCGTACATGCCTATGTACCATTTCCAGAGCGAAGACCATCTCTCAGACAGCTTGTTATCCACGCCGGTAAGTACTATGGAATGGGCAGTGAACTCATTATACGCTCCCACAAGGGAGATGATCGCTGCCGCAATGGAAATCAGAAGCGTCCAGGGAGCGATCTCCGGGCCGCTGGATAAAAAAGCGATCAGGACGCTTAGCCCGCTGCCAACCAGTGTATAGATGCCGGCTGTGCGGTACCGTTCCTCTTCGGAGGTCAGTCTGACAAGGATGAAACCGTACACAAAGGAACAAATTGCACTCAGGACCAAACCGGGCACAAAGAGAGACGGAATCGCCTCCGCGATCGTTTCGTTTGTCATGAAAGATGCGATGGAACTTGGGATAATCAGCCAAAATAGAATCCAAAGCCACTTGCCCAACACCGGAGCGCGCCTTGCAAGGGCAGCTGCTCTGATTTTTTTAGCCTCGATGCTTTTTAAGCGGTATTCCGGCATGCGGTCCTTGCCGCGATGGGTGCTGCAGTTTCCGTTAAAGCTACAGGTAGCACATTCTTCATGGCCCTTGCCCCTACAGCATTGAGCGAGTTTACAGTCGCCGCCGTACTGTCTGCCGGGTCCTGTTTTACAACCGGAGCAGTTCAGAGTTGCTTTTTGTGCACATTCTGCACAGGTCTTTCCGCAATAGGTTTCTGCCATAATGATCCCTCCTTATATAATTTGGCAGCCGGACTCCCACAGAGGACAGACATTGGATATCCTGTCTTTCTTTCCGTGAGGCTGCCTGCAGAGCCAGCCTGGCGGAAAGGTGGGCTTGTTTATCGGTTTACAGAACCGGCCATACGGCGGTAGGTGTGGCGTATGCCCCGAATGGCAATGGAATAGGCCTGAATATTTTCCGGCAGGGACATGCCGCCGTAACCGGCATCCCCCAGGTGGTGAATGTCGGGGCCGGTCATTTTGCACATCAGCGCGATCTGACGAATGGTGGACACATCGGCGCCCTCCTGGGATGTGCCGATGGCGGTAATGGTCAGACAGCCCAAGCTGTGGGCATAAGTCACCAAATCCCGCACATATTCCATGGTGATGCCGGGCACAGTTCCCGGGGCAGGCAGCAGGATAATATCTGCGCCGGCAGCGGCAAAGGCTGCAATATCGGCCTTTGTAATGATGTTCCCAGCGCCCTCTGTTAAAATGCCGGAGGCATGCATCTTACCGGCGGCCAGGATCAGCCGGTCGCCAAAGGCTTCTTTGTACACAGCGAGTGTCTTTACTATGGCTTCGTTGGTTACGCCGATGCCGGGATTGCCGGTGAGGAGGATAAAGTTGACACCCATGTCAACGGCTTTTTTCGCGTTTTCCAGGGTGGCTTTTCTGCCGTCGGTCATGGCCCACATGTTCTCCTCTGGGTTTTCCAACACCTGTTCCACCGGCTCCAGGTTGATGCCAATGGGCCTGCCTGTCAGCTCCTTGAGCTTGCGGATCACATTCTCCGGCTCTGTTTTCGGCAATCCCTGAATGTGGGGCTTTTGCACATCAAACATATTCAGCAGCAAAATATCCGCGCCCATAGAGGCGGCAAATTCTGCATTGGTAATATCTCCCAGCATAGGCATAATAGAGCCAATGGTCTCGCAGGCAATGGTGCGGCCCTCGCTGCCGGCAATGGCATCCAGCAATTCTTGCCGGGACATGTTGCGAAAATCAGAGCTCTGACAATCCAATATTCGTTTCATAGAGATACCTCCTTTTTGCTTAGTATACCATAAAAATACAGGTGTGTCACAGGGAAAATCAAATTGTGTCAGTATGCACAAAAGAAAGGAAAAAAGTTGTGCGTATTCCCGAAAATGAGAAAATAGCCCACATTTTTTGGGGTCCCAGATTGACACAGGATGTGATACATGGTAAATTAGAAGCGTATAATTATCGTGAAATATTGTCTGTATTCAGATGATGAAACGCGAGCCACAGAAAGGTTGTTGTTACGCAATGGGATTCTTTGAAAAGCTGTTCTGTAAGAAAACAGACGATTTATACGCGCCTATGGCCGGCAAGGCCGTTCCTATCTCTCAGGTGCCCGACCCCACCTTTGCAGAGGGCATGCTGGGCAACGGCATCGCCATTGAGCCTGCTGAGGGAAAGGTCTACGCGCCCTGCGATGCCACTGTAGATATGATGTTCACCACCGGTCATGCTGTCAGCCTGGTTGCTGATTGCGGCGCCGAGATTCTGATCCATGTAGGTCTGGAGACAGTGTCTCTGGAGGGAAAGCCCTTTACTGTCCATGCTGCCAACGGAGACAAGGTCAAGAAGGGTCAGCTGCTGATGGAGGTGGATCTGGAGGCAGTAAAGGCTGCGGGCTTGCCTATCATTACCCCTATGGTGATCTGCAACACCGACGCGTATTCCACCTTCAATACTGTAACCGATAAAGATGTGACCAATGACGATGTGGTAATTTCCCTGGCAAAGTAAGGAGTTGCTTATGAAAAAAGGTATCGGCTTACCGGTTTTTCCCGGTGTGGCTATCGGTCCTGCGGTTGTTTACCGCAAGGCCCAGAGTGCCCAGCATGTCTCCTCCGGCGATCCGGCTGCGGAAAAAGCGAAATTTGAGGCTGCCCTGGAAACTGCCCGCCAGCAGCTCACCGCCATTTTCGAAAAGGCGAAGGTGGAGATCGGGGAAGAGCAGGCCGCTATTGTAGAAGTGCAGCTTTTGATGCTGGAGGATCTGGATTATCTGGATGGCGTGAACATGGCCATTGAAGATGGCGCTGCGGCCGCCACTGCTGCTTTGGATACCGGCGAGGAATTCGCCCAGGTGTTCGCAGCGATGGACGACGAGTACATGAAAGCAAGAAGTGCCGACGTTCGGGATATGTCCCGCCGGCTTTATGACATACTCTGTGGAAACACCGGATTCCAGCTGCCGGAGGGCTCTTTCCTGTTGGTGGCGGAGGACCTGGCTCCCAGCGAGACCATTCAGCTCCCCAGAGAGCGGATCCTGGCCTTTGTTACCCAGCAGGGTTCTTCTTCCAGTCACACTGCTATTTTGGCAAGGACCCTGAACATTCCCTCCCTTGTCCAGTCGGACATCTCCTTTGAAGCGGCGGAAGGTTGCCAGGTTCTTGCAGTTGACGGCTTCACCGGCACCTGGTACGCAGATCCGGATGAGGAAACCTTGGCTATGCTGCGGGAAAAGCAGAAAGAGGCTGCTGCCGCCCGGGATGCTCTGGAGGTTTATCGGGGCAAGGAAAGCATCACCCGCTCCGGCAAGAAGGTGCTGCTGGTTGCCAACATCGGTTGCCCTGAGGACGCAGAAGCCGCCATTAAAGCAGACGCGGAAGGCGTGGGCCTGATGCGCAGCGAATTTTTGTATCTGGGCAGAGACTCTCTTCCCACCGAAGAGGAGCTCTATGAAGCCTATAAGAAGGTAGCCCAGATTATGGAGCACCGACCTGTGGTGATCCGCACCCTGGACATCGGCGCCGATAAGCAGGTAGACTACATGGACCTGGACAAGGAGGAGAACCCGGCTCTGGGCCTCCGGGGTCTGCGGATCTGCCTGACCAGGGAGGAGATATTCCGGCCCCAGCTCCGGGCGATCTACCGGGCTTCTGCCTATGGTAATCTCCACATGATGTTCCCCATGGTGGCTTCCGTCTGGGAGCTGAAGGCAGCAAAAGAACTGTGCGCCAGGATCCGTAAGGAACTGGAGGAGGAGGGCTACCCCACCAAGGAAGTGCCCATTGGTGTGATGGTGGAAACCCCTGCTGCCGCTGTGCTTGCCCATGAGCTGGCCAAGGAAGCAGCCTTCTTCTCTGTAGGTACCAACGATCTGACCCAGTACACCCTGGCGGTGGACCGGCAGAATGCCAAGCTGGGTGATTTCTACGATCCCTACCATCCCGCTCTGTTGGCGCTGATGGCCCATATCGCAAAGGCAGCCAATGACAATGGCATCTGGGCCGGTATTTGCGGCGAGCTGGGGGCAGACCCCAAGATGCAGGAAACGTTCATCGAAATGGGCTTTACCGAACTGAGCATGGCCGCTGGCCGGATTCTGGAATCCCGGAAGCTGGTCTGCGAATCCAATGTGTAATAACCACGAAAGTGAGGAAATAGCAATGAAAGAAATCAAATATGTAATTACCGATCCGCTGGGTATGCACGCCCGTCCTGCCGGCTTGCTGGTAAAGGCCGTTGCTGCCTACGCATCCACAGTCACGGTTACCGCTCCCACCGGCACTGCTGACGCAAAACGGCTGATGGCGCTGATGCGTCTGGCTGCCAAGCAGGGCATGGAGCTGATATTTACCATCGAAGGCGCTGACGAGGAGAAGGCTGCAACAGAGCTGCAGGCATTCCTCAGCGCAAATCTGTAATTCATTTCGGCCAAATGACTGTCGTGGGCCGACAGTCTTATATAAACGGCACAAGACATTAAAGGAGGATATTTCACTATGATGAAGAAACTGCAAAAACTGGGTAGTGCTATGATGCTGCCCGTTGCTGCACTGCCCATCTGCGGTATCCTGATGGGTCTGGGCTACGCCCTGGCTCCCGGCGCAATGGGTGTGCCGGATGCTGCTACATCCGGTTTCCTGTATACCCTCGGTGTTTTCCTGATCAAGGCAGGCGCTGCCCTGATCGACAACATGGCAATTCTGTTCGCTATCGGTGTTGGCTTCGGTCTGACCAAGGATAGCAACGGTACCGGCGGTCTGGCCGGTATGGTCTCCTACCTGATGATTACCACTCTGCTGGCTCCCGGCACTGTGACCACCATCGCTCCCGGCTTGATCGAAGATCCCATCGCTGCTCTGGCCTTCGGCAAGATCGGCGGCAATGCCTTCATCGGCATCCTGGCAGGTATCATCGGCGGTGTTTGCTACAACAAGTTTAAGGACACCAAGCTGCCTGATTTCCTGGCATTCTTCTCCGGCAAGCGTTGCGTTGCCATTGTAACCGGCGTTGTTTCCATCGTTGTTTCTGCCATCCTGCTGTTCGTATGGCCTCTGATCTTCCAGGGTCTGGTAAAGCTGGGTCAGGGCATTGAATCCCTGGGCGCTGTCGGTGCCGGTATCTACGCCTTCCTGAACCGTCTGCTGATCCCCACCGGCCTGCATCACGCTCTGAACAACGTGTTCTGGTTCGACGCTGTTGGCATCAACGACCTGGGCAACTACTGGGCCGGTGCTGAAGAAGCCGGTATGTACATGGCAGGCTTCTTCCCCTGCATGATGTTCGGTATTCCCGGCGCTGCTCTGGCTATGATCCAGACAGCTAAGACCAACAAGCGCAAGATCGCTATTGGCATCGTTGGCTCCGCTGCTATCTGTGCATTCATCTGCGGCGTTACCGAGCCCTTCGAGTTTGCATTCATGTTCCTGGCATTCCCCCTGTACATTGTCTACGCCCTGCTGTACGGCATTTTCACCACTGTCACTGTAGCTCTGGGCTTCCGTGCCGGCTTCTGCTTCTCCGCCGGTGCTACTGACCTGGTGTTCTCCTCTTTCCTGCCTGCAGCCAACGCAACCTGGCTCATCATTCCTCTGGGCATCGCTGCGTTCATTGTCTTCTATCTGGTATTCCGCTTCGCTATCGCCAAGTGGGATCTGAAGACCCCCGGCCGTGAAGACGACCAGGACGGCGAGATGACCATTGAGCTGGCTAACGACGACTACACCGCTATGGCTCAGATCATTCTGGAAGGCCTGGGCGGCAAGGAGAACCTGGAGTCCATCGACCACTGCATCACCCGTCTGAGACTGGAAGTTAAGGACCGCCTGCTGGTTGACGAGAAGAAGATCAAGTCCTCCGGCGCCTCCGGCGTTATCCGCCCCGGTAAGACCGCTGTTCAGGTGGTTATCGGACCCAAGGTCCAGTTCGTCTTTGAGGAGTTCAAGAAGCTGGCTGAGTAAAGCTTTTCTAAATTGCTGCGGCCCACGCGGTAGGTAACGGTACTGCCCCGGAGTTTTCTCCGGGGCAGCTTTTTTTGCATAAAGAAGGCCACCGGCAGTGCCGGTGGCCTTGATCCATTGTACTTATGCATCTACAACTATGTGGGCGGCGCGGACGTTGCCCTCGTCGGTCTGCTGAATGTGCCACTCGTCCAGGCCGGGGATGCCCATGGGAACACCCTCCCGGCGGAAACGCATGCCGCTTTCCAGATCCGTCTTGCCGCTCATATGGAATGCCCGGGCCTGGGGGAAACGCGCCTTAAAGGTGGAGATCACAGGAGCTTTCACACCGCCGCCGATAAGCACTTCCGGGCCCTGATAAGCGTCCCGCAGCTCCAGCAGCTTGCCGATGGTCTCAATGCCTTTCAGACTGCTGCCGGCAGCGCCGCTGGTGAGCACTGTGTCAAACCCCAGCTCCTTGGCGTCCAGATAGGTCTTGCAGGGGTCCCGGGATACATCGATGCACCGGTGCAGCGTCAAGCCGCTGCCCTGGGCCGCCTTCAGCATAGGCTCCATCGCCTTTCCGTCCAGATCGCCGTCAGGGGTCAGACAGCCAATGACAAAGCCGTCAGCGCCCAGCCTCCGCAGGGTCTCCATCTGGGCTGCCATCATCAGGATCTCCTCTTTGGTGTAGAGGAAATCACCGCCCCGGGGGCGCATGAGACAGCGGATGTTAATGCTGCTTTCTGCCCGGACTTGGCGCAAAAGCTCTGCGTAGGGGGTCAAACCGCCTACCGCCAAAGCGCCGCAAAGCTCCAGCCGGTCCGCGCCGCCGGCGATTGCCGCTCGTGCGGAGGCCAAAGAATCAACTGCTACTTCCAAAAGACCTGCCATAGTAAAATCCTCCTGTATGTTTTGTATTACAGTTCCTTACCGGCCATAAAGACCCGCCGCTGGGTATAATCCCGGCTGCAGACCAGGAAGTCTGCCACCTTGCCGGTTTCCATGGAACCGACTACCTTGTCCGCGCCGATGGCGCAGGCGGGATTGTAGGATGCGGAGCGGACAGCATCTTCTTCCCGGATGCCGAAGCGGATAGCGTTGACCATGCCGTCGTAAAGATTGATTGCAGAGCAGGCAATGGTGCCGTCGGCCAGACGGGCAATGCCGTCCCGAAGCCAGGCCTCCTGGCCCCCCAGTAGGAACTTGCTGCCGTCAGGCATGCCGCAGCAGCGGCCGGAGTCGGATACCAGTACCATCCGTTCACCGCCGAAAACAGAGTAGGCAAACCGCACCATAGAGGGGTGGGCGTGGAGACCGTCGCAAATCAGCTCCACCCGCACATTGGGGTTCTCTGCCGCCGCGGGGATCACGCCGGGATTTCTGTGGTGGATGGCAGGCATGGCGTTGTAGAGATGGGTCAGGTGGGTAACGCCCGCATCAATGGCTGCCTTGGCATGGTCGTAATCGGAATCGGTGTGGGCGATGGAAACGGTGCAAAGGGCCTTTGCTTGCTTTACAAACTCCTCAGCGCCGGGCAATTCCGGGGCAATATCTACGATCCGTACCAAACCGCCGCAGCCCTCCTGCAGGGCCTTAAAGCCCTCAAAATCCGGTTCTTTCAGGTAATCGGCGTTCTGAGCGCCTTTCTTTTTGCAGGAGAAGTATGGGCCTTCCATCTGGATGCCCCGGAGAATGCTGACACCGGCGGGGGACTCCTCCACCAGCCGTCTTGCGTTGGCAAAGGCCTTTTCCAGAACCCCATAGGGCAGGGTCATGGAAGCGGGGGCGAAGGAGGTTACGCCGACAGAGGCATAGTAAGCGCCCATGGCCTTCAGACCCTCATAATCGCCGTCGGAGAAGTCGGCGCCGGAGTTGCCATGGGTGTGGACATCCACCAGGCCGGGAATAACCGTTGCGCCCTCCAAATCAATGGCATCCTGGGGAACTTCCCCGGGCAAAATTTCACCGAACCTGCCGTTGGTCACCTCAAAAGCGCCTTGGTGGAAGGAGAAGTCTTTGCAAAAAATTCTGGCATTTTTATAGAACATAGAGGCATACCTCCCAAGAAATATAAAAGCTATCTGTATTTAACATAGAAATCACCGTAATGGAACGGCTGAAAACAGCTTATATCAGGCCGTTGTCCACACAGTAGTGGTATATACCGTCCTCAGATACCGGCCGGCAGACCCAGTTCGCAATTTCCTTAAGCGCCGCTGTGGCATTTCCCATGGCAACCCCCGTACCCACAGCCTGCAGCATCTCCATGTCGTTATAGTTGTCGCCAAAGGCCAGAGCCTCAGAGGCATCCAGGTTAAAATAGGCAAGGGTTTTGGCGATGGAAGCTCCTTTTCCGCTGGTTGCGGGAATCACATCCACTGCCCGGCTCCAGGAAACAGCGATCTTGGCCCCCGTTGCGCCACGGATGATGGCAGGGTGGTCAGGTTCCCGGCAACCCAGCATCACCTGGTAAACATCTTCCCGGCAGGCTTTTTCAAAATCCTCGGCAACAGTCAGTGTCAGGTTTGCAAGGCGGTAGTAGTCGGCCAGGTCCTGGTCGATTCCGTTGGCAGCCAGCCGGTGCGCTGTGGCAACAGAAACCGGCCGCCCAATGGAAGCGGCGTTTTCTAAAACCGTTGCAATATCTTCCGGAGACAGGGGATTGCTGTGGATAATTTCTTTTTCCGTATAGCACAGAGAGCCGTTAAATGCGCAATAGGCATCGAAGGGAAACCCATCAAAGCCTGGCAGGCAGACAGGGGCTCTGCCGGTGGCAATACATAGCCGGATACCGTTCTTCCGAAGCCGGTGCAGAGCCTCAAATGTTTTCTGGGGGATTTTGCCTGTTGCGGGGTCGATCAATGTGCCGTCAATATCAAAAAATATAATTTTGACAGGGTTCATAAGAAACCTCTTTCAAGGGCCGCCGGTGGATTCCCCACTGCTGGGGCCTATATTTTATATTATTATATTTCATTTCCACAATGCCGTCAATAGAGAAACCCTTTGGAAAAATCATGAAATATCCGGGAAATTACCGTTTTTCCGGTGTTAATTAAGAAAAAATTGCCCGACTTGGGATAGTATCTCCCAAGTCGGGCAAACTGTTATCGGACAGAGAAAAAGGCACGTTCAGCACCATGACGATGGCATGAATACCGCCCTACATTTTCTGTCAAGTGTATCGCCGGCAAGATGCGAACCGGGCAGATGGCTCCCAAAGCGATTTGACGAGATCGAAATAAGAACTGTCTGCCTATACTTAATGAACCCCGATAGCCCCTCTGCTTATATTTTGAATTGGTTGAAATAGTCGTATAGAGGAATCAGCTTTTCGATAAAGTCGCAGGCTCGCTGCCCCAACTGGGGACCGAACAGCTCCGGGCCTACCTCCTCGGTAACGGCGCAGCTGATGTTGCCCCGCCAGCCAAAGAGCCCGGAAAGCTCCGGCACAGGTGCCTCCTTGGGGCGTTTGTAAAGATCTGCAGTCACCGCAACGCCGGTGGCGGCCTGGGTTTGGGCAAGCAGTTCCAAGATCTGCCGGGGATTTGCCGCCCAGTGGCGGCGCAGGGCCTCCATGGTGGCAGGTCTGGGACGCCACAGGCAGAAGCCGTAGGTCACACCCTCCGGCCGGATCTCAAAGTACAGGCAGGGATTTTCCCCCCACCACTGCACATCCTGCCGAATACAGATCCACAGGCTTTCCTTGTAGGGCAGGGGATGATGAAGTCGGGCATCCCGATAGATCCGGCTGACTTTTAAGAGATTACCGGGCTTGTCCAGAAAGGGCGTAAAAAGCTCCTTGCCCAGAGCCTTCATGGGCTGATAGAGATAGTTTACATAATCTGGTTTATGTTCCAGGAACCAATCCCGGTTATTGTTCATGCGGATGCCCCAGAGAAAGTCCACAGTCTCCGGAGAAAAGCCTTCAAACATGGTATTTCTCCTTTTTTGTTTTGTAAGTGCCGATGAGCTCATCGGGGAAATCCAGCTCATACTTCTGGGAAACATTGATGACCTGGGTGCCGTTGTACTCCCGCACCCGGGTCTGATCCATGCCGTAGCTCAGATGCATGTGGCCGTGGAGCAGGTACTTGGGATGGTATTTGTCAATGAGCTTCAGCAGCGCCTCAAAGCCCCTGTGGGCAGGGTCTTCACCGTCGCCCACGCCCTTTGGAGGGGCGTGAGTTATCACAATGTCCACGCCCTTGTGCCACCAAAGCTTCCACCGCAGCTTGCGGATCCGGCGGCGCATCTCCTGTTCGGTGTACTGGTAAGGGCCGGGCCGATACATGCGGCAGCCACCCAGGCCCAGAATTCGCAGGCCGTTGTAGACGATCAGCTGGTCGTCAATGCAGTCGCAGCCCTCCGGGGGATTGCGGTGATAGCCGGTGTCGTGGTTGCCGTGGATGTACATAACAGGTACCCGGGCCATGGTAACGATAAAGGAAAGGTAGCTTGCCTTCAGGTCGCCGCAGGAGAGGATCAGGTCGTAATCCTTCAGCTTGCCGGGGATGTAATGTTCGTAAAAACCGGCGTACTCCTCGTCACTTAATGCCAGGATCTTCATAAGGTGCCCTCCTTTTCCATGGGAATAGTGTCTCTGTAGATACCCAGCTCCCGGACCATAGCCTGGGAGTAGGGAAGAAGGGTGTCAAATTCCGGAATGGAGCCGTCCACATTTTCGCACAGCCAATCCATGTGCAGCAGCTCCTCCGGGGTAAGGCTGCGGCTGCCGTCGTTGACCACTGTGCCGTCCTGGGTCACCAGCCGGCGGCGGAAGGGGTCGATAGAGCCGTCCTGCAATCCCTTTCGCAAAATGTCCGCCATCAGGCGCAGTCCCTCGGGCATATGCTCTGAAAGGGTCACATCGATAACGCCGCTGTCCATGCCCCACCAGTAGTTCACCGCTTTTGCGGATTGGCCTGCCTGATCCCAGGTGCCACTGAGTACAGACTGAATTACATGCTCATAGAATTTGCCCCACATCCAGCAGGGGGAGCCCAGGTGCAGAAGGTCTCCGTTGTCCTCAATAAGATAGGTGCCGTAGGTGCCGAATTCCAGCTGCTTCTGGTTGGGGGTGGGCAGATCCCGGTTAGAGACTACCCGGATGCCCTCTTTCAAAAAATCCTCCACAGGGTTGCCTGGCTGGCAGGACCAGCGAAGCCGGACCTTTGCCCGGGGATTTGTCAGCTGTGCCCCCAGCGCAAAGGCGTTGATAGAGGCGGGGACACCGAAAATGGGGTAAGAGCCGATATAGCCGATGTAGTCGTTTTCCGACATGGCGCCGGCAATGGCGCCGGTAATAAACTTGCCCTCAAAGATCCGGCTGTAGTAGGTGCGGACGCTGGAATAGGGGGCGTCCACAGAGCAGTTCAGGAACCGGACTTTGGGATATTTTACCGCAGCCTTCAGGGTCACCCGGCTTAGCTGGGGGGTGGTGGTGAATACTACCTCAGCGCCGTCCTCCACTGCCTGGTCCAGAAGCTGTTCTGCCAGCTCCGGCGTGTCGGCATGGAAGTAGCTGCGGACCGTCACCTGGTCAGGCAGCTTCTCCCGCAGATACAGAGCCCCCTGCTCATGGCTTGTGACCCATGCGCTGGTCAGGGGATCTCTGGGGTGGATAAAGGCCACATTCACATGGTCCGGGTTGGTAGGCAGCAGCATGCTCAAAAGGCTTGCCTTTCCCTCCGGGGCAGGCTCGGTGGTCACCTGAACAGGCTCATCCTGAGAGATAGCCACCATATCCTCCCACAGGCCGGAGACAGTCTTTTTCAGATTGGTTGCAGATAGCTTGCCCAGATCCCGGAAAGGATACACCCGGAGCCAAAGCAGCAGAGCCTCCTCCGGCAGCAGGTCCAGAGCTTCGCCCTTGCAGGCGGCAAAGGCCTCCCGGAAATATTGGAAGTATGCCCGGAAGGTTTTCTTTTGCCGCTCAGACCAAACATCTCCGGGCGCTTTGCCCAGGAAGGACAGAAGCTTTCCATAGTCTCCCGGCTGACGGAACCGGATGTCATAGATCCCGGCGGCATTGTAAAAGTCCAAAAATTCGTAATAGGTGATGACCTGAGGGTCATCGGAGGGGGCAGGCAGGATCCGGGTCACATACCCGGGGATCTTGGGCGCGCCGAAGTACCGCAGCACGCTGACCCGCTTGTTGCCCTCCTGGACATAGAAGTTGCCTAAATATTCGTAGCAGACAATGGGATCCCGGATGCCCTCATCAGACAGGTGGGCTTGGCACAGCATCATCCACTTATGGGCGAACTCGCTGTCCGGTCCCAGCAGGGGCAGAAAGCCGGGGGTAAAGGCGGTGATCCGCCCGGCGGTTTTGGTGCCTACGATCCGCTCGGCAGGGATCTCCACAAGGCCAATGTTCACAGTAGAATCAATGGCAGTTTCGGGCATAACGGTATCCAGCACGGCAGGCGTGGTGACCAGACCCTTGGATAACAGGTCTTTAAGCTCCTTCTGACCCATCCGCAGGGCGCGGTTGTATTCCTCCCGGGCTTCTACAATGTTCATAACCACCACTTCCTTCTTACATTCAATATATCTTATCATACCTTTTTTGCGCCGGTTTTGCAAGCAAATTCCCATTTGTCGTTCTGCCCAACAGCCATCGTACAACGCTTGTCATCGCGAGGCTGCGTATGCAGCCGTGGCGATCTCCCGTTGCATTCCAGGCTGTTTGTGGGAATGAGATTGCCACGTCGCTGCGCTCCTGGCAATGACATCATAAAAGGAACCTGCCCGATAAATCGGAATTTGACTTTTTTGCATGGTGCTGTATAATAAATTCATATCAAAAAAGTAAGGAGTGTATCGTTATGTTTCACCGTATGACCGTGGCGGGCCTGGAGCGGGATCTGCCTATTTGTAGGGTTACAGACACTTTGTACATAGCGGGCTTTGTGATTTTTGGTGACCAGGAGCTGACTGTTGCCTGTGCCCGGGAGCTTTTGAAGCGGGCTCCCCAATACGATTATATCATCACTGCCGAGGCAAAGGGCATTCCCCTTGCCCATGAAATGGCCCGGCAGACCGGTGCCGCCAAGTATTTTCTGGCCCGAAAGGGTCCCAAGCTGTACATGACCGGCGTGTTTGAATCTGCCGTGAAATCCATCACCACCGCCAGGGAGCAGAAGCTGTACCTGGACACTGCCGACGCGGAGCTGATGAAGGGTAAGCGAATCCTGATCGTGGACGATGTGATCTCCACCGGCGAGAGCCTCACTGCTTTGGAGGCTTTGGTAGAAAAGGCCGGCGGCATCATTGCCGGACGGATGGCGGTGCTGGCAGAGGGCGACGCCCAGGACCGGGAGGACATCATCTACCTGGAAAAGCTGCCCCTGTTCCACCCCGACGGAACGATCATGGATTGAAAACCCGGGTGACACCTACCAAAGAGGTGTCGCCCATGCTTTTTTTCGGGTTTACATCCCCGGCTGAATTTGGTATAATAAACAAATAAGCACAGCTTTGGAGATGAAAGACATGGTGTATGCCAATTCTTATGCAAAAATAGATATGGATGCCATCCGGGAGAATTTCCATGCCATTGCCCGACAGGCAGGGACCCAGATCATGGCAGTGGTGAAGGCGGATGCCTACGGCCACGGTGCTGTGGCTGTGGCAAAGCTTTTAGAGCAGGATTGCGCCTTTTTCGGCGTGTCCTCTGTGGCGGAGGCGTTGGAGCTGCGCCGGGCAGGGATCCAAAAGCCCATTCTCCTGCTGGGGCAGACCTGTGAAATGGCTTACGGTGCTGCGGTGCAGGAGGATATCCGTGTCACGGTCTCCTGCTATGAGGACGCTGTGATGCTGTCCCGGACGGCGGTGGAACAGGGAAAAACAGCCCGGCTGCATATCGCTGTGGACACCGGCATGAGCCGGATTGGCTTCCAGGTGACGGAAGAAGCGGCGGACGACTGCAAGCGGATCGCCGGGTTGCCGGGTCTTCAGATTGAGGGCCTGTTCAGCCATTTTGCCACGGCAGATACAGCTGACCTTACCGATACGCACAGCCAGGCAGAGCAGTTTGAGAAATTTGACCGGATGCTTCGGCACCGGGGAATCCAGGCACCGGTGCGACATCTTTACAATTCCGCCGGCCTCATGTGCCTGGAAAGCCGGTACGAGCTGGTCCGGGCAGGTATTGCTCTTTACGGTCTGTACCCCAGTGATGAGGTGGACAAAAGCCCCTTGAAGCTGCAGCCTGCCATGAGCTGGCACAGCCATGTCAGCTTCCTGAAGCCTCTGGAGCCGGGCAGAGCCATCAGCTATGGCGGCACCTTTCTAACAAACCGGCCCAGCCTGGTGGCAACGGTGCCGGTAGGCTATGCCGACGGCTACCGCCGGAGCCTTTCCAACCGATTCTATGTACTGATCCGGGGCAAGCGAGCGCCGATCCTGGGCAGAGTTTGTATGGATCAGATCATGGTGGATGTGACGGATATTCCCGGCGTAGCCCAGGGGGATGAAGTGGTGCTCATGGGCAAAAGCGGCGACGAGGAGATCACCGCGGAGGCCCTGGCAGAGGCTGCCGGCAGCTTCAACTATGAGCAGATCTGCGATTTGAGCCGCAGAGTGCCCAGAGTGTACATCCGGGACGGCAGGGAAGTGGCTAGTGTCAACTACTTACTGGATAAGTAAGCATAGGAAATCTGTTCCTATCAGTGCACAGTGAAAAGTGCACTCCACATAGCAGTGGGGCAGATGGGAAAGCCTTTTACGATTACACAAGCGAAGTTATGTCAACTAAGGAGGTGCCGCTGTGCAGGGGCAATCATCGGATATAGTTCTAAAGGCCCAGAAGATTCTGGACCAGGTGCGCAAGGCGGTGGTGGGCAAAGACCCGGTGCTGATCTGGGTTCTGGCCGGTGTACTGGCCGGTGGCCACATCCTCCTGGAAGATATTCCCGGCGTGGGAAAAACCACCATGGCGGTGGCCTTTTCCAAAGCTCTGGGGCTGCAGTATAACCGGGTCCAGTTCACCCCGGATGTGCTGCCCTCAGATGTTACGGGCTACAGCGTGCTGAATCAGTCCACCGGAGAAATGGTATATCGTCCCGGCGCGGTGTTATGTAACCTTTTTCTGGCAGACGAGCTGAACCGGGCCACCTCCCGGACCCAGTCTGCCCTTTTGGAGGCAATGGAGGAGGGGCAGGTTACAGTAGACGGCATCAGCCATCCGCTGCCCAGCCCCTTTGTGGTTATCGCCACCCAGAATCCTGCCGGCGCAGCAGGCACCCAGCTGCTGCCGGACAGCCAGATCGACCGGTTTACTATCCGTCTTAGCCTGGGCTATCCCGACCCTAAGGACGAGGTTACAATGCTTCTCCAGCGGCAGGGCAAGGATCCCCTGCAGTCGGTGGAAAGGGCAGTGACCCTTCCGGAGCTTACCCAGATGCAGCAGCAGGTGGCCCACACCCATGTGAGTGAGGAAATCGCCGCCTATGTGGTGCAGCTGGTGGATGCCACCCGACGCAGTGAGCTTCTTCTGCGTGGGGCAAGTCCCCGGGCAACCCTGGCAGTGATGGCCATGGCAAAGGCTGTTGCCCGGCTACGGGGCAGAGACTATGTGGTGCCCAAGGATGTGCAGGAAGTGTTTTTCAGCACAGTGGCCCACCGCCTGACGGTGTCTCCCAAGGCCCAAAGTCAGGGCATGGATGCCCAGCAGGTGCTGCAGGGTATTCTGAGCAAGATCCGCGCCCCCAAGCTGCGCTGAGCTATGGTCGGACGCTGGATCATATACCTGCTGACCCTGTTGGGGTCTGTGGTATTTTACGGATTTTACAAGGAATGGTTTTCCTTTATATGGCTGCAGGCAGTGGTACTTTTGCCGTGGCTTTCCCTGATTTTGAGCCTTCCCGCCATGCTGACGGTGAAGGCCAATTTCCGTTGCGCGGAAAAAACAGTCCTGGGGATGCCGGTACGGATCACCATGGCGCTGTCCGGTAAATTCCCGGCACCTCCGGTGCGCTGCACTCTCCGGCTTGCCAACAGCCTGTCCGGGGAGCGGTTTCTGGGGCAGCCCGGGGAGCTGATCCCCACAAAGCACTGCGGCAAGCTGACCATCACCTATCCCCGGATGCAGGCCTACGACTATCTGGGGCTGTTTTACCGGCGGCTGCACCGGCAGGACAGCTGCCATGTTTATATTGAGCCCAAGCCTGTGGCGGCAGAAAAGCTGCCGGACACCCGGGGAGGGCAGTCTGTGGGCTGGAGACCTAAGCCCGGCGGCGGTTTTTCGGAGGTTCACGACCTGCGGCTTTACCGCCCGGGAGATGACCTACGGCATATCCACTGGAAAATGGCGGCAAAAACCGGTAAGCTGATCTACAGAGAGCCCATGGAGCCTGTGGAGAAAGGCTATGTGCTGACCCTGAGCCTTTTTGGGACTCCGGATGAATTGGACCAAAGGCTGGGACAGCTGCTGTATATGAGCCGCACACTGCTGGAAAAGGGGCTGGACCACCGGGTCTGCTGCCTGACAGGGGCAGGGGTGGCGGATTTTGCCGTAAAGGATGAGGCCACCCTGGAGGCAGGACTTCATATCCTGCTGAGCAGTTCCCCGGCAGAGGCAGACGCCGCCCCAAAAGCAGAAAATGTGCTGTGGCAGCACCGCATCGGAGGTGACAGCCATGAAGCATAAAAAGCTTGTGACCTTTTTCCTGGGTTGGGGCATAGCCTTTGGAGCAAGCTTTGCCGCCGCGGGCTGCCTTGTTACCGGCATGTCCATGGCGGTGGGGCTGGGAACATTGGCCTTTTGGTGCGGTGTAGCATCCGGGGCAGCTAGCCTGTGCTACACATTGCCCCTGGGGGCGATTCCTCCCGCTTGTTTTGCTTTGGCAGCCGGCTTTTGGTGGGGCGATCTGAAGATCAGTTTCCAATCCCTTTTGTACCGCCTATCACGGCAGTATGATATGGCCTACGGTTGGGGCATCCTAAAGCTGAACACCCTCACCGCCGACGATATGGAGCCCACCCTCTGGCTGGGAATTTGCGTTTTAGGTGCGGTGATCGCCATGGCAGTGGCCTGGTCTGTGTGCCGCAGAAGAACGGCGGCGCCGGGAATTCTGCTGACGCTGCTGCCCCTGGCCGCCTGTATGGTGGTAACGGACACCGTGCCCAAAACTGCGTTTTTATACCTGCTGTTGTTCTGTCTCGGAGTGCTGCTGCTGACCGGACCTCTGCGCCGGCAGGATGAGGTCCAGGGAAACCGGCTGGCCCTCATCACTGCAGGTGTTCTGGCGGCAGTGCTGCTGGTGCTGTTTGCCGCCTGCCCCCGGCAGGGGTATACCGGACAGGCCCGGGCCCAAGCCCTGGCGGATTCGGTACTTCACACGGAATTTGCGGAAAAGCTGCTGGGAAAATTTACGGAAAACCAGACAGTTGGTATTGTGGACGGCAACCGGGTGGACCTGGAGACCACAGGGGTCCGGCAGGAATCCCAGGTGGAGGTGATGCGTGTCACTGCCCACTATGACGGAACGGTATATCTCCGGGGCAGAGCCCTGGATGCTTACGACGGAACAGCCTGGTATCAAAGCAGTAAAGCCACCACGGATCTTTATTGGCCTGAGCAGGGCAAGCTGGGGGCAGCCGGGGAAGTGACCGTGGCCACCCACTATGCCCACAGGCTGCTGTATCTGCCCTATTATGTTCGCAGCCTTGATATGAGCGGCATTAACCGGGGCCTTGAGAACGACAAAAAGCTGACCCAGTATTCCTTTAGCTGCAGTGCCCCTGCTGCCCGGGACAGGGAGTTGACCCAATATGCCGCCCAGGTCTATGTGGATTGGGAAAACAGCTATTCGGATTACCTGCATCTGAGTGAGTCTGTGCAGAAGTGGGCAGTGCCTACGGCCCAGAAGATCGTGGAGGGCAAGGAAAATGCCTATGAACGGGCCCAGGCCATCGGGGATTTTGTCCGGGAATCTGCCAAATACAATATGAATACCCGGAGAATGCCTGCCGAAGAGGAGGATTTTGTCCGTTGGTTCCTAAGCGCCAGTGAAACCGGCTACTGTGTCCATTTCGCCAGCGCCGCAACGGTGCTTTTGCAGGCGGCGGGGATCCCTGCCCGGTATGTCACCGGCTATATGGCAGAGGTGAAAGCGGGAGAAGAAACTGTGGTGCTTGCAAAGGATGCCCACGCCTGGACAGAATATTTTCTTCCCGGCTACGGCTGGACAGTGCTGGAAGCCACCCCGGCCCGGGAGGAGAGCCAGCAAACCCAGCAGACCACAGTCCCGGAGGGGCAGCTGCCCACAGAACAGACCCCAACACCTGAAACCACCCCCGGAAGTCAGAACAAAGAGCCAGACAGCAAGGGCCTGGGCGCAGCTCTGTGGACAGCTCTGGCTGTGGCGATTCTTGGGGCAGGGTTGGTGATCCAGAGCCGGGTCCGGCTGAAGCTGCGAAAAAGAAAGTTGAAGGAAGGCACTGAGAATCAGCGGGCCCTGGCCCTATGGCAGGAAACTGTGCTGTTTGCCCAGGTCCTGGGACAGGAGCCGGACAGGGAGCTTTTTTCCCTGGCCCAGAAAGCAAAATTCAGCCAGCATACCCTGGAAGAAGCAGAGCTGCAGCAGTTTGTCGCCTATCTGGACAGCGCCCAAAGGCGTCTGTCTGGCAGGTCGTTGTTCCGCCGCTTCTACTTCCGGGTGGTCCTGGCGCTGTATTAAAAGCAGATTTCACAAAACAGCCCCCGGAGAAGGCCGCAATTTTTGCTGATTTTTTGCTATAATTCTTGTATTTTTTTCTTGCGTACAGAAAAGAATGTATGTATAATGTGTCTATAAATTACTACAGATGGAGGGAACTGTTATGTCTTCAAATGTTCGTCCCGAATCTATGCAGCGCATTACCACCAAGGCGCTGGCAGATGCTTTTATTGCAGAGCAGGTGGCCCAGGTCCGGGCCCAGGTGGGGGATAAGAAGGTCCTGCTGGCCCTTTCCGGCGGTGTTGATTCCTCTGTTGTGGCAGCACTGCTTATCAAGGCCATCGGTAAGCAGCTGGTGTGTGTCCATGTAAACCACGGCCTGATGCGTAAGGGTGAGAGCGAGGATGTGGTGAAGGTGTTTGGCCAGGAGCTGGATGCCAACCTGATCTATATTGACGCTACCGACCGGTTCCTGGGTCTTCTGGAGGGCGTTTCCGACCCCGAGCAGAAGCGTAAGATCATCGGCGCAGAATTTATTAAGGTGTTCGACGAAGAAGCCGCCAAGCTGGATGGCATTGACTTCCTGGCTCAGGGTACGATCTACCCCGACATTCTGGAGTCCATCAAGGCAAAGGAAAGCGGAAAGCCCGTCAAGTCCCATCATAATGTAGGCGGCCTGCCTGAGGACATGAAGATGGAACTGGTGGAGCCTGTAAAGCTTTTGTTTAAGGACGAGGTCCGTGTAGTGGGCGAGGCCCTGGGTCTGCCCCACGCCATGGTCTACCGTCAGCCCTTCCCCGGCCCCGGTCTGGGTGTCCGTTGCCTGGGCGCCATCACCCGTGACCGTCTCCATGCTCTGCGGGAGGCCGACGCCATCCTCCGTGAGGAATTCGATAACTGCGGCCTGGCAGAAAAGGTCTGGCAGTATTTTATTGCTGTGCCGGACATGAAATCCGTAGGTGTTCGTGACGAGAAGCGCTATGAGGGCTGGCCTGCTATCATCCGGGCGGTGAACACCACCGATGCCATGAGCGCCACCATCGAGGAGATCCCCTACAGTGTTCTGCACAAGATCACAAGCCGTATCACCGCCGAGGTGGAAGGTATCAACCGTGTCCTTATGGACCTGACCCCAAAGCCCGTTGGGACCATCGAGTGGGAGTAACTGAATTTTATATTCTACACTATATGAGCGTGATGGTTATATAAGCCATCACGCTCATATCCATATTATACTGAATATATTGAGTTCCAAAGAAAATAGAGGTCACAGATGTTTCAATTGAGAATCCGTTTGCCAATTATAAATAACAGTTGATTTTGGTAATTAGAGTGGGTATAATTGAGCAAGAGGTGGTCACATGAAAACATATACAAT
>JAZSDS010000059.1:0-28479 GCA_045531275.1 Faecousia sp.
GGGAGATCATTCTCTGCCAGGAGGAGAAAGTACCGCAGGTAGCCAGAGCATGAACCTCGATACGCTCCTTAGCACGCATGACATCCAGAGGTCCGATGGTAGCAGCCTTGGGAGGAACGTTGGCGATGTCGCCGGACTGACCGAAGGTGCCATTCAGGGAGTTCTGCATGATGGTCATGGGGTGCAGAGTAACGATCTGAGCGGGCTGGTTCAGCCACTCTTCGATGTCGCCGCTGCCGATGAACTCGGGGATGGGATCCACGAAAGCCATGTGGCCAGCCCAACCGGGAGAGGTGGAAGCGATGTCAGCGCCGCCTTCAGAGATGTCGTTGATGATCTTGGAGTAATCACCGATGTTAGCGTTGGTGGGGAAGTGAACATTCTCCATGGGCATACGCAGCTCGGGATCGATCTGGTAGTACAGATACTTAATCATGGAGTGAGCGAAGCCAGCCTCGTAGGTGATAGGAGCAATGTTGCCGTCCTGGTCAGCCCACTCGTCCTCTGCGAACAGGTGAACCTTGGAGCAGTCAACACGGAAGTAGTTGATCAGCTGAGCCAGGGGGATGTAGGTGTCGGGCTCGGGGTTGCCCAGAATCATGGTGAAGGTCTTGCCTGCTTCGGAAGCAGCTCTCAGACGCTCAAACAGAGTTGCGATCAGGACAGGATGGGGGTTCATCATGACCTTAACGGTGAACTCAGGATGCCACCACTCCTCACGCTGCTCCAGTTCCTTGCCGCTCATCTTGCGAACGCGCTCGCAAACTTCCTTGTCCTTAAAAGGCACAAAGTCGGCAGGCTGGAAGTCAAACTTGGTTGCGGGATCGACAATAAAGTCTTTCATTTTTTGAATTCTCCTTTCAGAATTACGGATTTTATATTCATCTGGTGATCGGTGATCACCAAGTCCGCACGAAGTCCTTTGCGAATCTCACCGCGGTCGGTAAGACCCACTGCTCTTGCAGGATTGTAAGAGGCATAACGGAACACATCCACGATGGATGCGCCGGTGTGCTTCATCATGTTCCGGCAAGCTACCTCCAGGGTCAGCTTGGAACCGGCGATCTCGCCCTCGAAATCGAAGCACAGATCGGTAACGCCTTCATAGCCCTCGGGAATGGGGCCGTCGAACACACAGGAATCAGAGATCAGCACCAGCCGATCCTCACCCTTTATTTTGCGGATCAGCCGCTGCATATAGGGGTCTACATGGATGCCACGGCTGTCGCAGATCATTTCTGCGTAGATGCCGTGATTGTAATTGACAGTCTCGTCAACGCACACACCACGGCACTCAGGGTACATGGGGCGGTCGCCGGTGGCATTGGTATGGTGGGTGCCGATGCACAGACCGTAGGGCATCAACTCCTCGATCTGCTGTGGGCTGGCTTCACTGTGCCCAACCGAAAAACGGACAGTGGGGTTATTCTTCTTTGCATCCAGGACAAACTGCAGGATGTTCTCCCGCTCCGGCGCTACCACCCAGACCTTGGCATCGGTGCCTACCTGGTCGATGACAGGCTGGTATTCTTCCCGGCAGATTGGGCCCTTCCAGGGGTTGTTTTCCCGGTCAGCGCCGAACTTGGGATTCATATAAGGAGCTTCCATGTAGAAGCCGGCTATATTTGCGCCCTCAGGCTTCTTCATGGCGTTCTGAACAGTAATGGCTTGCTCCACCAGCTGGTCCTTATTCATGTTAAAATACAGAGTGGCCAGCACGCTGGTGGTGCCGTGCTGCAGGTTAAACTGGGCTGCCGCTTCCGGCTCATCATAGAACCAGTGACCGCCGCCTGCATGGTTGTGAATATCCACAAGGCCGGGGCCTACATACAGACCCTGGGCATCAATAACCTCACAGCCTTCAGGGATCGGTGTGGAGCGCATCTCGCCAAAGTCCGCAATGACACCGTTGTCGATCATCAGTACTGCGTCGGGTATCAGATGGTCCTTCATAATCAGTGTGGCGTTTTTAATTGCGATCATATTACCCCTCCGTTACTCTTTATTCTTTCCATATGGATTCCAAATCCACCAGGCGCACAATATCCCCTGGGGACATACTTATACAGGAATATCATATCCTTTTTATGCCCCTTTGTCAATCGGGATTTATGACCGTTTCCGAAGTTTATCCATATTGTATAAATATCACAACGGCTTTTTGGCGTTTTGGCAGGAGAAACATCTTTAATATGTGCTAATTCCTTTATTCCTGTTTTTTCTTATTTTTCATTGCAATCCTATTTCCGTTGTGGTATGATTTTCCTACAAGACTACCCTGGTACACGGAGGAAGCATTATGAAGGAATACACTATTGTCCGCCGCCCGGACGCCCTGGACTGGAATGGCATCCCCACGCTTACGATCAACGAACCCCTCACCCCCGCAGATGCTGCAACCACAGTGCAGGCCCAAGCCCAGATCTGTTACGACGACGAAGCCCTTTATGTGCGCCTGACTGCCACAGAAAAACATATCCGTGCTGAGCATCAGGGCCCCTTAGGGGAGATTTGCGAAGACAGCTGCCTGGAGTTCTTCTTTAGCCCTATGGCTGGAGATCTGCGTTACTTTAACATTGAGTGCAATCCCAACGGGGCTTTGTATCTGGGCATGGGCACTGATGCCCACACGCTGGTGCGCTTTGTACCGGAAGAACCCAGCATTCTTCCCAAGGCCCGGCGCACCGCTGACGGATGGGAGGCTGAATACGCAATTCCTTACACCTTTATCCGTCTGTTCTTCCCGGATTTCTCCCCTGCCCCCGGCTATGTAATGCGGGCTAACTGCTACAAATGCGGTGATCTGACTGAGGCGCCCCACTGTCTGTGCTGGAACCCGGTGCCGCTGCTGCCCTACGCTTCCTTCCACAATCCGGAAGCTTTTGGTATGATGCGCTTTGCTTGAGAATAGAATACCACAGCCCGGACACATATGTGTCCGGGCTGTTGACAGTTTTCGACAGTTTTAGTATAATTTTAAGCAGAAGAATTCTTTCTTCAAGCTGAAAGTAAAGGAGCTGTTTTGTGTATGGATCCTAAGTACGAAGCCTTATTTACCCCCTGGAAAATCGGCAATGTGGAGATCAAAAACCGCATCGTTATGTGCCCCATGGGCGGCACTTCCCTGTTTGGCTGGTTTGAGCTCACCGGCTGTAAATTTGACAAAGAGGCAGCAAAGCTGTTTCTGGAACGGGCCCAAAACAACGTCGGCCTGATCATCCCCGGCATCGCCCCTCTGCGGGACACCTTCTGGGGTAAGTGGCTGTGGCAGAATCCCAAGATGTTCGAGGACCTGAAGGAGTTTATGGATGAGATCCATAAGACCGGCGCCAAGCTGTTTATTCAGTTGACTGCCGGCATGGGCCGCAGCTGGGCTATTACCGAGCTTATTGCCCCTCTGCACAAGAACAAATTTACCAGGGCTCTAATTAAGCCCGTTATCGACACCAATCACGAATTGGCAAGCCCCAGCCCCCTGCCCTCCCGGTGGGACCCGGAGATCACCACTCCGGAAATGACCAAGGAGCAGATCCACGAGATCATTGAAGCCTTCGCCAAGACTGCCAAGCTATGTATGGACGCCGGTGTTGACGGCGTGGAGATCCATGCTGTTCACGAGGGCTACCTGCTGGATCAGTTCACTATGGAATGGACCAACAAGCGTACCGACGAGTACGGCGGCTCCTTTGAAAACCGCTACCGCTTCCCAGCAGAGATCGTCAAGGCTATTAAAAACGTCTGCGGCAAGGACTTCCCCGTATCCCTGCGCTACAGTGTTGAGTCCAAGGTCAAGGGCTTCCGGGAAGGCGCTGTACCCGGCGTGAAGTACACTGGGGTTGGCCGCTCCATGGAGGAATCCGAAAAGGCCGCCAAGTACCTGCAGGATGCAGGCTACGATATGCTTAACGCCGACAACGGCACCTACGACAGCTGGTACTGGGCACATCCGCCTATGTATATGCCCCAGAACTGTAATCTGGACGATGTTGCCCATATCAAGAAGTTTGTGGACATTCCCGTGGTATGCGCCGGCCGTATGGAACCGGATGTTGCTGCCCAGGCCATTGCCGAGGGCCGCATCGACGGCATGGGCGTAGCCCGTCAGTTCCTGGCTGATCCTGCATGGGTCACCAAGCTCATCGAAGATCGGCTGGAGGACATCAAGCCCTGCATCTGCTGCCACAGCGGTTGCTTCAACTTCTCCTCCTCCAAGGGCCACGCAAACACCCAGGATCTTACTGACACCATGGGCCTTGCCCGCTGTGCCGTCAATGCGGAGACCATGCAGTCCACCAAGCACTATATCGCCCCTGCCAAGGTTGCCAAGAACGTTGCTGTCATCGGCGGTGGCATTGGCGGTATGGAAGCTGCCCTGGTCTGCGCCAAGCGTGGACACAAGGTCACCCTGTACGAAAAGTCTGATAAGCTGGGCGGTGTGTTCATTGCCGCAGCTGCTCCTTCCTTCAAAGAAAAGGACAGGGACCTGATTGCATGGTACCGCCGGGAGCTGACAAAGTATCCCCAGATCGAGGTGATGCTGAACACTGAGGTAACGGATGTAGCTTCCCTGGAGGCTGACGAAGTAATCGTGGCCACCGGCGCAAAGGCTAACCGAATCCCTGTTCCCGGCGCAGGCAGAGCCATTCAGGCTATAGACTTCCTGCTGGGACAGCGTCAGGTAGGCAAGAATGTGGTGATCATCGGCGGCGGCCTTACCGGCTGTGAGATTGCCTACGAGCTGTACCTTCAGGGTAAGAACCCCACCATCGTGGAAATGCTGGACGACCTGATCTGCACCCCCGGCATCTGCCTTGCCAACACCAGCTTCCTGCGGGACTTCTTCAAGGTCAACAATGTGCCTGTGTATCTGGAGACCGGCGTTACCGAGATCGGCGACTTCTCCGTTACTATCCGGGATAAGGAGGGTAACACGCAGCAGCTGAAGGCTGACGATGTAATCCTGTCTGTAGGCTACAAGCCTGCCCCTGTGGCGCAGAAATCCAAGCATGTCCATGTCATCGGCGATGCCAGCAAGGTTGGCAACCTGCGTACTGTGATCTGGCAGGCATGGGATGTATGTATGAAGCTGTAATTCAACAAATTTTTGCCAATCCGGTCATCCCCAGTGTAATGAAGTGAAGCCGAGGGATCTTCGCACCGAACCAAGGCACGGCACTTATGATAATGGGTAGATCCTTCGGCTCGCTTTGCCCGCTCGAGATGACAAAACCGGCAAAAAACTGATAACCGGAATTTATTTACAAAAAGGAGTAATTCTATGTTCCTAACTGACGAACAACAGGCCATACTGAACGGCTCCAAGGGCGAGACCATGGCAAAGGTTATGAAGACCCTTGTTATGTATGGCGACGCCTTCGGCGCTGACAAGATGGTTCCTGTTACTTCTGAGTATAACCACCTGGTCACATCCTTCGGTCTGAAGATGATGAAGCCCGTTTTCCAGCTGATGCAGCAGCTTATCGATGCCGGTGCGGTGTCCTCCCAGCAGTTCTCTGTGGACCCCCGGCCTGTAGACAAAAATGTGCCTGCAAACCTCCTGCAAAATTTTATTTTCAATAACATCATGTACGCCACCCAGGAAAGCTACGAGGCCCAACTGAAGGAACTGGGTCTGATGAACGACGACGCTTTCACCTGCGCCTGCTATCTGGACCAGGTTGGCAACAAGCCCGGCAAGGGAGACATCCTCAGTTGGGCAGAGTCCTCTGCTGTTGTGTACGCCAACTCCGTTCTGGGTGCACGCTGTAACCGCAACTCCGGCATTATGGATATTATGGGTTCCATTGCCGGATTCGTCCCCAACTTCGGTCTGCTCACAGACGAGGGCCGCAAGGCAACCTGGATCGTAAAGATTGAAACCACCAAGAAGCCGGAAGCACAGCTGCTGGGCTCTGCCATTGGCATGAAGGTCATGGAGGATGTTCCCTACATCACCGGCCTGGACAAATGGCTGGGCAAGGAGCTGACCGACGAAACCTGCGCTTACTTAAAGGACTTTGGCGCAGCCACCGCCTCCAATGGTGCGGTGGGCCTTTACCACATTGAGAATCTGACCCCCGAGGCTGTTGAGCAGGGCGCAGGACTCATTGCCGAAGGCGCGAAGGTCTATGTCATTGACGATGCAGAGCTGCAGCGTGTACAGGATGAATACCCTGTGATCTGGAAGAACCCCAACGCAAAGCCTAAGCTTTGCTTTGTAGGCTGCCCCCACATGAGCCTGCAGCAGCTGATCAGCTGGACAGAGCGTGTGGAAGAAGGTCTGAAGGACAGCGGCAAGAAGAAGGTCCAGATTCCCACTGTCTTTACCACCGCCCCGGCCGTCAAGAAAGAATTCGAGAAAACAGAGTATGCCCAGCGGCTGAAAGCCACCGGCGTGATTCTCAGCTACATCTGCCCCCTGATGTACATGAACAACCCCCTGTGCGGCTCTATGCCGGTAATTACCTCTTCCAACAAGCTGCGGACCTACACCTCCGCCCGGTACTACACCGAGGCTGAGATCCTGGCGCAAATCACGAAAGGAGTGTAATGGGTATGAGAGAATTTAAAGGACGCATCATTGCCCCGGGTACTGTTACCGCAGAGGCTCTGGTCTCCCATGGAGGACTGAACACCCTGGCCTCCTTCCAGAAGGCACTGCAATTCGGTGACAAGACCGCCACCTGCGGTGACCAAAACAACCCGGACCTTTACGGCAAGCAAATGCTGGGCAAGGCCCTGTGCCTGCCTCAGACCATTGGCTCTACCACCGGCGGTCTGGTTCTGTACTGTGCCTGCGCTATGGAGCGTCAGCCCGCATGTCTGCTGTTTTCCAAGCCCATCGATTCTCTGGCTGCTGCCGGCTCCATTCTGGCATCCGTGTGGCTGCCGGATGTAAAAATGCCTGTTGTGGACAGCTTAGGCGAGGAGTTCCTGGAATATGTAAAGGATGGCATGTCCATTACCATCCAGGAAGACGGCACTGTCTGTGTTGACTAAAAGCAAAAGTAGTGCCCCCGGATTCAAGCTGGGGGCACTACTTTTACACTTCAACAAAAAGTTCCTTAGAGGGCGCACTGTCGCACATAGCCACCAGTTGGGGCAAAATGCGGGTGAAGTGCTCCGTTGCGTTGTGGTATTCAATGGCCGCCTTGTCCTTCCAGCACTCCACAAACACCAGAAGACAGGGGTCCTTTTTGTGGACATTCAGGGAATAGTAAATGTTACCCTCCTCTTCCCTGGACTTTTGTACCAGCTCGGCTGCCGCTGCCTTAAAGGCTTCCACCTTATCCTCTGCCACAGGCATTTTGGCAATGATCTTAATAGAACCGGGGGCTGCAATATGTTCCATATGTATTCACCTCGTTATAGATTTTGGATATTGACGTCCTCTTCAGGGAATTTGTTATAACTTCAGATGCAGGCAGCTACCGCTGCGAGGCGCTTGGCTGATGCCGCCAAGGAGTCCAGCCTTGCGTATTCTCCGGGGTTGTGCAGGTTCTTGCCCTCCACTCCCAGATTGTCTACGCAAGGGATTCCCGCCTGGGTAATGTAGGCTGCATCCGAGCCACCCTTGCTGGAAACGGCACGCAGCTGGGGCAACCCTACCCGGGCATAGATCTTATTCATTCTCTCAAGCAGCGCCACATTCCGGTCTGTCAGAGGCATAGCCGGGCGGTAGCTGACCTTTTCCAATTCGCAGCAGCACCCCTGGATCTCAAAGCTTTCCGCCACCTCCCGGGCCAATTCCTCTGCCTTTAAGTATTCCTTTTGGGAAGAAAAGCGGAAGTCAGCTGTAAAGACGCACTGTTCTGCCACAGTGTTTGCCACTGTGCCGCCTTGAATAACGCCGCAGTTGCAGGTAATGCCTTGGTCATCCTTCAGCTTCTCCAGTTTCAGGATCTTATGTGCTGCCTCGGCAATGGCATTTGCTCCCTGATTACAGCGGGCTGAATGGGCTGCCTTTCCGGTTACCTTATAGCTGTACCGCAGAATGCCTTTTCTTATCAGAACAGCGGAATTTTCCTTTGTGGCCTCTGTGTTCAGAAAGGCAACCGCATTCTTTGCCTTTTCGCACATATATTCTACCGTTCTTAAATTGCTGGTTTTGCTACCCGTCTCCTCATCAGACTGGATAATAAGCCGTACCGGTCTGGCTGTAAAGCCACACCTGTACAAAGCATCCATCGCCATAAAGGACGCAACAACGCCGCCCTTGCAATCCAGTACGCCGGGTCCGTAAATGTAGGCGTCGTCCCGCCGGACAGCAGGCACGCCAAAAGATCCTACAGGATGCACAGTATCGATATGTCCGGAGAATACCACAGGCTGAGCCTGCGCTTCCGGATTCAGGGTAATGCTGACCGCGTTGCCCGCCTTCTCGTCCTCCAGGACATCAACATGCCATCCCCGCTGCCGGGCCATGTTTATAAAAAACTGCCCTGCAGCATCTACCCCCGCTTTATAGGCGGTGGGACTTTCGATGTTGCACACTGCCTCCCAAATATCGCAGTATTGATCGTTCATTCCGTCGATAACAGAAAACAACTTCTGGCAATCCATAATCAATCACCTCAAAACGATTATACAACCGTTCCTTTATAAAAGCAACAAAGAAGAATTTTAATAATTACCCGCAGAAGCGTGTGTCATAAACGACACACGTTTTTGTCAGCTTATCTTTTCCATTGGCTCCGTCAAACATATGGGGCTGTTCTGTTGGTAGTCAATAAAGACCCATTGGTTAAGGAAATATTTACAAAAAATTGGTAGTATGGTAAAATAAGAAAAAGGAGGCAATGGTATGAAACTCAAAATAATAGTAAAAATCGTTGAAAAACTGCTTGGTGTGACAGCAAGTGACGACGAACTCCGCGCAGATATGTTTTTGCCCGAGCGGCTCCTTGCCATGTCTATTGTCTTCCTGGCCGGAGGAATCGCTTGTGGGCTCTTTGCCTTTTTCAGGCATGCAACATGGGCAATTGTTTGTGCTGTCCTGGGTATTGTTCTGGGCGTTCTTGCCTTGCTTTGCTGGAAAAATCAAACGATCCATATGATTTCCGACGAGCAATTTACCTATACCACAATGTTTGGGAACACCCGCACCTATTCCTTTTCCGATATTCAAGGATTGCGCAAAAACCAGGACTCTCTTACATTATTTGTTGCAGGCGCAAAGGTACATATCGAGTCTATGGCGGTTCTTAGTGATCGATTGATAGAACGCATTAACAAAGCTTTAGCGCAAGTAAACTAACAAAAAGGCTTGACCGATTTGGTCAAGCCTTTTGTTTGCGGTGGGAGCAAGCCCCCACCCTACGAATTAGGATAGCGTTGTTATCCAATATATCAAGCCATAAACTACGCTTGCAGACACGCCATACACAATCACCGGTCCCGCAATCGTGAACATCTTAGCACCAACCCCTAATATGAAACCCTCTGCTTGTGTCAACTTAGGACCCATTACTTCGTGTTCTATTAGGACCCAATTTTCAAAAAATTATTTACTTTAAGACGTCGGTATAGTACAATAAAATAAAGTGAGGTGGCATGTATGAAAAAATGGTTAGTTCCTGTAATTATTGTAGCAAGTATCTTGTTGATTATTTTCGCCTTAATTTCATACGGAATCTATTGGGCTTTTTTTGATATACAACGCCTCGACGGACAAGAAGTAATTACTGTTTCAGATTCACCTGATTCTTCATATACCGTTACAGCATATTTGAACAATGGCGGTGCTACAACCGACTATGCTGTTTTGTGTGCTGTTAAAAACAACAAAACAGGAAAAGAACGAAATATCTATTGGAATTATCACTGCTCAACAGCTGATATACAATGGTTGGACGATAAAACAGTAAGTATTAACGGCATAGAATTGGATGTTACCAAGGACAAATACGATTATCGTAGAAATTAAGGAAAAGGCTTGACCGGTTGGTCAAGCCTTTTGTTGTCAGAACAATGTTGTAATCCAATAAATCAAGCCATACACAACGCTGGCGGACACCCCATACACGATCACGGGCCCTGCGATGGTAAACATCTTAGCTCCAACCCCCAAGACAAACCCTTCTGCTGCTGTCAATATAGGACACACCATTTGCAAAAATATTTACATTAAATCAGCAGTGTGGTATAATGAAAGAAAGTGAGGTATTATATATGAAACGATTACTTGTCATTTTTGTTATTCTTTTCCTTATGGTAGCAGTATGCGGCTGTTCCAAAACGAGTGTAAGCGAGGACGCTGACGTAATGTTAACATTTATTTATGGAGATAAAGATATTCGTGTTACATTAGAGGATAGCGAGGCAGAAAAGGTCGTAGACATTCTTAACGGGAACGACTACGATCTCATTTCGTCCGGTCTTCCCTCTTGCGGCTTTGATAAAAACATTTCACTCAAAGTCGGAGGTCATGTTTTTGCAATCGCCCGCGATATGTGTAATAGTATTCAAGATCTTGGTAATTTGAGATACTTTAGCGTTACTCAGGAGGATATGGAATATATCCGTTCTCTTTTTGAAAAATACGGCGGATATTTTCCCTGTATATGATGAAAAGGCTTGACCGATTTGGTCAAGCCTTTTTTGTTAAAACAATGTTGTAACCCAATAGATAATTCCATAAACAACCGACGCCACCGTGCCATAAACAATCACCGGCCCCGCAATGGTGAACATCTTCGCACCAACGCCCAAGATAAAGCCCTCGGTTTTGAATTCCACTGCCGGGGCGGCGATGGAGTTGGCAAAGCCGGTGATGGGTACAAGGGTACCTGCCCCTGCGTGCTTGGCGATGTTATCGTAGAGGCTCAGGCCTGTCAGAAGTGCAGAAATTGCCACCAGGGTCATGGATGTGGCGGTGCCTGCGTCGGTTTTGTCAAGGCCCAGGGCAGTATAGCCATTCATGATCAGCTGGCCGATGGCGCAGATCAGTCCTCCCACCAAAAACGCCTTGATACAGTTCTTAACAATGGGGGACTTTGGCGCCATGCTGTCCACCAATTTTCCGTATTCCCGTTCTGTCATGTACATCCCTCCGGAAATAGGATGCGCCCTATTCCTGAGAATATGCAAAAACAGCTGACTTGAATCGTCAGCTGTTTTTATTATTACATTGCGCCTTTACCGGTGAGAACCACCCGGATGGTCCAGAAAATGACCTTAATATCGGTGAGCATGCTGCGCTCCCGGATATATTTCAGATCGGATTCCACCCACTTGTCAAAGCTCTTATCATCGCTGCGGCCCTGGCACTCATGGTAGCAGGCAAGACCGGTCTTAACATCCAGACGGTGCATCTGGTAGGGAGTGTACTGTTCCACTTCCCGGGGCAGCGGAGGTCTGGGTCCGATGATGGTCATGTCGCCCATGATGATATTGATAAGCTGAGGCAGCTCGTCAATGCTGGTTCTGCGGATGAAACGGCCAACCTTGGTGATCCGGGGGTCGTTCTCCATCTTAAAAGCAGGGCCTTCCATCTCGTTATATTTCAGCAGCTCCTCCAGCTTCTTGTCCGCATCGGGACACATGGAGCGGAACTTATACATTTCAAATTTCTTGCAATCCTTGGTGAGTCTTGTCTGGGAGTAGAACACCTTTCCCCCATCCTCAATCTTAATGGCAATGGCCACTGCCAAAAACACAGGGCTCAGCACCACCAGCGCAAAGGTGGACATGACGATATCAAAGATCCGCTTGCAGAATTCGTAGACGGGCTTGGGCTCAGGCGCTTGATACTGCTTTTCCTGGTCGTTCAGCACAGCGCTGTCTTTTTCCTGTACAGTCTGCATACCGCTTAGCTCTCCTCTTTCTATCTATTTGGGGTTTGGACCATTATAGCGTGAATGCTTGCACATTTCAAGTGATTTCGCCAAACGAGCGGATTTTTAACAAATTATCAAAAAATTTGTCAGAGTTTGTCGCTATTGGCATCCAGAAGAAGCATGCCCGCCAAACGATCCGCTATACTTATTTCTCTGTCAGCTTTTGAAATGCTGCGCAGGCTGCTTCCTGCTCCGCACGCTTTTTGCTGCTGCCACTTCCCTGTCCGATAACCTGACCGTTCAGGGACACGGCAACTTCAAACCGCTTATCGTGGTCCGGACCGGATTCCCCCACAAGGCTGTAGCTGAGGACCTGGTTCTTCTTCTGCTGCACCAGCTCCTGCAGGGCCGTCTTATAATCGGCATTGTGAAGTCTGGTTACCGGCACATCGCACAAAACAAATTTTTCAATAAAGCTCTTTGCCGCATCCATACCGCCGTCCAGGAAACTGGCGGCAATGACGGATTCTACCGCATCTGCCAGAATGGAGGCTCTTGTTCTGCCGCCACTTTGCTCCTCGCCGTGGCCCAGAAGCAGGTGCGTACCCAGAGACAGGCGATCTGCAATGGCCGCCAAGGCCTGCTCACAGACCATATCCGCCCGCATACGAGTCAGCTCACCCTCCGGGCGGTCAGGGAAGTTGCGGTACAGATGCTCCGCCACCACCATACCCAGGATAGAATCCCCCAGAAATTCCAGCCGTTCATTGCTCTTAAGGCTGTTATGCCAGTATTCATTGGCATAGGAGGAATGGGTCAGGGCATTCTGCAAAAGGGTGATGTTTTGAAAACGATAGCCGATGGCTGTTTCCAGATCCTTAATCATTGTCAGACTCCTTGATTGCTGCCAAAGCTTGCTCAAGCTCTGCGGAAATATCGCTGTTTGCCGCGTCCATAGCCTGCTTTACCGCATTGCGGAAGGCCAGAGCATCAGAGGAGCCGTGGGCCTTGATAACAGGCTTTTTGATGCCCAGGAACTGGGTTCCCCCGATCTCCCGGTAATCCAGCATTTTCATGACCTCGTCCACACCGCTCTTGTAGAACAGGTAGCCGATCATGGAGAGAATATTGCGCTTGAAGATCCTGCGCTTCATCAGGCTGCCCATAAACATGGCTGTGCCCTCAATGGATTTCAGCAGCACATTGCCAGAAAAGCCGTCACAGACCACCACATCCACAGCGCCAAGAGGCACATCTCTTGCCTCCACATTGCCCACAAAGTGTACAACGCCCTTTTCGGCAGCATTTTGCAGCAGCCCATAGGCCTGTTTTTGCAGGTCCGTGCCCTTGGAGTCCTCAGTGCCGATGTTCAGCAGGCCCACCTTGGGGTTTTCCACCCCTAAGTACTTTTTGGCATACAGAGATCCTACGATACCAAACTGCAGCAGGAATTCCGGTGTACACTCGGCGTTGGCGCCGCAGTCCAGAATGACGGTTTTGCCCCCTGCCTTGTTGGGCATCACAGGACCCATAGCCGCACGGCGAATGCCCTTGACACGCTTCACAACCAATGTAGCCCCTGTCAGCAGCGCACCAGTGCTTCCGGCAGAAACGCAGGCGTCGCCCATTCCATCGGCAAGCATTTTTAGGCCTACTACCATAGAGGAATTCTTCCGCTTGTGTACAATGGACGCGGGATCATCGTGCATATCCACTACATCCTCGGCATTGGCAATCTCAATGCCTGCAGGCAGGTCGTTAATGCCGTTGTTGCGCATGACCCCCAGGATCTGCTCGCCTTTACCCACAAGGGTGATCTGGGCTCCAAAATCCTTCGCCGCCTGAATCGCGCCCAGTACAGGTGCCTCAGGGGCGTGGTCGCCGCCCATTGCGTCAAGAATGATCTTCATATGCCGCACCTCTTTCTTTAGATACCCTGCTCTACCAGCTTATCGATCAGCTCCAACGACCGATTGGCAATAGCAAGATTTTTCTCTGCTTTTTTACGGATCCGCTGTTGCAACGGAGAAATGATGCTGAAATTTACATTCATGGGTTGGAAATTCTCGATCCGTTCGTCGCTGACGTACAGCCCCAGAGCGCCGATGGCTGTCTCCTGGGGGAACGGAACAGGCTCCTGACCCTTTACCTTTGCCGCCATGGCAACGGCTGCCAGATAGCCTGATGCGGCACTTTCCACATACCCCTCCACGCCGGTCATCTGGCCTGCGAAGGCAACCAGGGGATTCCGCCGGTCTGCATAAAATCTGTCCAGCAGCTTGGGGGACTGGAGAAAAGTATTTTGGTGCATTACGCCGTAGCGGACAAATTCCGCATTTTTCAGCGCCGGGATCATAGAAAACACCCGCTTTTGCTCCGGGAATTTCAGGTGAGTCTGGAATCCCACCAGGTTAAATACGCTCTTTACCGCATTGTCCTGCCGCAGCTGGACCACCGCATAGGGCTCCTTGCCGGTATTGGGGTCCACCAGGCCAACAGGCTTCAACGGACCGAACCGCAGAGTATCATGTCCCCTCCGGGCCATGACCTCCACAGGCATACAACCCTCAAACACCCGCTTATCCTCAAAGCCGTGGACCTCCGCCTCCTGGGCTGTGGTCAGCTCCTGAATAAATGCGTCGTATTCTTCACGGTTCATGGCACAGTTGATATAGTCCGGTGTGCCCCGGTCATAGCGGGATTGCCACCAGGCCTTGGTCATATCCACCGATTCGGCAGTTACTAAAGGGGCGGCTGCGTCAAAGAAATGCAAATAATCTGTACCGAAATACTCGCCGATAGCCTTAGAGAGCTCGTCAGAGGTCAGAGGGCCAGTGGCAATAATCACAGGACCTTCCGGCACCTGGGTCACTTCCTGGGAAATCACCGTAATATTGGGGTGGCTGCGGAGCCTCTTGGTCACCAGATCGGAAAAACCCTGTCTGTCCACAGCCAGACAGCCGCCGGCTTCCACCCGGGTCACATCGGCGCAGCTAAGGATCAGGCTGCCAAGACGGCGCAGCTCCTCTTTCAGAAGTCCTACCGCGTTTTCCAGACGGTCACCCCGGAGGGAATTGGAGCATACCAGCTCCGCAAAGGTATCCACATGGTGGGCAGGGGTCTTCTTCCCCGGCTTCATCTCCACCAGTTCTACTTCAATGCCCCGTTGGGCAAGCTGCCAGGCTGCCTCAGAGCCGGCAAGTCCGGCGCCGATGACTTTTACCTTTGTCATGCCTTCTTGCCCCCTGTCTTTTTGGCAGCGGTCTTTTTTGCTGTCTTCTTTGCCGTTTTCTTTCCGGACTTCTTGTCCTCTGCCTGGGCTTCCTTTTCTGCATCAGCGGGCTTTTTATAGTAGCCACGCTTATCCTCAGGCAGGAAGTTGGAACAGGCTTCGTTGATGCAGAAGGGCTTCATACGGCCTCTGCCGGACTTCTTGAACAAAGTCTGACCGCAGGAGGGGCAATCCTCCGCTGTGGGCACATTCCAGCTCATAAAGCCACATTCCGCGCCTCGCTCGCAGGCGTAATAAGCAAACCCCCGCTTTGACTTACGCTTGAGAATGGTGCTACCGCACTTGGGACAGCGACCAGGCATTTTCTCCACGATGGGTTTGGTGTTCTTGCACTCCGGGAAACCGGGACAAGCCAGGAACTTGCCAAAGCGGCCGATCTTCACCACCATGTTCCGTCCGCACTCTTCACAGATCTCCTCTGTTACTTCATCGGGGACTTTCAGGCGAACACCCTCAAGGGCGGCCTCCGCCTCTTCCATCTGACGGTGGAAATCTTTATAAAAATCAGCAAGAACTGCTTTCCATTCCCGCTTGCCTGCTTCCACCTCGTCCAGGCGGGTCTCCATATTGGCGGTAAATTCCACATCGATAATATCCTGAAACCGCTCAATCATCAATCCGGTAACCACTTCACCCAAAGCTGTAGGCGCAAGGCGTTTGTCCACCTTGTTGACATACTCCCGGTCCTGAATAGTGGAAACGATGGAGGCATAGGTAGAGGGGCGGCCAACGCCTTTCTCTTCCATAGCCTTAACCAGTGTTGCCTCGGTATAACGGGCAGGGGGTTGGGTAAAATGCTGCTCCTTCTTCATATCGGAAGCAACAGCCCGGTCACCCTCCTGCAGATCCGGCAGCGGAGAACCCACTGCCTCTGCCTCGTCGTCCTTTCCTTCCTCGTAAACGGCGATAAAACCGGAGAACCTCATGCTCTGGTGGCTGGAACGGAACACATGGCCTGCGCACTGGGTATCGATAGAAACGGTATCAAACACCGCATTTGCCATCTGGGATGCCAGGAAACGGCTCCAGATCAGTTTGTACAGCCGGTACTGCTCCTTGGTCAAGCTGCTTTGGATCCGCTCAGGGTCCAGGTCCACATGGGTAGGGCGGATGGCTTCGTGGGCATCCTGAGCCCCGCACTTTGTCTTGAAAACATGGAACTTGCCATAGTAATATTCTTTTCCGTAACGGTTTTTAATAAAATCCGCCGCAGAGGCCATAGCCTCATCGCTAAGGCGCAGGGAGTCAGTACGCATATAGGTGATCAGACCCAAAGTGCCTTCCCCTGCCACATCCACACCTTCATAAAGCTGCTGGGCAATGGCCATTGTGCGCTTAGGGGTCATATTCAGCTTGCGGGATGCCTCCTGCTGCAATGTGGAGGTGGTGAAGGGAGGCGCAGCGGTGCGCTTTTTCTGGGCCCGCTTTACATTGGTAACGGTGAACTCCTTGCCGGTGATGTCACGGATAATACCATCTACCTGCTGCTCGTTCTCCAGTTCCCGCTTCTTTTCGTCCCCATGGTAATGGGCTGCAAAGGAGCCGGGCTTGCCTACCCGGTCCAGCTTCACCTCCAGAGACCAGTATTCTCTGGGCTGGAAAGCACGGATCTCATTTTCACGGTCTACCACCAGTCGGGTGGCAACAGACTGGACACGGCCTGCAGACAGACCCCGTCTGACCTTCTTCCACAGCAGCGGGGACAACTGATAACCCACGATCCGGTCCAGCACACGGCGGGCCTGCTGGGCATCCACCAAAGCACGATCAATAGCCCTGGGGTTTTCAATGGACTGCTTGACCACCTTTTCGGTGATCTCGTTAAAGGTAACCCGGCGGGCCTTGCTGTCAGGCAGACGGAGCAGTTCCTTCAGGTGCCAGGAAATGGCTTCTCCCTCCCGGTCCGGGTCAGTTGCCAGAAATACCGCATTGGCATTTTTGGCGGCCTTGCGGAGCTCTGCGATCAGATCTGATTTTGCCTCCAGGGGAACATATTCCGGCTCAAAGCCGTTTTCAATGTCCACGCCCATAGTGCTTTTGGGCAGATCCCGCAGGTGGCCCATACTGGCCTTAACGGTATACTCTGCCCCTAAATATTTACCAATGGTTTTCGCCTTGGAGGGCGACTCCACGATTACAAGATTGGATCCACTTGCCATACTTTCCTCCACTAACGCTGCTGTTTTTTCGCTGAGACCAGCTTACCCGGATGGTTTATAACAATACCCCTCAAGGCCAGCTTTGTGAGAATGCGCATTGCATCACCAGCTGCCATGCCGGACTGGGCAACCACCTGGTCCATATGCTTCGGGGAACTATCTAAGCAACCCAAGAGATTCTGTTCCTCCGGGGTCAACTGGGAATTTCCATTTTCTATGACACTATAAGGGCTGCACAGGGGATTGTCAATGACTTTTTTGTCGGTAGGAAGCTCATTCGGCAGTACAGCAGGCGTAGTCTGTACCGGCCCGGTTTGCGATACGCAGGGATATTGGGATTCGTATTCCTTCACCGCATCCCACCCGGAAAAGACCGCGCCGGCACCCTCCTGCAGCAGTCCGTTAGAACCCCGGCAAGTAGGCGTGTCGATATTTCCGGGAACGACAAACACATCTCTTCCCTGCTCCAGAGCCTGCCGGGCTGTAATCAGCGCGCCGCTTTTCTCCGGGGCTTCGATGACCAGAACGCCATTGGAAATGCCGCTAAGAATCCGGTTACGCTCAGGGAACTGCCAGGGCTTGGGCTCTGTTCCCGGCGGGTACTCAGAAAGGATGCAGCCCTTTTCCCGGATCCTGCAAAAAAGCTGCCGGTTAGACGGCGGATAAGCTACATCCACACCGCTGCCCAGCACCGCCGCTGTAGGCGCATTCTGAGACAAAGCGCCCTCCAGAGCCTGGGTGTCCACGCCCAGTGCGCCACCGGATATTACCATGCCGCCACAGGCGGCAATCTGCGCCGACAACTGCCGGGCCTGACTCAGACCATAGGCGCTGGCCTTCCGGGTCCCCACCACGGAAATAACGGGTCTTTCCTGAAAATCCGGCAAAACACCCTGGTAATACAGCACCAGCGGCGGATCGCTGATGTTGCGCAGGCGGCTGGGATAGGCTTTGTCTGTAAGGCAGAGGATGCCGATATCCTTTCGCCGGCAGATGTTAATAACCTTTTCCGCATCCCTGGTATCTTTGCTGTTGAATACCTCCCGGCGGTCAGCAGGCAGATCACCTGCCAGCACCGATGCCGGGGTGTGGAATATTTCTTCGGGGTCAGAATAATGCTCTAAAAGTGACAGCTTTTGCCGCGCAGACAGTCCCGGCAGCGTGGCCAGCCACACCCAATATAAATGCATGATCCCTCACCCGATTCTCTCTATTTCTGTTTCATCTGCCACATCACGATGGCAGAAGCAATGGCTGCGTTCAGGGATTCGCAGCGCTGGCTCATGGGAATGATCAATTCCGCCTGAGCACTGTCCAAAATCTCCTGTCGTACGCCCTGCCCCTCGCTGCCTATGACCACAGCCATAGCATTCAGATCTGCGCTGCGCAGGTCCACCGCACGGTCACTCAGTGCCGTAACGCCGATAAGTATATTCTTTTCTGCGCATCGTTCTTTCGCTTCACACCAGGTGGTCTGGCAAATATCCATGCGGAACACAGCGCCCATACTGGCGCGAACCACCTTGTGACTATAAGGGTCAGCGCAGCCCTCCAGAAGCGCCACAGGAATATCCAAGGCGTCGGCTGTGCGCAAAATGGTACCCAGATTTCCCGGGTCCTGGATTCCATCCAGAAGGAGCATACCCGGCGTAGGCACAAATTGCTTCTTTTTCGGAAGGCGGCACAGAAACAGCGCTCCCTGGGGGGTCTGCATAGGAGACAGGGACTCCATTACATCCTGAGGGACACGAACCAACCGGACATGTCCAGGAACAACCTCCTCTACTCCATCTGCAAGAATCACTGTGTGGAGATCCGGCCACCACTTCACAGCCTCCTGCAAAAGCTTTGTTCCGCCTGCCACAAATAGGCCTGTAGTCTCTCGCTCTTTTTTAGATGTAAGCAGCCGGCGTACCTGCTGCAAAAGCGGATTTTTCCGCGCTGTTATTCTTGTCTCCATCACAGCTTCTGCATTGCCTTTAAGGCAGCGGTATCACCCAGCACTACCAAAACATCGTCCTTTGCAATGCGGAAATCGGCAGCAGGAGAAACTCTGATCTCTCCTGCCCGCTTTACTGCCAGGATGTTAACACCCAGCTTTGCCCGGACGTTCAGCTCAATGAGGCTCTTATCCTGCCAGACTCCGGGGGCAGGGATCTCAATAATGCCATAATCCTCAGAAAGATCGATATAGTCCAGCACATTGGAAGAGGCCAGGCTTTTTGCCAGCCGCGCTGCATTTTCCTTTTCAGGAATGACCACCCGGTCCGCCCCAAGCTTTTTCAGCACCTGGCGGTGGGTCTCATCATGGGCCTTGCATACAATATAGGGTACTCCAAGCTCTTTCAGATTCATAGTTGCCAGAACAGAATCTGCCAGACTGTCGCCAATGGCAACAATGCCACAGTCAAAGGACTTCACATCCAGGGCACGCAGTACCTCCTTGTCCCGGGCATCTGCCACCACAGCCTGGGTAACATCGTCACTGACCTGCTGCACCAGCTCACTGCTGATATCCACAGCCAGGACCTCGCTGCCTTGGCTGCAAAGCATTTTTGCCGCCTCACTGCCGAAGCGCCCCAGTCCGATTATAACAAAGGATTTCATAAGCTTCACCTATCCAATCAACAAATTCGTGTTGGCATAACGGAACCGTTCCTGCGCCTTATCTCCCATTAGGAAGCCAAGGCTGATGGTAAGAATGCCCACCCGTCCGAAATACATAAAAACAATTATCATGATCTGCGCCGGAATTCCCAGGCTCCCGGTAACACCCGCGGTCAAACCCACAGTAGCCAGAGCGGACACAGTTTCAAATAGCGCATCCGTAAATCCTACTGGGCAGGTTGCCGTGATAAACACAGCCCCTGCTACGGCCAGTCCTACCATTAGCGCTGCAATGGTTGCCGCATCCATGATTTTTTCCTGAGGGACAGTTCTATGAAAAACAGTAACAGCCCCTTTCCCCCGGGCCCGGGACATCACAAACAGCACAAGCACCAGAACCGTTACGGTTTTGATACCACCGGCAGTCGAGCCGGAGGATCCACCAACAAGCATAAGCAGGATGCTCACCGCTTTTCCCCCATCAGTCAGTGCAGCCTGATCCACAGAAGTAAAGCCTGCTGTTCGGACTGTCACCGACTGGAAGAACGCATTCAATATTTTATGAGGTGTTTCCATGGCCCCCAGTGTATCTGGATTGTTCCATTCCAGAATACCAATGAGCACAGCGCCCCCCAGGATCAGGACCCCGGTTGTCAGCAGCACCAGCTTGGTATAAACACTGAACTTCTTAAAGCAGCGGACTGTTGCAACCTCTTCCCAAACGAAAAAGCCCAATCCTCCCACGACAATCAACGCCATAACCGTGATACAGACCACAGGATCCCGGTTAAACACCATCAGGTTGGCACCAGGGGCAATGCTGCCGGTAATATCAAAGCCGGCGTTACAAAATGCGGAAATAGCGTGAAAAACGCTCCAAATCGCCGATTGCCGCAGCCCGAACCGGGGCAAAAACCGCATAAAGAGGATCAGTGCACCGGTAAACTGGATGGTAAGACTTCCCAGGAGCACCCACTTCTGGAGCCGGACCACGCCCTCCATTTCGTTGACACTTAAAGCCTGTGCCATAAGTATCCGCTGCCGCAGGCCGACCTTTCTTCGCAGGACAAACACCACCAGGGATGCGGCAGTCATAAACCCCAGACCGCCTACCTCGATCAGGCACAAAATCACAGCCTGTCCAAAGCCGCTCCACTGGGTCCAGGTATCGAACAGCACAAGGCCGGTAACGCAGGTGGCGGAGGTGGCGGTAAACAACCCAGGCAGGAAGCCGCAGGAGACACCGCTGCGGGAAGCAAAAGGCAGCATCAGCAGCCCAGCGCCCACCAATATGATGGCTGCAAAGGTCACCGCTATGATCTGAGTAGGGCTTAGCTTCCAGCGTTTCCCTGCCGGTGACTTGCGCTTATGTTCCGCAGATTTTGCCATGCTACCGCTTCCTTTGTACATACTTTTCCTTATATTATACAAAAAAATCCCGTTTATTTCAAGTGCTATTAAACGCTTTCCGGTGGAGCCGAAAAGACAGCTCCACCGGTAAAAATCAGATAAGATACCCAACTGCAATTCCCAGAACCGCAGACAGGCAAATAATAATAATGGGGTGGACCTTTTTGAAGGTCAGCACCAGCATTAGTGCAAAAATTCCGGCGTAAACATAGAAGCTGACTTGGGTAAGCATGGCAAAAGTCAATCCTGTGGGGAAAAACACCGTCATAAAAACATTGATGAAGGCATTGCCGATCAGTCCAACCACTGCCGGCTTCAGTCCGGACATACAGCCCTTAACAACGGCGCTGCTGCGGAATTTCTCATAGCATTTTGCCACAATAAGAATGATAACGAAGCTAGGCAGCACAACGCCCAGGGTTGCGCAGACTGAGCCGAAGATACCGCCCATTTCCGCGCCTATATAAGTAGCCATGTTTACAGCAAAGGGACCGGGAGTAGATTCGCTTACTGCGATAAAATTGACCATAGCCTCATTGGAGATCACATCTCCCCAGCGGACCGCCACCTGCTCCTGGATCAGCGGCAGCATGGCATAGCCGCCGCCAAAAGTGAAGGCACCAATGGTCAGAAAGGTCCAGAAAAGCTCCAGATAGATCATTTCTCTGCCCTCCTCTGTGCGCATTTGGCTGTCACCAGACCAAAAATGCCGCAAACAACAATGACAAGGAATATGTTGACCTTAAGGAACGCCGTAAGGACAAATGCAACGGCCATGACCGTATAGGCCGCCCATCCCTTGGGGCTTTTCTTATACATTGTCCACAGCGCCTTGAAAAGCAGCGCCAATACCCCGGCGCGGATGCCGTTGAAGGCATAGCGAATGACCTGCAATTCCTGGAAAGCATCCAACACATAGGAGATGGCAAGAATGACCGCAAAGGAAGGCAGCACAACGCCAAAGGTGGCTGCCACCGCGCCCCAGAAGCCACAGGTGCGGTAGCCTACAAAGGTGGCGGAATTTATCGCCACCGGACCGGGGGTGGATTCTGCGATGGCAATGATCTCCAAAATATCATCGTCGGTGATCCAGCTCTGCTTCTCCACTGCCTCCCGCTGGATCAAAGGGATCATAGCGTAGCCGCCGCCAAAGGTGAAGGCACCGATCTTAAAAAAGGCGGCAAACAGCGAACACAGCATTTTAAATTTCTGCTTCATGGCTCAGTGACAGGAGTGGCTGCCGCAGCCGTGACTGCCGCAGGCATGGCTATGGTCATGGTCATGATGGTCGCAACGAACATTGGGGTTAAACTCCAGCTGCCCTGCCAGCAGCGCTTCCACTGCATCATCTGCGTCTCCACGGACACCGCCGTAGAGTTGAATGCCGGCATCCCGCAGCGCCATCTGGGCGCCGCCGCCAATGCCACCACAAATCAGGGTGTCCACCCCCAGGGCAGCCAGGAAACCTGCCAATGCGCCATGGCCGTGGCCGTTTGTCCCCACCACCTGAGAGGACACCACATCGTTATTTTCCACTTCATAGATCTTAAAGTTGGCGGTATGACCAAAATGCTGAAAGACCAGCCCCGCTTCATAGGTAACTGCAATTTTCATAGTAATTCTCCTTATATCTTCACTAACCCCATTAGTATAGCCATTTTTGCCAATTCTGTCAATGTCAGCAAAAAAGGAGCGGCAAAGCCGCTCCTTTTATAATGATGGATCTTACTTACCGGCGTTCTTCTTTGCCTGACGGATAGCCATGATACGGTTCATTTCGTTGTAAACGATCATGTAGCCTTCGTCAACGCCCATGCCGGGCTTAGCCAGGATCTGAGCAGGCTGAGTAGCCATAGCGCAGTGGACACAGACCTGTGCGCTGCGGTCGGTCTCGTTACAGGTGCCGCCCTGGTAAGCGCCCATACCCTTCTCCTTGCAGTACAGAACAGCCTCAATGGTGTTATTCACGCCACCCAGGTCGGGAGTCTTGATCTGGACCATATGACCTGCCTTGTTGTCAGCAAAGAGCTTGATGTCCTCCAGAGTGTTGCACCACTCGTCAGCAACCAGCTCAACATCGCAACCGCGGGCATCCAGCTCAGCGGTCAGGCCTGCCAGAGCCTTCATCTGGGTGGGAACGTCCACATCGCAGTCCATGGGGCCTTCAATGCGCAGATGGAAGGGCTTAGCGATCTTGCCCAGCTTCTCAATGTAATCGGCCATAGCCTTGTAGTTGGTGTTGCCGAAAGCAGCGCCGATGGTGTCGTAAACGTCAATGTGGAATACAGGCAGGTAGCTGTCGTCGGTGCGGTTAGCCAGGATACGGTCCCGCAGCCATGCAACATACTCTTCCAGCTTTTCGCCGGTGGGGCCCAGCTTAGTCTCCACGTTGTTGATCAGAGCGTGAGGCAGAACCTGTGCGCCCTTGATAATCATCTTGTCAGCGTTGTCGTAACGGTCGTCACCGGACTGGGTAAAGATGTCGATGGGAGTCTCGGAGACAGTGCAGCCATACTCATCGGCAACAACTTCACACATCAGACGGCCGGTAGCCTTGGCAACGGCATCCAGGATCGCCTGGGAAACGCCGTAGCGGATAGCGGTGTGCAGACGCTTTCCCTCAACCTGAATCGCCTCCATCATAGCGCACAGGCCGCGGAAGTCGTTAGCTTCCTTGCCAACCAGCTGGGGCTTGATGTACTGGTCGATAACAGGGATAAAGTCCTCTGCCAGGAACAGGGGATCCCGTCCGCCGGCGCCAGAGTACTGAACAGCGGCGCAGTCGCCCATAGCGATCTGGCCATCCTCAAGGATGATCATAACAGAGATGGACTCGCCAGCCTGACGGATGGAACGGAAACCCTGGGTAACAGGCGCGCCAACATAGAAAACGCCATCATGGCCTGCGCCCTGCTTAATGGCACGCTGATCATCGAAGTAGAAACCGGTACGGCCGGCGCTGCAAACAACATCAATAATTTTCATGATACTTTAGCTCCTTTTGTATTGTGGTGCGGGTGGTCAGCCGCCACCCGCGGATTTACAAGATCAATATCTGGGGCGACCCACCAGACGGCCCTTGCCAATGGAGTAAACGTCGTCGATAACCATCTGGAAGGAGGGCTTGCGGTTCTCGTACTTCGCCCGCTCTTCGATCTTAGCAGCGTGGAAATCCTTCAGATCCTGAGTGAAGGGCAGATTGCCGGGATTCAGGATACGGATCGCGCCGTTGTTGTTGCGGCAAGGCAGCATCAGGCCGGCATTGTAGCGGCAGGGAGCAAAGGGAACGTCCAGAACACCAGCCTCAACAGCGCGGCAGACGCCCACAGCAATGTCGCCATTGCCCAGCTCGAAGCACTTATCCAGGATGCAGCGGGTCTCCTGACGGATGATCTCCTTCTCCTCTTCCACCTTATCGGAGGACAGGACCTGTTCGAACATCATGTTAACGACCTGCTTGGTGCAGCGCAGGCCTTCTGCATTGGCTTCCATGGTGGGGATACCCACGGCCTCGTGAGGTGTTTTAACGATGACCTTGGTAGCCTTGGACAGGGCTGCGATCAGAGAACCGGAAGAGATAACGCCAAACGCCTTAGCCTCGTCGGCAGGGAAGCCACCCATCCACTGGTGCAGAACGGTGGTGACCTCTACATCGTCATAGCCATACTTCTTCAGGTACTCGTCAGTGAGCTCCTCCAGGGTGCGGATCGCTGCCACGTCCTGACGGAGGTTGCCGCACTGGCCGTAGCCTACGGTGATGCTCTTAACACCCTGTTCAGCAGCCAGCAGTGCCTCAATAATAGCAGCGGCGTGAGAGATACAGGGAGGTACCAGCGTGCCGGTCAGCGGGCCGTAGGGCTCACGGTTGATGGTAACACCCATCTCCTGGTACACGCCGGTGAGGCGGTCCACATACTGCCAGTCACGGATGGTACGCTCCATGGGAACGTTCTTGCAGTAAGGCAGGTTGTAGGAAATACCGCCGCCTTCATAAGAGGTAAAGCCGCCTGCATAGGTGATCTCAGTCAGCAGTCTTGCATCGGGTGTGCCGTGACGGACCTGAACAGGAACCTTCACGCTCTCGATGACCTGACGGCACTTTGCAACGCCGTGGTTAACTGCGGGGAAGCCGTTCATCATAGCGCGGCCCAGACGAATGGACTCAGCAATACCATTCTCGCCTTCCTCGTAGCGGTTCTGACGGGTGTAGGAGTCGATAGTGGAGGGCAGCAGGTCTGCCTCGCCGTACTTTTCCAGGTACTGCAGCAGCTTGATGTGCTCCTCAACAACAGGCACACCTGCACGAGGCTGGACCAAAGTTCTGTGATCACGCTTGGCCTCGCTAAGCTTCTTTGCAAAATTACGGTACTCAGGCATTGCCTTGTGGTAAGCGACAGCTTCCTCCAGGTCCACATCCTTGCCGGTGGGCCACTGGTTCAGGACTTCCGCCCGCTCTTTGTAAAATACGTCATCAGAGAGTTTCTTGTTCTGAATTTCCATGGAATTCCAACTCCTTTTTCATAATTCTAAGTGCCGCCTGGGGATAATGGGACGAAAGCAACCCCATGGCTGCTAAAATGTAAGTTCTGTCAACCCACACATTGGCCTTTTTCGGCCGCAGGGATGCGGGCTGTGCCGGGGAATAAAGGGCATTGGCAGCGATCTCAGCTGTTCGTTTGGTGTGAATCAGGCTGCCGCCGGTAACCACGATCTGCTTTACCTTTGTCAGGTTTTTACCCTCCTGCACAAAGGTCTGGCCCATCATGGTATAAGTCTCCTCAATGGTGCCGGCATGACGCCGGACTGCCTCTTCAATGGCCATAGAAGCCAAGGCAAAGTCCAGAGACTCCATTTCCGGGTTGCCGTCGGGGACTGTGTCAGTGTGGGAAGCAAGGTAAGAAACAAGCTCCTCTACCCTGTCCCTGCTCAGTCCGCTGATCTGGGCAACGCGGTCAACACCCACAGCGTCCAGAATGCCCCAGATGCTGTAGCGCATACCAATGTCGCCTTCTACAGTACGTTTGGCAAAGGGTTCGGGCAAACCCTTAAACACGGTACTCATATGCTCCGGCATACCGTCGGCAATGGAGTAAACATCGGTGGTAGCGCCACCAACATCCACCGCCACCAGCTCACCGATACCAGTCTCCCCTTCACAGCCTTGTGCCAGCAGGTCCATTGCCTGGAGCACCGCTGAGGGTGTGGGCATCATAATATCACTGAGCAGTGCGGTGGCCTTGCTAAGCCCCTTTGCCTGAATGATCCGGTTCAGGAAGATCTCACGGATCTGCTTCTGGGTAGGCTCGATCTGCAGAACGCCGAATTTAGGCATTACATTGGGGCAGACATAGACCTCACAGCCCTCCAGAATACGCTGACACTGACGGGCTGCTGTTCTGTTGCCGGCTACCACAATAGGGAACGCCGGCTTCATAGCTGCCAGCATTTTGGCATTGTGGAGAATGCAATCGGTATTGCCGCCGTCCGTACCGCCAACCAGCAGGAAAATATCCGGCTTGGAATTGCGGATATCCTCTAAGTCGTCCTCGGTGAGCTGGAAAGCATAAATACCAACCACCTTAGCGCCTGCGCCAAGACTGGCAAGCTTAGCCGCCTCGCCGGTAAGCTCCGGCACCAGTCCACTGGTGACCATGCGAAGTCCGCCGGCTGCCGAGGAGCAGGCATAGGTTTCCGTAAACTCCACCTTGCCGATCTTCTGCTCAAGCAGCGCAAGTCCGTTATTCAAGCCATCGTTGATATCTGAATTTATGGTTGTGAAGGACTGAGCAGTGCCAAGAATGGTCTCACTGTCCAGATCCACCGCTGTAAGCTTTGTATATGTACTACCGAAATCGATCAGAAGGATCGCTCTCACACGGATTCACCGTCCATGTGCAGCAGCTCCCGCAGTGCCTCGATTGTTGTCTCGGGGGCAGTTCCGGGAGGGAAGGCTCTGTCATAGCCCATATCCAGGAAACGCTTCTCAACATCTGCAAATTCCTGCTTGCCGATGACGATGTTGCCGCCAACTACCAGAGGAATACCCTTCAGGCCAGCCTCGTCGCACTTCTCACGCAGACCGCGGCAGTCCAGCTCGCCCTGACCGTACAGGGAAGAGACCACGATAGCGTCTGCATTGGACTCGATCGCTGCAGCAATGTACTCCTCCTGGGAAACCATAACACCCAGGTTGACGACCTCAAAACCGGCCTCGGTAAAGGCGTGGTAGAGGATCTTGTTGCCAACAGCGTGGACATCAGCGCCGATAACACCAATGACCAAAACCTTCTTTTCTCGGTTTTCCATGTTAACACCTCAATTTTATTTTTTCATAGCCCCGCTATGATTGTTCTACTTCTATATAGTATAATGTACTAGTCCATTTGTCAACGAAAAAACAGGTATTTTGCGCTTTTTATCCATATTTATAAACGGCTTTTCCCCTGCCTCACATTTCCTTTTCCCGGCGCATCTGCCGGAGCTTTTCCTCCAGATACAGGCAGGACCCTTCATCCAGCCGGTACTCACAGGAAATCAGCTTGCCGGTCTTGCCGAATTGGGTCAGCTTCTGTGCCACTGACTGATGGCAATACTTTTCGTAGTCTCTGGGCACAAGCACTGCGTCCTTGTCTGAAAGGAATTTCTCCATGTCCACGACCTCAGAAAATGTGCAGGGCTGGGTCAGCACCGCCTGGGCTGCGTACTGGCTGCAGGTGCGGCGCAAAAGTCCACCAAACCGGGTGCTGTGGGTCAGGACACCTACCTTTTCCCCGGGATTCAACCTGAGGATACCGGAAAGTGTAGCCTCTGTCAGACGCAGAGCAATCCGAATCAGCTTTCTGGGATCGGATAGAATGCTCTCTACAAAGGTTGCATGCTCAGCTGTAGTAATAACAAGATCCACATCCTCGTCCAGCTTGTAGGGATAGTCCTTAATTCCGCCCAGAAGATAAGAGAAAAGCTCGATGCCACTGATAGACCGGAGCTGGCGGGTCATTTGAGACAGGTTTTCTGGGTTGCATTCCAGCACGGCTACCCGAACAACTGACTGCTTTTGGGCACGCTCCCGCTGTTTTAGATTCAGAAAAATACTGATCTCCCTGGGCGAAAAGCCCATATCCTCCAGCTTGTCCAGCAGTTCGTCAATGGAGGCTACCGCCCGCTCTTTGCGGCTGCCGGTGTCTGCCTGGCGGTAGCAGATAAAGGTGCCTCTTCCCTGTATCTTTTCCAGGAA
>JAZSDS010000075.1:0-25754 GCA_045531275.1 Faecousia sp.
CCCCGTGGCTACCACCAACGTGGCTTATCTGAACGGCCAGTATATCATCAACCCCTCCGCCGAAGAGCGTGAGGCCTGCGAGTGCTTCGTGTGCATTTCCTCTACCTTTGAGAAGGTTGTTATGATCGAGACTGAGGCAAACGAGGCGCCTGAAGCTATCGTTTACGAGGCGATCCGCATTGCTCACGAGACCAACATGGAGATCGTGAAGTTTATAGACGGCATCGTTGCCGAGATCGGCAAGCCCAAGTTCACCTTCGAGAAGGCTGCTGTTAACCACGAGCTGCTGGACGACCTGATCGAGTACGGCCTGGGTCAGATCGAGCACGCTCTGGACACCGATGACAAGAACATCCGTGAGGAGCGCCTGACAGCTGCCCGCCTGGACTTCCAGGAGAAGTTCGGTGAGAAGTACGAAGACTTTGAGACCCATATCGAGGTCTGCCTGTACAAGATGCAGAAGAAGGTGGTTAAGAAGTGGCTGCTGCAGGGCAAGCGCGTGGACGGCCGTGGCATGGACGACATCCGTCCTCTGGATGCCCAGGTGGGTCTGCTGCCCAGAGTTCACGGCTCCGGTCTGTTTGCCCGTGGTCAGACACAGGTTCTGTCCATCTGCACCCTGAACACCCTGTCCGCTGCTCAGAAGCTGGATACCATCTATCCTGAAGAGGGCAAGCGCTATATCCACCACTACAACTTCCCCTCCTTCTCCACCGGCGAAGCAAGAGCCGCCCGCTCTACTTCCCGTCGTGAGATCGGTCACGGCGCTTTGGCTGAAAAGGCTCTGCTGCCTGTGATCCCCAGTGTTGAGGAGTTCCCCTATGCCATCCGCGTGGTTTCCGAGGTTCTGTCCTCCAACGGTTCTACCTCCCAGGGCTCTATCTGCGGCTCTACTCTGGCTCTGATGGACGCCGGTGTGCCCATTAAGCGTCCTGTCGCAGGCATTTCCTGTGGCCTGATCTCCGACCAGGAGACCGGCGAGTGGAGAACCTTCACCGACATCCAGGGTGTTGAGGACTTCCACGGCGAAATGGACTTTAAGGTTGCCGGTACTACAGAGGGTATCACCGCCATCCAGATGGACCTGAAGAACAAGGGTCTGACCATGGAGATCATTGCCGACGCTCTGGAGCGCTGCCGCAAGGCCCGTCTGGTGATCCTGGACGAGGTTATGCTGCCCTGCATCTCCGAGCCTCGCGCTGAGGTCAGCGAGTACGCTCCCAAGATGATCAGCATGAAGATCCCCGTGGACAAGATCCGTGAGGTTATCGGCTCTGGCGGCAAGACCATTCAGAAGATCTGCGCCGACACCGGTGCTAAGGTGGACATCGAGGATGATGGCTCTGTATTTATCTCCGCTGTTGACTCCGCCGCTGCTTACGCTGCTAAGAAGATGGTGGACGACATCTGCTTCGTTCCCGAGGTTGGCAAGCTGTACTACGGCAAGGTCGTCCGCATCCTGCCCATCGGTGCTTTTGTGGAGATCGCTCCCGGCCATGATGGCATGGTCCACATCTCCAAGCTGGAGAACCGCCGTGTTGAAAAGGTTGAGGATGTCCTGAACCTGGGCGATATGACCTGGGTGAAGTTCATGGGCTTCGATGAGAAGGGCCGTGCAAACTTCAGCCGCAAGGACGCTCTGAAGGAAATGGAAAACCAGCAGTAATTTCAAAATGCAAAAAAGCGTGCTGATCTGTCAGCACGCTTTTTTCAGTGCACAGTGTATCGTGTACAGTGGCCGTAAAACCAAAGCTATGGAACATGGTTGGTCCCGGTCGGGTAGGGTGAAAGGGAGAAAACATTGGCAATTTGCAGCAATTTTTCCCAACAGGGAGAATTTACAAGACAGACAGCTATCCCCCTCCCCTTGTCCCACTAGACTAGTAGGTATATATACAAATTCCCAAATCCTCTTGTGTAATCGGTAGATATTTAGCAGGAAAGTTTGGGAAGATTTCCCAATCTGAAATCTCGGCTGAGACATAAATGATGGAACAGTTTTCTGTATCGATCAGTGCATATTCATAATAACGATCAGAACGAAACTGTACGATATAGGCAGGAAGTGAAAATGGTTCTTCTTTATATACCGCACCTGTTTCTTCTATCCGCGCTATTTCCTGTTGCAAGGATTCCTGAGAATAGGTGCATTTCAGCAAAAAGTATATGTCATCAAAAAGAAGTGTTGATTGGCTCTCACTTCGATAAATATCCACAGTAGCGTCATTCAATGCTTCTTCGTCCGGAAAAACTGCATGTTCAGAATATGTCAGTGGCACATCTGCCTTTAGGTAGTCGCCAGTCGACTCGTATATATGAGTTGAACCGCAGGCACATAGCAGGCTTAAAAGAATAAATATTCCTACTAAAGGAAAAAACCGTAAAATTTTGTTCATATTACCAATACTCCTTCTAATGCCGGGAGAATGATTCCCCTGCCTGTTTACTCATCACCTGAATATCAACAAACAGAAAATTGGTCACGGCAAGCAACAGCCCCGATACAATAAGGTTTAAAATAATGTGCTGTCCGGTCATAAGGAAAGCGTTTACCAAATACACCACAATTCCTGATATGAAAAAGGTCAGCATAAAGAAAAACCAAAGCTTCCCCGGGGCCTTTTCTTTTTTGAGTACAATCATCGTTACAAAAGTTATAAAAAAGGTTGACCAAAAGGGAATAACGCTTAACCATTTTTGTAATTTTTGAAATTTTGTCAATAAGATCACCTCGAGATTCAACCTATGCGCAAGAAGTCGGCACATCAGCCCCTCTGTTTTAATTATACACTATCCCCAGGGGAATAGGCAAGCCTTTTAAAATAACGAGACAACCGCATTTTGTGGCAGTGTGGGGGAGGTAAATCCGGCAATTTGGGGCGATTTCGCCGGAGAGGGAAATTTTATCAGAAGATTTACAAAATTTTCATGGAAATACTGCAAATAATGCTTGCATTTTCCTGAGGCATAGGCTATTATATAGCTGTTAGCACTCAGGAAGAATGAGTGCTAATCACTGTGTAGATACATGCAGCCTGTGTTGCTGCGATCTAAATATCCGATATTTGGAGGAAAACTTATGAAACTGAAACCCATGGCAGATAACATTCTGCTGAAGCAGACAGAAGCTGAGGAGACTACCTCCTCCGGCATCATCCTGGCTACCACCAGCAAGGAAAAGCCCCTTATCTATGAGGTTATGTCCGCAGGTCCTGAGGTGAAGGACATCGCCGCAGGCGACAAGGTAGTCGTGGGCAAGTTCACCGGCAATGAGATCAAGCTGGACGGCGTAGACTACAAGTTTGTGAAGCTGGAAGATGTTCTGGCTATCGTTACCGACTAATCAGGAGGAATTGAGTTATGGCAAAAATGATCGTTTACGGCGAGGAAGCCCGCAGAAAGCTGCAGGCAGGCATCGACCAGCTGGCAGATACCGTTAAGGTCACCCTGGGCCCCAAGGGCCGCAATGTGGTGCTGGGCAGAAAGTTCGGCGCTCCCCTGATTACCAACGACGGCGTTACCATCGCCAAGGAAGTGGAGCTGGAGGATGCCTTTGAGAACATGGGCGCACAGCTGATCCGGGAGGTCGCTACCAAGACCAACGATATTGCCGGTGACGGCACTACCACCGCTACCCTGCTGGCCCAGGCCATTGCCCGTGAGGGTCTGAAGAACCTCAGCGCCGGTGCGAACCCCATGGTCATGCGCAAGGGTATCGAGAAGGCTGTTGCTGCCGCTGTTGCAGCTATCAAGGAGCACTCCGTTCCCGTTAACGGCTCCGAGGACATTGCCCGGGTTGGCACTGTTTCCTCCGGCGACGAGTCTATCGGTAAGCTGATAGCCGAGGCTATGGAGAAGGTGGGCACCGAAGGTGTTATCACCATTGAAGAGAGCAAGACTGCTGAGACCGGCTTGGATGTGGTTGAGGGTATGCAGTTTGACCGGGGCTATATCTCCCCCTATATGGTCACCGATACCGACAAGATGGAAGCTGTTCTGGACGACGCGCTGATCCTGATCACCGACAAGAAGATATCCTCCATTCAGGAGATCCTGCCCATCCTGGAGCCTGTTGTCAAGACCGGCAAGAAGATGATGATCATTGCTGAGGATGTTGAGGGCGACGCTCTGGCAACCCTGCTGGTGAACCGTCTCCGTGGCAACTTCAACTGCGTCTGCGTTAAGGCTCCCGGCTTTGGCGACCGCCGCAAGGAAATGCTGCAGGATATTGCTGTTCTCACCGGCGGCACTGTGATCTCCAGCCAGCTGAACATGGAGCTGACCGAGGCTACCATGCAGGATCTGGGCCGGGCCCGTCAGGTTGTTGTCACCAAGGATAACACCACCATCGTTGACGGCGCAGGCGAGTCCGACGCGATCAAGGCCCGGGCACATCAGATTCGCTCCGCTATCGCTACCACCACTTCCGACTATGACCGGGAGAAGCTCCAGGAGCGTCTGGCAAAGCTGTCCGGCGGCGTAGCCGTTATCAAGGTAGGCGCACAGACCGAGGTTGCTATGAAGGAGCAGAAGCTGCGTGTTGAGGATGCTTTGAACGCTACCCGCGCTGCAGTGGAGGAAGGCATTGTTGCCGGTGGCGGTACCGCCCAGGTCAACGCCATTGCCGCAGTGGAAAAGCTCATTGCAAAGCTGTCCGGCGACGAGAAGACCGGTGCCCGGATCATTGCCACTGCTCTGCAGGCACCTATTCGTCAGATCGCCCAGAACGCCGGTGTTGACGGCAGTGTGGTGTTCGAGAAGATCAAGAACTCCAAGAAGGTTGGCTTTGGCTACAACGCATACACCGAGCAGTATGTGGATATGATCGCTGCCGGTATCGTTGACCCCACTAAGGTTACCCGTTCTTCTCTGGAGAATGCTGCTTCCATCGCATCCTGCGTGCTGACTACCGAGTCTCTGGTGGCAGATAAGCCCAATCCTGAGGCAGATGTAGCCGCTATGGCTGCTGCAGCCCAGGGCGGCGGAATGTACTAAGAAATACCCAAAAAGGCACCTCGGCTTTATACCGCCGAGGTGCCTTTTTGTTGCAAGGGGTTGGAAACAGGGATCAAAAAAGAGAAAGATATTTACAATTTCCCTTGTGAAAAATATTAAAAAACTGTTGTATTTTTGTTATTGCCATGTTACAATTAACAAAATACATAAAAGGAGCTGCTTATGAAAAGAATTTTGTGTTTGCTTCTGTGCGTGCTGTTCCTGCTGGGTGGATGCGCTCCCGCCGCAGGAAATGACGGAACAGAGCCCACCCAGACCACTGGGAGTGAAACCACAGATAATACAGAAACAACCGCAAACTCTGCTACAGAGGAAAGCAGTAAGCCCACCGGTAACGGCGAGCTGGAGGACGGTGGCGCCAACAATGACCAGGGTGATGTAAACCAGGGTCAGGGCGACGGCGCCGGGAACATTGACGGCGGAGCCGGAGAAGACGGAGATGTGGACCACGGCGGCGATTCAGAGGCTGACGGCGGCCAGGTCGGCGAATTTGAAGAGGTTTACGAAGAGGAAGAAGATGTTGTCGGCGGCGACAGCGGCGCTGGTGACGTTGTGGAACCGGATGCAGGAGATTCGGGGGACATTGCAGCCGGTGGCAGCATACATTATTATTTCATGGCAGGCGAGGGACAAATCTTTCCCCAAGACGATCACTTTACAAGATGGGGCGATTCCTGCTTGATTGTATTCCCCAACGGTGAGACCATGCTTATCGACACAGGTTTGGCAGGACTTTACAAGTCACTGAAGCAGAGATTGCACAGTTTGGGCGTATATGATCTGGATTACCTGGTTCTGACCCACCCCCACGATGACCACGCAGGCGCTATCTGGTCAGGCCTTTTCAAGGATTTTAAGATCGGTCAGGTTTATCACAACGGTATAAAAAATCCCAGCTGGGGTAAGGACAGCAGCAATGCTCATATTGAGAACATCTGCAAAAAGAACGGCGTGCCCTGCAAGGCACTGGCAAAGGGGGATGTCCTGAATATCGGACAGACCACCGCAAAGGTGCTGTGGCCCACTGAGGAAGCCAAGAATACATACGGCACAAGCAGCAGCGGCGCGATCAACAACCTGTCCCTGGTGATTCGGTTTGATTATGGCAAGCACTCCTCCCTCTTTACAGGAGACCTGTATAAGACGTATAAGGGGACCTCTGCCCAGGAGAATCCGTCCCGTGGATATCTGACGCCCAATCAGAAAGGCGCAGAGCAGTGGATCACATCCCTTTATACCAGTGGGGAAATGGATGTGGACCTGCTGAAGCTGCCCCACCATGGCGACCCCAACACCTCCAACTCTGCAGATATGTTCAGGGCAACCACCCCCAAGCTGGCGGTGGCTACCGGTTTCCTTCCTTTGGAAAGTGGCTATACCAGCGTTTATAAGGGCCGGGGCTACAGCGGTCCGGTGCTCTTTGACCGGAAGTATGGCTACGTTCATGTGTATGCCACAGCAGACGGAAAACTGAACTATGAGAGCAGCCGCTCCAATTATCTGGCTGATTTCGGCGCAACATGGAATGAAGCTTTAGAGAGAAGTTAAAAGAAAAACGGCATACCGTTCAAATGCGGTATGCCGTTTTTTTGCATTACGCCTCAGAAAACTGGTCCTTGCCTACAAAGCAAAGGGGACATTTGAAATCCTCGGGAACAGCCTCCTATTTTGTGCCGGGAGCTATGCCGCCTTCGGGATACCCCTGGGTCTCGTCATACTCCCAGCCGCACACATCGCATACATATTTCATAAACAACACCTCCGGTTTATCAGCAGTAAGAGAACCTGTTCGGTATCCTTTGCAAATTAGAAAAAATTATACCTTTTATGGCTTTCCTGTTTGACTTATCCGGTTTTTTTCATTATATTAAAAGAAGATAGCGAGGTGTTTACAGTGGACCTTTCCGGATATTTTCCTGTATGGGATAAGCTTACGGCCCAACAGCAGGAGCGGATTCTGTCTGTGGCGGTTTTTCACCAAGTGAAAAAGGGCACGCTGCTCCATGACGGCGGCGCCAACTGTCTGGGACTTTTGCTGGTACATACCGGTCAGCTCAGGGCGTACATGCTGTCAGAGGAGGGCAGGGAGATCACCATTTGCCGGTTCTTTGACCGGGATATTTGCCTGTTTTCTGCGTCCTGTGTTATGCCCAATATGCAGTTTGATATTTTGGTTGAGGCGGAAAAGGACAGTGATGTCTGGGTTATTCCCGCCTGTCTGTATCAAAATCTGATGGATGAATCTCTGCCTGTTGCCAACTATTCCCACAATCTGATCACCAACCACTTCTCCGAGCTGATGTGGCTGATGGAGCAGATCATGTGGAAAAGCTTTGATAAGCGGCTTGCCGGATTTCTGCTGGAGGAAAGCGCTCTGGAGGGGGGTAAAAGCTTGCAGATCACCCACGAAAAGATTGCCAACCATATGGGTACCGCCCGGGAGGTAGTCACCCGGATGTTGCGCTATTTCCAGGAAGAGGGCATGGTAAAGCTGACCCGGGGAACGGTGGAGATCACCGACGAGAAAAAGCTGCGGAATTTGCAATGATACATTTATTGCAGTAAATGTATTGAATAAAAATATACATTAGTCCTTATATAAAAAGAGTGTTACAATATAAGAGAATATGGCCACCGGTCGGTGGCGGAAAATATAGGAATTTTATTAGACGAAAGGATCGGATTAACATGAAGAAAATTGGTATGATCGGCCTGGGTGCTATGGGCCACAGCGTTGCTGAAAATGTAATGAAGCACGGCTTCCCCATGGTTCTGTTCGATATTCGCCCTGAGGCTTACGCAGACCTGGTGGAGAAGGGCGCAGAGGGCGCAGCTACCCTGCAGGAGCTGGGCCAGAAGGTAGACACTGTGCTGATGATGGTCAACACTTATCCTCAGTGTTGCTCCGTTATGGGAAGCCTTCTGGAGACTATGCGTGACGGCGTTATTATCAACCTGGGCACCATCGCCATGGACGAGGCCCAGGCTCTGGAGAAGATGGCTGCTGAGAAGGGCTGCCAGATGATCGACTGCCCTGTCAGCGGCGGTACCTCCGGTGCCAAGGAAGGCACCCTGACCCTGATGGCTGCTTGTACCGACGAGCTGTTCGAGGAGAACAAGGCCCTGCTGGAGAGCTTCAGCGCCAACCCCAAGCATGTGGGCACTGCCTGCGGCCAGGGCCAGGCTCTGAAGGCCATCAACCAGCTGCTGGTGGGTGTACATATGTGCGCTACAGCCGAAGCATTTACCCTGGCAAGACAGTGCGGACTGGACTTGCAGACCATGTACGATACCATTTGCACCAGCGCCGGCCGTTCTGAGATCTTCCGCAACCGGGGTCAGTTCCTCATCGAGCGTAACTTTAACACCCGCAGTACCCTGCAGATCCAGCTGAAGGACACCGGCATCGCCTGCAAGACCGCTGAGGCTGTTGGCGCTCCCACCTTCCTTGCCAACACTGCCAAGGAGCTGTTTAAGCTGGCTGTTCGGAAGTACGTCCCCACCGACGACTCTCTGGAAGTTGTTCGCCTGTACGAAGAGCTTTGCGACGCAGAGGTCTGATCATTACATAGTATAGAGGAGCAAGATCATGAGTGAAATCAAAAAAGGCGCGTTAAGCGACATTACCGTTCTTGATATGACCCGTGTGCTCAGCGGTCCGTTTTCCACCATGTGGCTGGGCGAAATGGGCGCAAATATCATTAAGGTTGAGATTCCCAACGGCGGCGACGAGTCCCGGAGAAATCCTCCCTTTGTGGGCGAGAATATTAGTTCTTTCAATGTGCTGGTCAACCGCAATAAGCGCAGCGTCACCCTGAACCTGAAAAGCGAAGAGGGCAAGGCTCTGTTCCGCAAGCTGGTGGAGAAGGCTGACGTGGTGGTGGAAAACTTCCGCCCCGATGTGATGGAACGGTTGGGCCTGGGCTATGAGGAACTGGCAAAGATTAACGAACGGATCATTTACGCTTCCATCTCCGGCTTTGGCTCCACCGGCCCCTATGCCAAGCGTCCTGCTTATGACGTGATTGCCCAGGCTATGTCCGGCATCATGAGCGTCACCGGTGAGATGGGCGGCGAGCCTATCAAGGTTGGTGCCTCTATTGCCGACATTGCCGCCGGTATGAACATGGTTATCGGCATTCTGGCTGCACTGCACGCCAGAACCCTTACCGGCAAGGGTCAGCGGGTGGAGACCTCCCTGGTGGAATCCATCATTGCCATGCAGCAGTCTGAGAACAACCGGTACTTTGTCACCGGAAACCTGACCCCCCGTACCGGCAGCCGTTACCCTGCCAACTGCCCCTACGGCGCTTACCACGCCAAGGACGGCCAGTACATGATTGGCGTTGGCAAGGACGAGCTGTTTGTCAAGCTGTGTGAGAAGGTTCTGATGCATCCCGAGTATGCTCAGGATGAGCGTTTCAACAGCATTGCTGCCAGAATCGCGCATCAGGAGGAGATCTGCGAGTTCCTGGAGGCCTGGTCCATGCAGTACACCGCCGAAGAGGTGGTGGAAAAGCTGCTGGCTGAGGGGATCCCTGCAGGCCCCATTATGTCCATTAAGGACCTTTCCCAGGACCCCCACTTTGCAGGTGTGAGAAATATGTATCCTACCATGCAGCAGCCGGGCATCGGCGACTTCCGCTACACTGCAATGCCCATTAAGTTCAGCGATACCGAGCCCAAGGTGCAGCGGCCTGCTCCCAAGCTGGGCGAGCACAACGAAGAGGTTTACGGCCAGTTGCTGGGCTTGAAGCCCGAGGAAGTTGCAGCCCTGAAAGAACAGGGTATCATCTAAATACATAACGGAGGGAAAACATTATGGAAATGGAAGAAGTATATGTAGTAGCGGCCTGTAGAACCCCTATTGGCAAAATGGGCGGTGCGCTGAAGTCCCTGACTGTGGCAGACCTGTCCACCATCGTCTTCAAGGAGATCCTGAAGCGGGGTAACATCACCGCAGACATGGTTGACGAGATCGTCATGGGCGAGACCCGTCCTTACGCAGGTATCCACAATGTGGCCCGCCATGCTGCTCTGCAGGCAGGCTTCCCTGTTACCACCACCGGCTTTACTGTGCAGCAGGCCTGCGCATCCGGCATGGTTGCCATCCAGACCTCTGTGAATAAGATCATGGTGGGTATGGCAGACATCGTCATCGCCGGCGGCGTTGAGAGCATGTCCAATGCTCCCTTCTTCACCAACAACATCCGCTACGGCTGCGGCACCGGCCACCTGACTGTTTATGACTCCATCACCGAGAGCCAGGTAGGCGCACAGCCTGCCAGCATCTACGGCCGTCTGGGCATGGGCACCACCGCTGAGACTGTTGCCAAGGAGTACGGCATCACCCGTCAGGAGCAGGATCACCTGGCCCACCAGAGCCAGCTGCGCTACCAGGCCGCTTACGAGGCCGGTAAGTTTGACGAGATCGTGCCTGTAACCATCACCCCCAGAAAGGGCGATCCTATTGTTGTGGACAAGGACGAGCATCCTCGCCTGACTTCCGAGGAGAAGCTGGCTTCCCTGAAGCCTGTGTTCCAGGACGACGGTACCGTTACCGTTGGTAATGCCTGTGGCCGTAACGATGGCGCTGCTGTTGTGCTGCTGATGAGTGGCAAGAAGGTCAAGGAGCTGGGCGTTAAGCCTATGGCCAAGATCATTGGCTACAGCACTGCCGGCGTAGATCCCACTGTTATGGGTATCGGCCCTGTTCCCGCTGTTCGCAAGGTTATGGACAAGCTGGGCATGACCATTGACCAGTTCGACCTGATCGAGCTGAACGAGGCCTTTGCCGCACAGGTTTGCGCCTGTGTTAAGGAGCTGGGTATCGACACCGATAAGCTCAATGTTAACGGCGGCGCCATTGCTCTGGGCCACCCTGCAGGCTGCACCGGCGGCCGTCTGGTAGGCACCCTGTGCTATGAGCTCCAGAGAAGACCCGACGCAAAGTACGGTCTGGCCACTCTGTGTGTTGGCGGCGGCTTCGGCAGCGCTATCGTTGTTGAAAAGGTGTAAGGAGGAAAGAACATGGATATTAAAGTTGTTAGTGTTGTTGGCGGCGGCATGATGGGCCGTCAGATCGCTCTGAGCACCGCCAGATACGGTTTTGAGGTTTATGTAACCGACAGCAATTCCAATGTTTGCGCCTCTGCCACCCAGTGGGCCGAGGAGTACCTGGCAGGCCGTATTGCCAAGGGCCGTATGACCGAGGAAGAGGTTGCCGGCATCAAGGCTCGCTTCCATGTTACCGAGAGTCTGGAAGAGGCTGTTAAGGATGCAGACCTGGTCATCGAGGCTATCTTCGAGGACGAGAACGCCAAGCACGACATTTTCCGCAAGGTAAACGCCATTGCAAAGAAGACTGCCATTCTGACTTCCAACTCCAGCGCCATGGTTTCCTCCATGTTCGCCGGTGATGTGGACGATCCTTCCCGCCTTGCCAACCTGCATTACTTCAATCCCGCTCTGGTTATGGAGCTGGTGGAGGTGTGCAAGGGAGAGCATACCAGCGAGGAGACAGCTCAGACGCTGGTGGACTTCTGTAAGGCTACCGGCAAGTACCCTGTGCTGCTGCGCAAGGAGATCGAGAAGTTTGTTGTTAACCGTATCATGACCGCCATTGCCAACGAGGCTTATTGGCTGGTGGAGAACGGCTACTGCACATTTGCAGACGTGGACGTTGCCTGTGAGAAGGGCGCGGGACATAAGATGGGTCCCTTCCGCTCCAAGGACCTTACCGGCATCGACCGCAACTTCCTGATGATGCAGGCCCAGTACGACAAGACCGGCGAAAAGCCCGTAGGCTATGACCTGCTGAAAGAGCAGTATGACAAGGGCCGTTACGGCCGCAAGAACGGCCACGGCTTCTACGACTACGAATAATTCACCAAGATAAAGGGTGCAGTCCATGGACTGCACCCTTTTTGCTTGTTTAGGACCGGGCCATGCCGTCAACGCTGAGCACAACGCCGGTGATATAGGAGGCTTCCTCTGAAGCCAGAAAGACAAAGGCGTTGGCGATATCCTCCGGCTGACCCAGCCGCCGCAGAGGGATCTGTCGGATCATTGGCTCAATGACCTCTTTGGGAACGGCTTTCATCATGTCTGTTTCTGTGATACCGGGAGCCACTGCGTTCACCCGTACACCCTTGGGGCCCAGCTCCCGGGCCAGGGATACCGTAAGCCCGTTCACAGCAAACTTAGAGGTGGGGTATGCCACGCCGCTGGGCTGGCCGTAGATGCTGACCATGGAGGAAGTGTTCAAAATCACGCCTTTTCCCCGACGTATCATGCTTTCACTGGCAGCCTGGGTGGCGGTGAACACGCCCTTTACATTCAGGTCCATGACCTTGTCAAAAAGCTCCTGGCTATAGTCTGTAAAAGCTGTGCTTTCCGAAATGCCTGCATTATTTACCAGAATATCGATGCCACCGTATTTTTCTTCCACCTGCCTGAAAGCCTTCCGTACAGATTCAAGATCCGTCAGATCCGGGCTGATGCCGGAAACCCTGGCATCGGGATACTGGGCCGCCAGCTTTTCGGCGGCTTTCTGGGCGTTTTCCGGGGAGCTGGCAGTAAGGATCACAGTTGCCCCCTCCCGCAGAAATGCCTGGGCGGTGGCAAAGCCGATTCCCCGGCTGCCGCCGGTAATAACAGCCACTTTATTCTTTAATCGCATAGGGTATACCTCCTTATATTTGTTTTCTGCACATATCATATTCAAAATTCCATATTTTATCTGTGACAAAATCACTTTACGCAGAGGAAAAAAGCGTGTATAATACACAGGAAGTATATAAAAAGGAGATGTATTATGACCGTTACTAAGGATATTCAATATATAGGCGTTAATGATCACAAGGTAGACCTGTTCGAGGGGCAGTATGTGGTGCCCAACGGAATGGCATATAATTCCTATGCAATTTTGGATGAAAAAATTGCCATTATGGATACAGTGGACAAAAATTTTACACAGGAATGGCTGAAAAACATCACAGAAGTTCTGGGAGAAAGAAAGCCGGACTACCTGATCGTGCAGCATATGGAGCCGGACCACTCCGCAAACATTGCCAACTTCCTGGCTGCCTACCCGGAGGCTGTGGTGGTATCCTCTGCCAAGGCCTTCTCTATGATGCAGAACTTCTTCAGCAGTGACTATGCTGACCGCCGCCTGGTGGTAGGCGAGGGTGACACCCTTTGCCTGGGCAGACATACCCTGACCTTTGTGACAGCCCCTATGGTCCATTGGCCTGAAGTGATCGTTACTTACGATTCTTATGATAAGGTGCTGTTCTCTGCAGACGGCTTCGGCAAGTTCGGCGCCTTGGATGTAGAGGAGGACTGGGCCTGCGAAGCCCGGCGGGATTATATTGGCATCGTGGGAAAATACGGCGCTCAGGTCCAGGCGCTGCTCAAAAAGGCGGCAGGTTTGGATATTGAGAAGATCTGTCCTCTCCACGGCCCGGTGCTCACAGAAAACCTAGGATATTATGTAAACCTGTATGATATCTGGTCTTCCTATGCCGTGGAGAGTGAGGGCGTAGTCATTGCTTACACCTCTGTTTATGGAAACACCAAGGAGGCAGTGGAGCTTCTGGCGGCAGAGCTGGAGAAAAACGGCTGCCCCAAGGTGGTGCTGAATGATCTGGCCCGGTGCGATATGGCAGAAGCGGTGGAGGATGCTTTCCGTTACGGCAAGCTGGTGCTGGCTACCACTACTTATAATGGGGATGTGTTCCCCTTTATGAAGACCTTTATCCACCACCTGACAGAGCGGAATTACCAGAACCGGACCGTCGCTTTCATGGAGAACGGCACTTGGGCGCCTGTGGCGGCAAAGGTCATGGGGAAAATGCTGGAGAGCAGCAAAAACCTTACCGTTCTGCCTGCTGCCGTGCGGATTCTGTCTGCGGTAAACGAGGAAACCAAGGCCCAGATCCGGACCCTTGCCGGTGAGCTGTGGGAACGGAAATGAAAAACATATAAAAGACAGCGTGTTGGTGACAACACGCTGTCTTTTGTTTGGAAGATTACTGCTTAGGGGCATTGAGGGTACGGGCGCTGGTGCGGCCCTCGGGACGAATCTCACCCACAGCAAGCAGGGAGCGCTTGGTAAGGGTGGGTCCTACCAGCTCGTAGATCAGCACGGCAAACAGCACCACATTTCGGGCCAGAGCGCCGTCCGGCAGGGAGGCGGCAGTTAAGGCCATGCCCAGAGCTACACCTGCCTGGGGTAGTAGCGTAATGCCCAGATTGTCGGTAATGGGCTTGGGTTGCGCGGTGAGACGGCAGCTTAGATTGGATCCGTAGTACTTTCCTGCGGACCGGGCAAGAATATAGATCACACCCACAAGAAGGGTTATGGGCTGGATCAGCACCTGCAGGTCCAATTCTGCGCCGGAAATCACAAAGAACAGAATGTTCAGAGGGGTGGTCCAGCTTTCTACACGGTTCATAAGCTCCTCGGAGGTGTCGCAGATGTTGCAGAAAATGGTGCCGGTCATCATGCACACCAGCAGCAGAGAGAAGCCGCAGTGGATGGGTCCGATTCTAAATTTCAGCATGGAAAGACCAACCGTAAGCAACACAAAACCTACAGAGATAGTCATACGCTTACTGCGGGAGTGGAAGAATTGCTCCACCCAGTTCAAAAGCCAGCCCATGGCCGCCCCCAGCCCCAGGGATAAAAGGATTTCCACAATGGGTTCTACCACCACGGCCAGAACGCTGACCTGTCCGTTGGACAAAGCGGTAGCCACGCCAAAGGAGATAGAGAATAGCAGCAGACCCACAGCATCGTCAATGGCAACCACCAGCATCAGCAGTCTTGTCAGAGGACCGTCGGCCTTATACTGCCGGACAACCATCAAGGTAGCGGCAGGGGCAGTGGCGGAGGCGATAGCGCCCAAAGTAATGGCGCAGGGGATAGAGATAATGTGGGGGAAACACAGGTGCAGTCCGATCAGCACGATGTCCACAAGGACGGTAGTGATCACTGCCTGCAAAATACCAATGGTGATTGCCTTTGCGCCGGTGGCCTTTAGCTGGCTCAGACGGAATTCATTACCGATGGTAAAGGCGATAAAGCCCAATGCGGTTTGGGTCAGAATGCTTAGCCCTTCCACCTGCTCCAGAGAGTTAAACCCAAAGCCCGGCACCTTCAACGCGCCGAGACAAAAGGGTCCCAGCAGCAGGCCTGCGATCAGATACGCAGTGACGGCAGGCAGGTGGATGCGCTTGGTAAGACGGGAGAGCATCAAACTACCCACCAGGGCAACAGCCAGACAAATAAGATAACGTTCCATAAAAATACCTTCTATTCCTGAAAATTGGGTCTGAAGGGGCCGTCTGTCAGGGCAGCCTCTTTAGATCAATATATCGCTCTGTATCATAGCACTATCCGGTATGGACTTCAAGAGCAATACCAACCAAAGATTACCGTTTATTGGAGCTTGCTTTGTGCAATCTTATTACAAAAAAACAGGCACCGGACAGGTGCCTGTTTTCGGTTATTTCTTTGCGGTGTTTACAAGACCGCCTACTACCATTACCGCGCCAAAGACGATAATGTACCACAGACAGCCCCAACCGTGGCTGAAAATGCTGGCCACGATCATGAATACGGAGCCGCAGAGGGCCAGGATGGGCAAAACGAACCGTCGCATAACGGATTCTTCCCGCTCCTTGCGCATCCACTGGATAAAGATGGGCAGATACATCATGTAAATAGTAATGATGGGAAGCTCAGTGGAGTCAAATACAAAGGGTCCGGTCCAAGTGCAGGCAAGGTTAGACAGGTAGAAGTAAAGGAACCATGCCGCGGTGACCAACAAAGCGAAAACGGAGGAATTGTGGGGCATGTTGGTGTGGGTATCCACCTGGGAGAAAACTTCCGGCGCAGGCCCTTCCCTGCGGGAGGCAAGGGAATACATGCCACGGCTGCAGGCCATCATCAGGCCGTTCATGGTGCCTATGCAGGAGACGGCAATAAACAGGTTCAGAATGTTGCCCAGCACGCCGCCGAAAATGTTGGTGAAAGCTATGGTCGCGCCCTGGTCGATAAGGGCCTGGTTGGTAGCGCCGCCGGCAACGCCGATGTAGTAGAAGATGTAGACAGCCGCAATGATAAGGCCGCCAATGGTCAGGGCCTTGGGCAGATTCTTCTTGGAGTCCTTGATCTCAGCGTTAATGGAGGTAGCGATGACCCAGCCCTCATAAGCAAAGGCGGTGGCGCAGACCGCAGCAAACAGGGGATGAGCAGAAACGCCCTCCACCTGGGCCTGGGAGACAAAATTTTGCTGCAGAGTGCCGTTGGCAATGCCGTAGATCACGCCGACCACAGCCATCAGTCCCAGGGGGATCAGCTTGATAACGGTGGTGCTGGTCTGGAATTTGCCTGCCAGCTTGGGAGACAGGACATTTACGGCGTAGGAAGCGCAGAGGAAGAAAAGGGTCAGAGCTATGCACTCCGGGCCGATGATGCAGCCACCCTCAGCAGCAGGGATAGTCAGCGGGAAATTGGGGTTTGCAGAGGTGATGAATACCAATGTATACCGGGCAGAAAGCCAAGCCAGGGCAGAGGTCATGGCAGGGTAGTAAATGGTAGAGCAGAACCAGCCCATATAGTAGCCGTATTTGGGGCCGACAGTGGCCTCGGCATAGTCTACGATTCCGTTTACCCGCTCGTATTTCTGCCCCATAAAGGAGAAAGTCAGCAGGCACACCAGCATGATAGCGCCGCCAATGATCCATGCAATGATTCCCAGGGGCATATCGCCGCCTGTCTTGGTCAGCACAGTTTGCGCCTTAAAAAATACGCCGGAGCCGATGACGATACCGACCACCATGCAGATAGCGGTAAACAGATCGTACTTGCGTTCCAGTTTGCTGTTCATAAAATCCCTCTTTCTTTCGATAAAGCAGTATAGCGTTATTTTATAAAAAAATGTCTGCGCCGTCAACAGCAACTTGCGCTGCAAACCGGTCCGAAAGAAAAAATTAAAGAAAAATACTTGACAAAACGGAAGAAATTCTATAACATAGTCGTATTACATAGACAAAAGTGTTTGAGCAGAAAACAGTAGCTGTATTTTTGTGTTCCAGAGAGCTGTTGGGTGGTGTGAAGCAGTAACGCGGGAAGCAGTGAATTCCTTCTGTGAGCTGTGGGCTGAAGGCGGAACGCTGTGTAGGCCTTACCGGGGTGCAACCGTTACATTGCAAGGGTGTATTGGCACCTATTAAGGCTCTTTTCGCGAGAAAAGGGCGAAGCAGAGTGGTAACACGGTCTTTGGCTGTCCCTGTGTCTTTCCTTTGGAAAGCGCGGGGGCTTTTGTTTTGTCATTTTCATGGTTTCGGCTATGTGAATAATAAATAGTATTGTGAGGTAATTTCAAATGAAACGAGTACTGTCCCTGATTTTAGTTATGGTATTGTGTCTTGGCCTGTGCGTTGGCTTTACCGGCTGCTCCCAGGAGACCATCCAGGTAGATCCCAATAAGCAGGAATATGTTGTGGGTATCTGCCAGCTGGTGACCCACGACTCCCTGGACCTTGCAACCAAGGGCTTTAAGGAAGCCCTGACTGAGGCACTGGCAGCCGAGGGCAGAACTGTTCAGTTCAAGGAACAGAACGGCCAGGGTGATCCCAACACCTGTTCTACCATTATCAACAGCTTTGTTTCCGACGAAGTGGACCTGATCCTGGGCAACGCTACCCCCGCCCTCCAGGCAGCATACAATGCTACCAAGACCATCCCTGTCCTGGGCACTTCCATCACCGAGTATGGTGTGGCCCTGGAGATCGAGAATTTTAACGGCGTAGTGGGCAGCAATGTGTCCGGCACTTCCGACCTGGCACCTCTGGAGGACCAGGCCCAGATGATGATCGATGTGCTGTCTCTGGAAGCCGGCGCTACTGTGGGCATCCTGTACTGCTCCGCTGAGCCCAACTCCGCATATCAGTACAATGTGGTCAACAGCTATCTGGCCGGCAAGGGCATCACCGTTAAGGAGTACAAGTTCTCCGAATCCACAGAGCTGCAGAGCATCACCACCTCCGCTTCCACCGAGTGCGATGCCATCTATATCCCCACAGATAACACCGTGGCATCCAACGATGAGATGATCCGCAATGTCTGCGGTCCTGCCAAGACCCCCGTGTTTACCGGCTATGAAAGCGATGTCTGCTTTGCAACACTGGCAATCAGCTACTATAACATTGGCGCGGAAACCGGCAAGATGGCAGCCAAGGTCCTGCTGGGTCAGGAGGACATCACCAAGATGGCCATTGGCTACGACGCTGAGCCTGTAAAGAAATACAACAAGGAGATCTGCGACGAGTTGGGTATCGACACCGCCGCCCTGGATAAGGAAGGCTACATTGCCCGGAGCGCAAGTAAGTAAGTATGATTTTTCTCAATGCATTGCCCGGTGCCATTGCCCAGGGGCTGATCTGGGGCATTATGGCCATCGGTCTGTACATATCCTATAAGATTCTGGACATTGCTGACCTGACGGTGGACGGTTCTATCTGCACCGGTGCCTGTGTATGCGCTGTTTTGCTGGCAAATGGCGTAAATGTGTTTGTTTGCCTGCTGGCGGCCTTGGTCGCCGGCGCCCTGGCAGGAGTGATAACAGGTCTCTTCCACACCCTTATGGGGATCCCCGCCATCCTGTCCGGCATCCTCACCCAGCTGATCCTATGGTCATTGAATCTAAAGATCCTGGGCAAGGCCAATTTGTCTATCAGCTCCCGTAACCATTTCGTGCTGCTGTCCTCTATCAATAACCCTCTTGCCATTGCAGTGGGTGCAGGCTTCTGCGTGCTGATTATTGTGGCGCTGTTCTTGTTTTTCTACACAGAGGTGGGCCTGTCCGTAAAGTCCACCGGTGACAATGCGGATATGAGCGAGGCCCAGGGCGTGAATGTAAAACGCAACAAAGTGCTGGGATTGGCTATTTCCAACGGCATTGTTGCCCTGGCAGGGGCGCTGCTTGCTCAGTATCAGGGCTTTGCAGACATCAATATGGGCCGTGGCGCCATCGTTATCGGTCTGGCGGCCATCATTATCGGCCTGTCTGTTTCCCTAAAGATCAAGCCCAATTTTGTGGTAAGCCTCATCGGCGTGGTTGGTGGTGGCGTTGCCTACTTCCTGGTGTACACCTTTGTGATCTGCCTCGGCCTGGACGCAGACCTGCTGAAAATGCTCTCTGCCGTGGTTGTGGCGGTGTTCCTGGCATTCCCCTACCTGAAGGGTCAGTATTTTACAAAGCCTAAGATTCCCCAGGAGCTTATAGAAGAGAGTGAGCAGGGAGGGAATGGCTGTGCTTAAGATCAAGAATCTGTACAAGACCTTCAACCCCAACACCGTCAACGAAAAGCGGGCGCTTTCCAACCTGAACCTGACCCTGGCACCGGGAGATTTTGTAACAGTCATCGGCGGCAACGGCGCAGGCAAGAGCACCATGCTCAATGCCATTTCCGGTGTCTGGAAGCCGGACTATGGAACTATCGAGATCGACGGCGTAGATGTGACTCAGTTGCCGGCCTTCAAGCGGGCATCCCTCCTTTGCCGGGTGTTTCAGGATCCCATGAAAGGCACAGCGCCGGATATGGAGATTGCGGAAAATCTGGCTATAGCCGCCCGCAGAGGCAAAAAGCGGAAGCTGCGCTGGGGCTGTACCCGGGCAGACCGGGAGGAGTACAAGGCGCTGTTGGCCCAGTTGGAGTTGGGACTGGAGGACCGGCTTTCCACCAAGGTGGGGCTTCTGTCCGGCGGTCAGCGGCAGGCAGTGACCCTGCTGATGGCTACCCTGAACAAGCCCAAGCTACTGCTTCTGGATGAACATACCGCAGCGCTGGATCCCAAGACCGCAGCAAAGGTGCTGGAGATCACCAACAAGCTGGTCACTGAGAATGGCCTCACCACCCTCATGGTCACCCATAATATGCACGACGCCATTGCCTATGGCAACCGTTTGATTATGATGGATGAAGGACGCATCGTGGTAGATGTTTCCGGCGAGGATAAAAAGAACCTGACCATCGAACAGCTTTTGAGCCTGTTCGAGGCAGGCAGCGGAAATGCTTTTGCCAGCGACAAGGAGCTGCTGTCCAAGCAGGGTTAAATAAACGCAAAAACAGGAGACATCAACCAGATGTCTCCTGTTTGTTCTTATTCGCATTTAATGATTTTTCCCAGAGAGCCGGTTACCAGCATAGCCTGCTCCAACCGCAGTACCGCTTGTGCCAGGGGCAGCTCATTTCGCCGGAAGCGGATGAAAAGCCGGCCCTTCACCGCATCGAATTCCACGCCGTAGGGGTCAGCAAGGCGGCGGATCACCGGGACGGCCTCTTTCCAACCGTCGGGAGTGCAGCAGGCAAGCCATTCTCCGAAATTGTCCGAAGTTTCCAGAAGACAGTATTTTTCTTCCTCCAGACGGAAGCGGAAGAACATGCTGTCGCCGTCAAAGCGGACCTTGGGGAAAATTATTGTATGATCGCGAAGATCCTTGCCGGCATATAAATAGTCCAGCATTTCGCTTACTTCTTTTAGAAACATCCCGGGGCCTCCTGTTCTTCCGGCCAGTTCCACGGAGGGTACACCCGGACAGTATCCACCACCAGGATCAGGGATATGGCCTGAAGCATTTGCTGCAGTGCATAGGAGAGGTATTTGCCTGCAGAGGACCGGCAGGGCAGCACCAGTTTTTGCCCTCCTGCCAGCTTGAAATCCCCGCAGTGAGCCACAATCCGTTCAATATCCTTCTTGAAGGGGGCAATGTCTCCCAGACGCTTTTTCAGTTCTGTCAGCGTTCTTCCGTTGTCGGTAAGAACGCCCTTTTCGGTCCAGGTCAGACACAGGGGGTCAGAGGATCCGTTGCCAAAAACAAAAGGCAGACAAAGCTCTATCCGGTCAGGGTAAACCTTTTTGGAGATGCCCTCCCAAATATAATCTTGCAGTCTGTCTGCCGGGATCAGAGCTCGTTTCATTGACAGCACCTTCCTAAACTTTCTGGGCTGCCTGCTGCCGGGTAGCCTTTCTGTCCTTAAGATACCAGGGCAGATACGCTACAGCAAACAAAAGGGTAACCACAGCCGCCATAACAAAGATCCGAAGCGCAAAGTTGGGAGGCAGGATATCCAGCACAGAGGGGGTGTCCTCAGGCCGGGCCATAAACAGGTAGTTTGCGCCAGGTCCCAGCATGTCGTTGGTAAAGTAGGCGATCACCGCAAGGATAATCAGTCCGATATAGGATTTGATGGCGGATTTGACAGTGGGCCGCATGCCGTGGACAAAGATCATGTAAAAAATTGCGATATATCCCAGGAGATGCTCCGCCCAGAACTGGTAGTAGCGGAACCGGGTAGGGCCGGTATAGGTGATAACCGTGGGGGTTATCAGGGCAAAAACAGAACCGGCAAACAGCCAGAAGTAAGAGATGTCGAAAAGGGTCTGGGATTTTCCAATGACCATGTAGCTGCAAAACACCACAGCCCAGCCGCACACGGTAATGGGCAGATGGTCTATGGGATTGGGACCCAGGGCAGGAACACCCACCAGCCGCCAGTAATAGGACATCTCGGAGAAAATCAGGGCAAAGGCCAAAATATAGCGGACAGCCTTGTCCCCACTGCTTTCCCGGAGACAGTTGCGGCAGCGGTAAATGGTATAGATCAGCAGGGCTGCCACCAGAATAGGCGCAAAGTGGGCAAGGGTAAAGTTGGTAAACTCTACTTCAGTGCCTGCACCAAAAAAGTATGCGAGAAAATTCTTCATAAGTACCCCCATTTTTAGCGTAAAACCAATAGAATAGATTTATTATAGCACAAAAAGAGGAAACATACAAGATTTTGTCGACTGCAAGAAAACTTTGCGGTGTAGGCGTTTGTATGGGCGGTTATCAATCACTCGACAGAGCCAGGGCATAGTTTTAGGGCGTTGTTGCGTTTTGCAACACGCCCTATTGGTACACTCAAACAGGACTTGATATGCATATTCGCTTTGCGAAAATAGAGGTAGCCACCAGTGTTTGCACTGGTGGCAGGAACTGTCCACCGGACAGTTCCGCTGCTATGGGTTCAAGTCCCTACTTCCTTTGACCAATAATAAAAGGGAGGCAAACGCATCCCGTTTATTATTGGTACGGGTTGTGTTATAGGATTTAAGCAAAAAGTGTTGAGCTCCAATGGATTTTACAATTGGAAAAGAGTCTATTACTTATTATTTACCAAAGTTCTAAATGCTTTTTGATGTCAAACAATAGAATCATATCCATCTATCTTTGGGGTTTGTCACATACCAATTTTTCAACCAAACTCTTTCACCAAAGCCATTCGCGGTTTTATCCGTTCTCGCATTGTGGCGAATTTCTCGTAGTGCGATCTTCCGGTAGGCCTTATCACAGTTCATAACCTCAAGAATATGATGCGCTACCCAAAGACGAACACCACCGCTCTCGTGAAAAAGTAGTTTGCAAAACTCGCTTTTAAGGTCTGGATGCTTTTTCTCAATTATAGTAGCGATATTACGCATCCTTGTTACCTTGCGATTGTGTTCTTTGTGATAATCTATAAAATACGCAGTTTCGGTAATTTTGGGGTGATACACAATATCAATTACTAATGTGAGATATTCTTGAATCAGATTCATGCGAACACCACCTTTTTAATTGATCATATCATATTTCTGCTTTTATTTCAATCATCTGTGAAGCGGATACCACAACTTCTTCACTATTCACTATTACTTATTACTTCCAAAAATCCGGAATGCGTTTTTAGTGAAAAGTGAAGAGTGAAGAGGTAAAAAGTAAAAATCCTGAACGCTCTCGCATTCAGGATTTTTGGTACGGGCGACAGGACTTGAACCTGCACGGAAATCCATTGGAACCTAAATCCAACGTGTCTGCCAATTCCACCACGCCCGCATTGGCTTTATTCTAGCATGGGGAGGGAGTATTGTCAACGCGAAAACAGGGGAAGTTTTCCTCCTGGATATTCCTGGAAATTTGCTAAAATTATGTAAACTTTTCCGGATGTTTCACGCATTAGTTCTTGACATTCCCTGTCTGGGCAAGTACAATATATTCGATGTGGTGTATGCTGCGCACACATATGTCGTTGCAGCATCACCGTTTGAACCCGGCATTGACCGAGAGAAAGCGTTTTGCGCCTCATGGCGTTTTGTTTGTGCTGTTAATCTTCGCCGGCCACTACCCGGCGGTTGTTTGCCAATTTCACACATGGGGCTTATTGCGCTCACCTCGTTGGATATGTCTATTTTATAAAGGAGGTGTGCTTAAGAATTTATGGGACCTTTACAAATTGCATTGATCGTCCTTGGTGGCGCGGCTTTGTTTGGCATCGGAATTGCCATCGGCGGAGCCATCCGCAAGCGTGTTGCTGAGCGGGAGATCGGCTCTGCAGAGCAGGAGGCCACCCGTTTGATCAACGAAGCCATCCGCAGCGGCGAGAGCCGTAAGAAGGAAATGCTTCTGGAAGCAAAGGACGAAATCCATAAATCCCGCACAGAGTACGAAAAAGAAGTAAAAGAGCGTCGCGCTGAGCTGAGCAAGCAGGAGCGCAGACTGCAGCAGAAGGAAGAGACCCTGGACAAGAAGACTGAGAACTTCGAGAAGAAGGAAGAGGAGCTTGCCCGCCGGGTAGAAGAATTGGCTAAGGAAAAGGAAGAAATTGCCGCTGTTAAGAAGGCCCACCTTGCCACCCTGGAGCAGATCTCCGGTCTGTCTCAGGAGCAGGCAAAGGCCCAGCTCCTTGCCAGCGTGGAGCAGGAAGTCCGCCATGATACTGCTATGAAGATCAAGCAGATCGAGCAGGAGATGAAGGACGAAGCAGAGGAAAAGGCAAGAGAGATCCTCTCCATTGCCATCCAGCGCTGCGCCGCGGACCATGCCGCCGAGGCCACTGTTTCCGTTGTGCCTCTGCCCAACGATGAGATGAAGGGTCGCATCATTGGCCGTGAGGGTCGGAACATCCGCACCCTGGAGACCATTACCGGTGTTGACCTGATTATCGACGATACCCCCGAGGCTATCACCGTTTCCAGCTTTGACCCTGTCCGCCGTGAGGTGGCAAGGCTGTCTCTGGAGAAGCTGATCGCCGATGGTCGTATCCACCCCACCCGCATTGAGGATTGTGTGGAGAAGGCCCGGAAGGATGTGGACCGCACCATCCGTGAGGAGGGCGAGCGGGCTTGCTATGAGACCGGTGTTCATGGCTTGAATCCCGAGCTTATCAAGATCCTGGGCCGCCAGAAGTACCGCACTTCCTACGGCCAGAATGTGCTGAACCACTCTATGGAGGTTGCCCATATCGCAGGCCTTATGGCTTCCGAGCTGGGCGTGGACGTGACCCTGGCAAAGCGTGCAGGTCTGCTCCATGACCTGGGTAAGTCTATCGACCATGAGGTAGAAGGCAGCCATGTGCAGCTGGGCGCAGATCTTGCCCGGAAGTACAAGGAAAACCCCGTTATTGTTAATGCCATTGAGGCTCACCACGGTGATGTGGAGCCCAAGACAGTCATCGCGGTGCTGGTGCAGGCTGCCGATGCAGTGTCCGCTGCCCGTCCCGGCGCCCGCCGTGAGAATGTAGAGAACTACATCCGCCGCCTGCAGAAGCTGGAAGAGCTTACCGGCTCTTACCCCGGCGTTGAAAAGGCCTTTGCCATTCAGGCAGGCCGTGAGGTTCGCATTATGGTCAAGCCCGAGGAAGTTACTGAGGATAATATGATTATTCTGGCCCGGGATATTGCCAAGAAGATCGAATCCGAGCTGGAATACCCCGGACAAATCAAGGTCAATGTGATCCGCGAGACCAAGGCTGTGGAATACGCAAAATAAAGACAAAGGGCGTGTTGCAAAAAAGAATGCAACACGCCCGTTTTCTTGGAGGAGGAATGATGTTATGAACCGTTTGGCGCTGATGCTGCTGAGAAATCTCTGGAAGATTCCCGGCGCTTACAGTAAGCTTTGCCGCTACGCAAAGCACACCGAAAGCTACCCTGAGGCAGAAAAATGGAAGCACATCCAGCATATCATGGGTCTGGCGGTAAAGTCCGGAAATATCGACCTGCGGGTGTATGGCAAGGAAAACATTCCGGCAGAGGGCGGCTTTATGCTCTATGGCAACCATCAGGGGCTTTTTGATGTGGTGGCCATTGCCGCCAGCTGTGACGCGCCCCTGGGCATCGTCTACAAAAAAGAGCTGGCACAGGTGCCCCTTTTGAAGGAGATTTACGCCTGCACAAAATCCTTTGCCATGGACAGGGAGGATGCCCGACAATCCCTAACTGTGATCCAAAGCGTGATCCAGGAGGTAAAAAAAGGCCGGAATTATGTGATCTTCCCGGAGGGCACCCGCAGCCGGCTGGGCAACCGGATGATGGAATTCCACGGCGGCAGCTTCCGTTGCGCGGTGAAGGCAAAGTGTCCGGTAGTGCCTATGGCCTTTATCGACAGCTTCAAGGTCCTGGACCAGAAGGGCAGCAAGCAGGTAACGGTGCAGCTGCACTATTTGCCTCCTATTGCCTATGAGGAATACAGGGATATGAAGGCCTCCCAGCTGGCAGCTCTGGTAAAGGGCAGGATCCAGGATGCTATCGACCGGTATGCATGACCCGGCTGCAGACAATTTTAAATGGGATTGTTGCAAAATACGCTGTCATTCCGAGCCAGGTGTCTAAAGAAATCTAAGTCGCTAACGCTCCAAGATTTCTT